>DATNAR010000131.1:0-12680 GCA_035607385.1 Casimicrobiaceae bacterium
CGTGCGCCTGTTCGCCAACTCCTCGGGCGGCGGCACGGGCAGAAGCTTCGGCGTGTTCCTCAACAACGAGCCGGCGAATCCGCTGCTGCTGACCGAATTTCTGGATGGCAACTGGCACACGGTTCGGGTGAATTTCACCGCAACCAGTACGTCGGCGACGATCATCTTTGCCGGCGAGCTTGACGCCCGCACCCCGGGAGGCCCGGGCATCTCCACCGACGTTGCGTATTTCATCGACAATATCTCGGTGACGCAGACCGCTGCGGGTGGAGCGATCCCGACGCTGTCGGAACAGTCGTTGATGCTTCTCGGCGCCCTGCTCGCGCTCAGCGCGGTGCTGGTGTTGCGCAAACGTCGCGCATTGCGACGCCAACCGCGCCCGTAAAACAAACGCACGGATCAGTCGACGACGCTGCCGGCGCACGCCGGCAGCGTCGCTTGGCACGCCGCTTGCTCCGTTTCGACGTCGGATGAAGGGAGTCGCACACCTCGCTTGCCCGCGAGGCCTGCTCCTGCGCCTAACTATCTGCATTCGCTGGAGAAATTGATCATGGCCAAACTGCTGATCGTCGACGACGAACCGAACGTGCTTAACGCTTTGCGTCGGATGTGTCTCAATCACGACGCGGCGCCCGCCATCTCGAACCCCCAGGTGATGACCTTTACCTCGCCGCTCCAGGCGCTCGCCTACCTGCAGGATCATCCGGTCGATCTGATCATCTCCGACTTCCGGATGCCGGAAATGGACGGCGCCACGTTCCTTACCGAAGCGCGAAAGCTGCAGCCCAATTCGGCGCGCATCATCATCAGCGCCTACGCCGACATCGAAGGCATCATGCGTTCGATCAACGATGCCGGCATTTTCCAGTTCGTCAGCAAGCCGTGGTCCGACCATGAGCTCAAGGCGGCGATCGTGCAGGTCCTCGCGCACCGCGCGCTGTTGGTCGAAAACCAGGAGCTCGCCAACGAGGTTCGTCGCCAGCGCGGCGTCATCTCGGAGCAGCAGGCGGAGCTGGAACGGCTCGAGCTCGAGTCGCCCGGGATCACCCGCGTTCGCTGGGCCGAGGACGGCAGCGTCCTGCTCGAAGACTGAACCGTTAGAGGAATCTCGCTTTGTCGACTACCGAAACGGCCGTAGCCCTGGGCGGCGGCAAGACCGCCGACCTCGCCTGGATCCGTGCGCTGTACGAATTCGGCCAGACCGCGGCCTATGGCGCCGATCCATTGCGGGTGCGCCAGGACATCCTCACGCATATCGTCCAGGGTTTCGACGCCGAAAGCGGATCGATCGCGCTGCTGGTCGACGCGACCGATGACGAGCTCGAGATCGCCGCGGGCACCGACCTGCCGCCCGGTGTCGTGGGGAGCCGGCTGCAGCGCGGCGTCGGCGTGTTCGGTCACGTCATCGCGACCGGGCAGCCTATCCTGATCAACGGCAACGCCGCCGAAGCGGGCTTGCCGCTGCGGGTGTCCGAGCCGCGCAACCGGCCCGCGCACTCGGCGATGTGCTGGCCGCTGGTCGTCCAGGAACAGATCATCGGCGCGCTCGCGGTCAACCGGGCCGCGTCGCGCCAGCGCTACACGGTCGAGGATCTGGACCGCGGTCAGGCGCTGACGAGCCTGCTCGCGCTGGTCATCGCCAACCATCGGATGAATGTCGAGCGCGACAACCGGATCAGCGAGCTGTCGACGCTGAACGAGACCTTGCAGCGCGTCAATGCGATGCTGGAGGAAGCGCAGGACCAGCTGATCCAATCCGAAAAGCTCGCCTCGATCGGCCAGATCGCAGCCGGCGTTGCGCACGAGATCAATAACCCGGTTGGATTCGTCTCGTCGAATCTCGGCACGCTGGAATCGTACCTGCAGCGCGTTTTCGCATTGCTCAACGCCTATATCGAAGCGGACGATGCCGCCCCCGTCGCTGCGTCGCCGGAGCTGGTCCGCGCCAGGATGCTGCGCAGCAGCCACGATTTCGACTTTCTGCGCGGCGACATTGTCGACCTGCTGAAGGAGTCCCGCGAAGGTCTGGTGCGGGTCAAAGGCATCGTGCAGGATCTGAAGGACTTCTCGCGCACCGGCGGCGAGGAAGCGTGGGAGATGGCCGATCTGCACGCGGTTCTGGAAAGCACGCTCAACATCGTGAAGAGCGAGCTCAAGCGCAAGGCCCGCATCGAGATCAATTACGGGGACTTGCCAAAGGTCGAATGCGTGCCGTCGCGGCTGGGGCAGGTGTTCATCAATCTGCTGGTCAACGCCGGACAGGCGATCGGCGCCGATGGCAAGGTCACACTCTCGACCGGCGTCGAAGGCAGCCAGGTCTGGATCCGCGTCCAGGATACCGGGTCGGGCATCAGTGCGGAAAACTTAAGCCGGATCTTCGACCCGTTCTTCACCACCAAGCCGGTCGGCGAAGGCACAGGGCTCGGGTTGTCGGTGTCCTACGCGATCGTGCTCAAGCATGGCGGCCAGATCGACGTCGAAAGCGAAGTCGGTGTCGGCACCCGGTTCACCGTGCGCCTGCCGATCCGGCATAGGCCTGCGGCGGTCGCGCCGGCCGCCGGCGATCTCTTCCGATCGGCTGCCTGATCCGGCGCTAGCAGGCCAGCGTGGCCGATCCCTTCGGGCGATCGGAGCGAAGGTACGCAGCGCGCATATCGAGCTTCCCCCCTTCGGGCTAGAATGCTCATGCCGACCCTGGAATGTCCGCCTGGCACGGGCGTCCGATGCGAAGGAGCTCCGATGAAGAACCCAACGGCAATCGATCCGGCAATGCAGTCCTGCATCAAGGCATGCGAAGACTGCCATCGCATCTGTCTGTCGATGGCCATGCGCTACTGCCTGGAAATGGGCGGCAAGCACGTCGCGCCGGAGCACTTCAGATTGATGCTGACCTGCGCTGAAATCTGCCAGACCTCGGCCAATTCCATGCTCAGCGCATCATCGATGCATCGGAGCATATGCCGAGCTTGCGCGGATGTGTGTGACGCCTGCGCCGAAAGTTGCGAGCAGCTCGACGGCATGGAGGAATGCGCGACGATATGCCGATCCTGTGCCAAGAGTTGCCGCGCCATGGCCGGCGGAAGCAAATGAGGCGCTAGCGCCCGGCGAGGTCTGGCGGGTCAGTGGCGTGGCTGAAGCCGTCATCCGACTCGGTCTGCGTGAGAACGCCGCACAGTTCTCGCTGCTGGTCGTGGTCAACGCGTTCGTCGGCGCCATGGTCGGCCTCGAGCGCAGCATCCTGCCTGCGATCGCCGAGCAGGAATTCCACATTGCCGCTCGCGCGGCGATCCTGTCGTTCATCGTCGTCTTTGGCGTGACCAAGGCATTGACCAATTATGGTGCCGGCCGGCTCGCTGATCGCTTCGGACGCAAGCACGTGCTCGTCGGTGGGTGGTTGGTTGCGATTCCGGTGCCGTTCATGCTCATGTGGGGACCGACATGGGAATGGGTGGTCGCGGCCAACGCACTGCTCGGCGTGAGCCAGGGGCTGACCTGGTCGACAACGGTCATCATGAAGATCGACCTGGTCGGACCGAAGCGACGCGGTCTCGCGATGGGTCTCAATGAATTCGCGGGGTATGTCGCCGTGGCGGCAAGCGCGTTCGCCACCGGCTGGATCGCGGCGCACTACGGCCTGCGGCCACAGCCGTTCTATCTCGGCGTCGCATACGTGATGCTGGGGCTCATGCTCTCCGCGCTGATGGTGCGGGAGACAAAGCAGTTCGTCCGGCATGAGACGAATCTCCGGCCGGCCGAGGCAAGCGACCGGACGCTCTCGCAGCGCGAGGTCTTCTGGCGTACCACGCTCACCGATCGCAATCTGTCGAGCGTGAGCCAGGCCGGGATGGTCAACAACCTGAACGACGGCATGGCGTGGGGAATCTTCCCACTTTATTTCGCCGCGGCCGGCATGACGCTCGAGCGGATCGGTCTGCTCGCCGGCCTTTATCCCGCGGTGTGGGGCGTAATGCAGCTCTTTACCGGAGCGTGGTCGGACCGGATCGGCCGCAAAGGGCTGATCGTCTGGGGGATGTGGATGCAGGCGGTCGGTATTGCGGTGACCGCGGCGACGTCGAGCTTCGCCATGTTCGCCTTCGGCGCGCTTCTGTTGGGCGCAGGGACGGCGATGGTGTATCCGACGCTTCTCGCCGCCATCGGTGACGTCGCGCTCCCGAGCTGGCGGGCATCGGCGGTCGGCGTCTATCGCCTCTGGCGCGACCTGGGTTATGCGATCGGTGCGCTGCTGGCAGGCATCGTCGCCGATGCAGTCGGGCTCGCCGCGGCGATGTGGCTCGTCGCGGCGGTCACCTTTGGCTCCGGCCTGATCGCAGCATTGCGCATGCGCGAAACGCTGGCGGGCAAGACTCTTGCTGTGAGCTGACAATGTGACAGAGTGCGCGAAATGACGATGCTGCGCGCGTGTTCCTTAGGGCCTCGGCGGCCGAATCCTGTGAGGAGGATGGTATGGCAACGAATGCAACAGTAAATCGGACGGAGCTCGAAACCAAAGTCCAGGACATGTACCGGCAGGTTGCGCTCAACCCGCAAGGTGAGTTTCATTTCGAGATGGGGCGCGCGCTGGCCGAACGCCTAGGTTACTCACCCGCGGACCTTGACCGCATTCCGCGCGAGGCGATCGACTCGTTCGCAGGGGTCGGTTACTACTTCGATCTCGCGGAATTGAAACCCGGCGAGTCGGTGCTCGATCTGGGCAGCGGGTCGGGTATGGACACATTCGTCGCTGCTCTGAAGGTCGGACCCGGCGGACGGGTGACCGGAGTCGACATGACCGACGCGCAACGGCTGAAGGCCGAGCGCCTGCGCGATGCGAGCGACATTCGCAACGTTACCTACATAAAAGGGTATATTGAGTCGCTTCCGTTCGAGCGCGCTTCGTTCGATGCAGTCATCAGCAACGGCGTAATCAATCTGTCGCCCGACAAGTCGAAAGTGTTTCAGGAAGTCGCCCGAGTGTTGAAGCCGGGTGGTCGGCTCGCGCTCGCCGATATCGTCACCGAAGTGCAATTGCCGGACGGCATCGTCTGCAATTCGACCTTGTGGGCGGCGTGCATCGGCGGCGCGATGCAGCAGGGCGATTACCGGTCGGCGATCGAAGATGCGGGCTTGCGCATCCGCACGGTACGGGACAATCCAGCGTACCGATTCATCTCCGATAATGCGCAGTCGGCCAGCCGGAAGTTCGGCGTCAAGAGCGCATCGCTCGTCGCCGACAAGACGGCATAGGGCGATCCGCACGGCGATGATCGTGAGTCCACCAAGCGGCCCGATAGCGGCGTCCGAGGGCCTGCCCGCCGTGCCGCGGCGCGTGACGTCATGGCGCTGACGCTGGAACTGAACGAGCTGGCAGGCCGGTATGCGAAGTATGCCGAGCTGCACCGCTCGGCCGCGATGCGCGACCTGGAACGTAGCGTTTGCGGTTGCGCGTATGGCAGTACCAGTTGGACGACGCGGCAGGAAGCCGAGCGAATCGCCCAGTTGCTCGAACTCGGCCCGGCCGCGAAGCTCCTGGACGTAGGGGCCGGGACCGGGTGGCCGGGTCTGTATCTTGCGACGCGAACCGGCTGCGACGTTGTTATCGCAGACCTCCCTCTCGCCGCCCTTCGCATTGCGCTCGAACGCGCCGCCGCCGACGGTCTGGCCCAGCGCTGTGACGTCGTCGCGGCGGACGGCGCAGCGCTGCCGTTCAAGGACGCTTCGTTCGACGCGCTCACCCATTCTGATGTCCTGTGCTGCACGCCTGACAAGCTGGGCGTCCTGACGGCGTGTCGGCGTGTCGCGCGCAAGGGCGGCAGGATGGTGTTCACCGTCATTTCGCTCGCGCCTTCGCTGACCGACGCCGAGCGCGAAATTGCCATTGCGGCGGGTCCGCCGTTTGTCGCCGGCGTGGACGACTACGCGTTCCTGCTCGATCGATCGGGCTGGCGCCTTCAGGAGCGAACGGACCTCACAGCAGTGTTCCTGCACTCGATGCGCATCGACCGTGAAGGTATGAAGGCGCGTGCCGGCGCCCTCGTCGAGGTGTTGGGTTCGAGCGAATTCACCGACCGCGTCGAGCACCGACAGGCCACCATCGCGGCCGTTGAGGCCGGATTGCTGAGGCGAGAACTGTTCGTTGCCGATTGATGCGGCGCGGCGCGGCGCCTGAGGCGAAAATTCGCCTGAACACGCGCCTGCACGCGCTGTCACACAGGGATCGGCGCGGGGCCGGGGACGGGCTTGTCATCGGCCCTCGCCGCTGCGGACACCTTGCCCGCAGGTTGAAAGCCCCGGAGGTAAAGCGATGAAAGTCAGCGACATCATGACGCGCGATGTGCACCTTTTGAGCCCCGAACAGACGATCCGCGAGGCAGCCGGCATCATGGCCGACATCGACGCCGGCGCGTTGCCGGTCGGCGACGACGACCGGCTGGTCGGCATGATCACCGACCGCGATATCGTCGTCCGCGCGATCGCCCAGGGCAAATCGCTCGACACCAAGGTCGCCGAAGTCATGAGCAAGGAGATGCTCTATTGCTTCGAGACCGACGGCATCGACGAGGTGGCGCGCAACATGGCCAAGGCCCAGGTGCGCCGCTTGCCTGTCGTCAACCACGCCAAGCGCCTGGTCGGCATCGTCTCGCTGGGCGACCTCGCGCGCAACGACGACCCGACGACGATCGGGCGAGCCGTCTCGAAGGTTTCCACCCCGGGCGGCAAGCACGACCAGACGACAACGCACTGACGCCTGTTACGATCGTGCGATCGCCGCGAGGCGGCGATCGCATTCGAATCGCGCCGCAACCCGCGCCTTCCGGCGCGTTGTAAGAATTACCGAAGTGACGGTATGCCGGCGGCGTCGGCGCTGCCGCGCACGACTCGCCCGACGCAGGGATTCGCGCCGAACGCATAGGCGAGCTCGGCCGGTCGCGCGACGTCCCAGAGCGCGAAGTCCGCGCGCTGGCCCAATGCCAGCCTGCCGACTTCGTCTTCGATGCCGAGCGCCTTGGCCGCATGTCGCGTGAGACCGGCAAGCGCCTCCGCAGGCGTGAGACCGAACAAGGTGCAAGCCATGTTCAGCATCAGCAGCGGCGAGGTGCACGGCGAGGTGCCCGGATTGCAGTCGGTGGCGATCGCTATCGGCACGCCGTGCCGGCGCAGGCTTGCGATCGGGGGCAATCGCGTTTCGCGCAGACAGTAGAACGCGCCCGGCAGCACGACGGCCGCCGTGCCTGCGGCGGCCATCGCCTGCACCGAGTCGGCCGACGCATATTCCAGGTGGTCGGCGGACAAGGCGCGATATTCGGCCGCCAGCCGGCCTCCGCCCTGATCGGAAAGCTGGTCGGCGTGCAGCTTGACGGGTATGCGATGTTTTTTCGCCGCGTCGAATACGCGCGCCGTCTGGACCGGCGTAAAGCCGATGCGCTCGCAGAACGCATCGACCGCGTCTGCGAGCTTGGCGGCGGCAGCCGCGGGCAGCATCTCGTCGCAAACCAGCGCGATGTATTCGTCGGGACGACCGGCGAACTCCGGCGGCAAGGCATGCGCGCCGAGAAACGTCGTCCTGACGTCGACGCCGTACGCTGCCGCCAGGCGCCGGGCGGCGCGCAGCATCTTGAGCTCGTTCGCCGTATCGAGTCCGTAGCCGGATTTGATCTCGACCGTGGTGACGCCCTCGGCGATAAGACGCTTCAGCCGAACCGCGCTTTGCGCGACCAGCTCGTCTTCAGCGGCGGCACGGGTGGCGCGCACGGTCGAAGCGATACCGCCGCCGGCCTTCGCGATCTCCTCGTACGTCGCGCCCGCGAGCCGCATTTCGAACTCGTCGGCGCGGTTGCCCGCGTGAACCACGTGCGTGTGGCAGTCGATGAGCCCGGGAGTCAGCCACGCACCGCCGCCATCGTGCTCGGTCGCGGCGCGCCAGCCGGGCCGTAGATTGCGCCGCGGACCGACCCAGGCGATGCGGCCGTTGCGAACCGCCAGCGCGCCATCGCGAATCGACCCGTATCCGTCCGCGCTCCCCGTCGCCTCATCGATCGTCGCGAGATGAACGTTGATCCACACCGCATCCCAGCCGGCGGCGGCGCTCACGTCAACAGCCCCTTCAAGGTGATCGCGTATCGTGCCGCGCTTTCCGCGGCGCGCGTGTGCACGCCGTTGCGGACATGCCATTGGCCGCCTGCCATGACATCGCCGACGGGTGCTTTCATCGGACCGAAGATTGCGCCGTCGAGCAACGCATCGCCGCGCTGTTGCCCGAATGCCGAATCGGCCTGATCGAGCACGATCCAGTCGGCCCGGTGACCGGCGGCGATGGCGCCGATGCGCTGTCCGAGGGCCTGCGCGCCGCCGCCGCTGGCGGACCGATAGAGGCGCCCCCCGAACGATTCCGCGCGGGCAAGCCCGAATACGTTGCGCTGCTCGTACTTGATGCGCTGGCCGTATTCGAAAAGACGCAGCTCGAGAAACGGATCGACGTTGACATGGCTGTCGCCGCCGATGCCGAATCGGCCGTCGCGCGCAAGAAAAGTCTTGGCGCTGAACAAGCCGTCGCCGAGGTCGCCTTCGGTCGTCGGGCACAGTCCGGCGACGGCGGTGGAAGCCGCCAGCGCCGCCGTCTCGCCCCGGTCCATGTGTGTGGCGTGAACGAGACACCAGCGCTCGTCCACGGCGATGTTGTCGAGCAGCCATTGCACCGGACGCGCGCCGAGCGACGCGATGCAATCGTCGACCTCCTTCTTTTGCTCGGCAGCATGAATGTGCACCGGCATCGCGGCGTCGAGATCGTCGCGAAGCTCGAGCAGGCGCTTTAGCTCCCCGGGAGACACGGCGCGCAGCGAGTGCGGCGCCACGCCGAGCCGTTGCATCGGATGCTGCGCAAGCGATGCGCTGAGCATGTCGAGCATCCGCGAGAATTGCTCGATGTCGGTGATGAAACGGCGCTGGCCGGCGTTCGGCGCAAGGCCGCCGAAATTGCTGTGGGCGTAAAAGACCGGCAACAGCGTTAGACCGATGCCGGCGCTGTCGGCCGCGGCGCGAAGCCGTTCCGCCATCTCGACCAGGTTGGCGTAAGGGTTGCCAGCGGGATCATGATGCAGGTAGTGGAATTCCGCGACCGACGTGTAGCCCGCTTCCAGCATCTCGATGTAGAGCCGCGTCGCGATCGCTTCGACGTCGTCCGGCGTCAGTCGTGCCAGGAAGCGATACATCAGCTCCCGCCACGCCCAGAAGCTGTCGCCCTCGGGGCCCGCCCGTTGCGTGAGGCCCGCCATCGCCCGCTGGAACGCGTGGGAGTGCAGGTTCGGCATGCCGGGGATGGCCGGACCGTTCAAGCGCTCGGCGGCGACGTCGGTCATGTTCGCCGCGACGCTGGCGATCACGCCGTCGTCGCCTACGACGATCAACACATCGTCGGCCCAGCCCGAAGGCAGCATCGCACTGGGAGCAAGGTACCGGCGCGGCATCGAAACGATCAGCCGTTCCAGGAAGGCAAGAGGTCGGCGACTTCTGCGTTGAGTCCGCCACTCCCGACCAATTCGCCGATGGCGGCGATGTCCGGCGCGAAGTAGCGGTCCTCGGCGTAGAACGCAACCCGCTGTCGCACCGCGGCGTGCACGGCCTGCAGCTTCGCCGAAGTCTTCAACGGCGCGCGGAAGTCGATCCCCTGCGACGCCGCGAGCAGCTCGATCGCCACGATGGTGCGGCTGTTCCGCGTCATGTCGCCGAGCCGCCGCGCGGCGAACGTCGACATGCTGACGTGGTCTTCCTGGTTGGCCGAGGTCGGCAGGCTGTCGACGCTGGCCGGATGGGCGAGCGACTTGTTCTCCGAGGCGAGCGCCGCCGCGGTGACGTGCGCCATCATGAAGCCCGAGTTGATGCCCGGGTCGCGCGCCAGGAACGGCGGCGATCCCGACAGCGACTCGTCGATCAGCAGGGCGATGCGCCTTTCCGACAGCGCCCCTATCTCCGCGATCGCCAGTGCGAGGACATCGGCGGCGAGCGCCACCGGCTCGCCATGGAAATTTCCGCCGGAGAGAACCTCGCCCGCCTCGGCGAACACCAGCGGATTGTCGGTCACCGCGTTCGCCTCGATGGCGAGCGTCGCCGCGACATGCCGCACGAGGTCGAGGCAGGCGCCCATGACCTGCGGTTGGCAGCGCAGGCTATAAGGATCCTGGACCCGGTCGTCGTCGACCAGATGCGAGCGGCGAATCTCGCTGCCGCTGAGGAGCGCGCGATATTTCGCCGCGACGTCGATCTGTCCGGGCTGGCCGCGCACTTCCTGGATCCGGACGTCGAACGGCGTGTCGCTTCCCTTGGCGGCGTCGACCGAGAGCGCGCCGGTCACGACGGCCGCGGCGAAAATATCTTCCGCCTCGAACAGCGCCTTGAGCGCCAATGCCGTCGACACCTGCGTGCCGTTCAGCAGCGCCAGCCCCTCCTTGGCCGCGAGCGACACCGGCGCGAGTCCCGCGCGGCGCAAGCCCTCGCCGGCCGCCATCGCAGCGCCTTCGATGCGCACTTCGCCTTCGCCCATCAGCGCCAGCGTCATGTGCGCCAGCGGGGCGAGATCGCCGGAGGCTCCGACCGATCCTTGCGCGGGAATCGCTGGCAGGACGCCGGCGTTGTAGAGCGCGACCAGGGCATCGATCACTTCGGGCCGCACGCCGGAATACCCGCGCGCGAGGCTCGCGGCCTTGAGCACCAGCACCAGACGCACGGTCGCATCGTCGAGCAGGGGGCCGGTGCCGACCGCGTGCGAGTGGACGAGATTGGTCTGCAGCCGTTCCAGCTGATCGTGCGCAATGTGGGTCTTGGCGAGCTTGCCGAAGCCGGTATTGATGCCGTAGGCCGGCGCGCCGTGATCGACCGCCTGCTGCACCGCGGCCCGCGAAGCGTCGATGGCAGACAGTGTTCCGACGTCGAGTGCCACGCGCGCCTCGCCGCGCGCGATCCGGCGCAGCATGCCCAGCGTGAGCTTGCCCGGGTCAACGTTGAGCGCGGCCTTCATCAGGCCGGCGTCCGGTTTGACATGCGTGCGTCGGTCGCGAAGGCGAAAAGCGCTGCCGTCAGCGCGGCGCGATCGGCGCGAGACCAGCGATCATTTCCGATCGACCATCGGCAGGACGAGCCCTTGCTCGGCCGCGCACCGGATCGCATCCTCGTATCCGGCGTCGGCGTGCCGCATCACGCCGCTTGCCGGATCGTTGGTCAGCACGCGCTCGATGCGCCGCGCGGCGGCGGCGGTTCCGTCGCAGACGACGACCATGCCGGCATGCTGCGAAAAGCCCATGCCGACACCGCCGCCGTGGTGGATGCTGACCCAGGTGGCGCCGCTCGCGCAATTGAGCAGCGCGTTGAGAAAAGGCCAGTCGGATACGGCGTCGGATCCGTCGCGCATGCCTTCGGTCTCGCGATTGGGACTCGCTACCGATCCCGAATCGAGATGGTCGCGGCCGATGACGATCGGCGCCTTCAACTCGCCACTCGCGACCATGTCGTTGAAGGCGAGGCCCCCGCGCGCGCGATCGCCCAGACCGATCCAGCAAATGCGCGCCGGCAATCCCTGGAACTTGATGCGCGTCCGCGCCATGTCCAGCCAGTGATGCAGCTGCGCGTTATGCGGAAGAAGCGCCTTGAGCCTGGCGTCGGTGCGGTAGATGTCCTCGGGGTCGCCCGACAGCGCCACCCAGCGAAAGGGCCCGACGCCGCGGCAGAACAGCGGGCGAATGTAAGCGGGCACGAAGCCGGGGAAATCGAAGGCATTGCCGACGCCCGCCTCCAGAGCCATCTGCCGCAAGTTGTTGCCGTAGTCGAACGTCGGCACACCCATTTGCTGAAAGGCCAGCATCGCGCGCACTTGCACGGCCATCGATGCCTTCGCGGCTTTCACCACGCCGGCCGGGTCGCCGGCGCGACGGGCCTCGGCCTCTTCGAGCGACCACCCGGATGGCAGATAACCGTTGAGCGGATCGTGCGCGCTGGTCTGGTCGGTCACGATGTCCGGGCGCGCTTTTCGGTCTCCCGCCTGCACGCGGCGGACGAGCTCGGGGAAAACATCGGCCGCGTTGCCGAGCAATCCGACCGAGACGGCGCGGCCGCCGGCGTGCGCTTCCTGGATGATCGCCAGCGCGCGATCGAGGGTTGCCGCCTGCTGGTCGAGATAGCCGGTATCGAGCCGCATCCGGATCCGGCTCGGATCGCATTCGACCGCGAGCATCGAAGCACCGGCCATCGTCGCCGCCAGCGGCTGCGCGCCGCCCATGCCGCCCAGGCCCCCGGTGAGAATCCATTTTCCGCTGAGCTCGCCACCGTAATGCTGCCGGCCGGCTTCGGCGAAAGTTTCGTAAGTGCCCTGCACGATGCCCTGGCTGCCGATATAGATCCACGAGCCGGCGGTCATCTGGCCGTACATCATCAGGCCCTTCGCGTCGAGCTCGTGGAAGTGCTCCCACGTTGCCCAGTGCGGCACCAGGTTGGAATTGGCGATCAGCACGCGCGGCGCGTCGGCGTGGGTCTTGAACACGCCGACCGGCTTGCCGGATTGCACGAGCAGCGTCTCGTCGTCGCCGAGCGCTTTCAACACTTCGACGATCCGGTCGAAGCACTGCCAGTCGCGGGCGGCGCGCGCAATGCCGCCGTAGACGATCAGTTCGTCGGGCTTTTCCGCCACCTCGGGGTCG
>DATNAR010000137.1:0-5081 GCA_035607385.1 Casimicrobiaceae bacterium
CGGTTCCTTCGTCGCTGTCGTCGCGGCGCACGAGTACGAGGCGATTCAGGCCATGCGCGCGCTCGCCGCTGCCGCACGCTGGGAAGAGCGGGCGACGCTTCCCGAGCAGGCCGAGTTTTATGCCTATCTGCAAAAGCTGCCTGCCGACGTCATCGTCGACCTCGACAGACAGGCAGGCGGAAGCCCCGGCGCGCGCAGCTTCGAGGCAAGCTACCGCCGTCCCTACCAGATGCACGGCGCGATCGGCCCGTCGTGTGCGGTGGGCCTGTTCAAGGATGGGGCGCTGACCGTATGGACGCACAGCCAGGGCGTGTATCCGTTGCGCAAATCGATCGCGGAAATGCTGCGGCTGCCCGAGGATCGGGTGCAATGCATCCACGTCGAGGGCTCGGGCTGTTATGGTCACAACGCGGCCGATGATGCAGCCGCCGACGCCGCGCTGATCGCGCGTGCGTTTCCCGATCGACCGGTGCGCGTGCAATGGATGCGCGAGCAGGAGCATCAGTGGGAACCTTACGGCCCGGCGATGCTGACGAAAGTCAAGGCAGCGCTCGACAGCGCCGGCAACATCGTCGCCTGGGATTACGAGGTGACCAGCAATACGCACAGCATGCGGCCGGGTGGCGCGGGCAACCTGCTGCCGGCCTGGCATCTGCAGACGCCGTTCGCGCCGGCGGCGCCGAAGCCCATCCCGCTGCCGGAAGGCGGCGGCGATCGCAACGCAATCCCTTTCTATCGGCTGCCGAGCGTGCACGTCGTGCATCGGTTCGTGCCGGCGATGCCCGTGCGCGTTTCGGCGCTGCGCGCGCTCGGCGCCTACATGAACGTCTTTTCGATCGAGAGCTTCATCGACGAGCTCGCGCAGGCCGCGGGTGCCGATCCGGTCGATTTTCGCCTTCGGCACCTCGACGATCCGCGCGCGCGGGACGTGGTTTCGCTCGCGGCTGCACGCTTCGGCTGGGCTTCCTACGTGCGAGCCCCCGGCCGGGGTCGAGGCTTCGCCTTCGCCCGGTACAAGAATCTCGCCGCGTATGTCGCGCTCGCACTCGAGGTCGACGTCAATCGGGAGAAAGGCAGCGTGCGCGTCGTGCGCGCGGTCGCCGCGGTCGACAGCGGCCAGGCGGTCAATCCCGACGGCATCCGCAACCAGATCGAGGGCGGCATCATCCAGTCGTCGAGCTGGACGCTGCACGAGGCGGTCGAGTTCGACACGACCGCGATCACGAGCGCCGATTGGAGCCGCTATCCGATACTGCGTTTTCCCGAGATACCGGAAAGCGTCGACGTCCATGTGATCGATCGACCGGGCGCCGCTTTCCTGGGGACCGGCGAAGCGGCGCAGGGTCCCACGGCGGCCGCGATCGGCAACGCGATCGCCTATGCCACCGGCGCGCGGATCCGGGAGCTGCCGTTCGATCGCAAGCGGGTCAGGGGTGCGATCGGCGTCTAGGCATCAAGCATCGCGTCAGTCGATTCGAACGCGGCCCTGGAGCATTCAACTCGTGGAAAAGACCGATTCCGCCCGACTTCGCAACGACATGGTCGATCTGCAGATCGCGCGCCGCGGCGTGCGTTCGCCGCGGGTGCTGGAGGCGATGCGAACCGTGCCTCGCGAGGCTTTCCTGCCCGAGCCTATGCGGGAGTTCGCCTACGAAGATGCGCCGTTGCCGATCGCCGAGGGGCAGACGATCTCGCAGCCCTACATCGTCGCGCTGATGACCGACGCTCTGGCGCTGGAGGGCGGCGAGAAGGTGCTCGAGATCGGCACCGGTTCCGGCTACGCCGCGGCGGTCCTCTCGCGCATCGCGCGCAGCGTCTACACGGTAGAGCGCATCGGCCAGCTCGCCGAAAAAGCCGCCTCGGCGCTTGCCGACCTGGGTTATCGCAACGTGCATGTACTGCATGGCGACGGAACGCTCGGCTGGCCCGACCACGCGCCTTACGATGCGATTGTCGTCGCGGCCGGCGGCCCCGAAGTGCCGGCGTCGCTGAAGGCGCAGCTCAAGGTCGGAGGCAGGCTGGTCATTCCGGTCGGCGAGAATCGGCGCGTCCAGGAATTGGTTCGCGTCATCCGCACCTCGACCGACCGGTACGAGACCGAGGACATCGCCGACGTTCGCTTCGTGCCGCTGGTGGGCGAGGAAGGCTGGGCCGCCGAAAACGATCATGCTCAACCGTCGCGTCGTCCCACCGCCGACAGCGTGGACCGAACGCTGGCCGCGGCGATGGCAGCCTCATGCGAACGCTTCGATGCAATCGACTCGGCGGACCTCGACCCGTTGCTGCGACGGATCGGCGATGCGCGGGTCGTGCTCCTCGGCGAGGCGACGCATGGCACGGCCGAGTTCTATCGCATGCGGGCGCGGATTTCGCGCGAGCTGATCGAGCGGAAGGGATTTTCCTTTATCGCCATCGAAGGCGACTGGCCGGACGCCGCACGCATCGATCACTATGTCCGGCATGCCGAGACGCCGCCATCCGAGTGGACGGCATTCGCCCGCTTTCCCGTATGGATGTGGCGCAATCGTGAGGTGCGCGAGTTCGTCGACTGGCTGCACACGCACAACACGGCTGCGGCCAGCGGCCGCAAAGTCGCGTTTCACGGCCTCGATCTGTATAGCCTGTTCAATTCGATACGCTCGGTTCTCGATTACCTGGACGACGTCGACCCGGGCGCAGCTCGCGTCGCACGCCAGCGCTACGGTTGCCTGACGCCCTGGCAGGCGGATCCGGCGACCTACGGCCATGCGGCGCTCACCGGAAGCTACCAGAGCTGCGAGGGCGAGGTCGTCTCGATGCTCACCGACCTGATGCACAAGCGCCGGACCTACGCCGAGCACGATGGGGCGCGGTTCCTCGATGCCGTGCAGAACGCGCGTCTGGTGGCCAACGCCGAACGCTACTACCGGATCATGTATTACGGCTCGCGCGCATCGTGGAATCTGCGCGACAGCCATATGTTCGAGACGCTGAAGACGTTGCTCGGCTTTCACGGACCCGAAAGCAGGGCGATCGTCTGGGCCCACAATTCTCATGTCGGCGATTCGGGCGCGACCGAGATGGCGTCGCGCGGCGAATACAACATCGGGCGCCTCTGCCGCCAGGAGTTCGGCAATGCGGCGTATTCGATCGGATTCGGCACCGACACCGGAACGGTCGCCGCCGCGACCGAGTGGGACGGCCCGATGGAAGTCAAGGCCGTCCGCCCGGCGCTGGCCGACAGCTACGAGCGGCTTTGTCATGACGCCGGCGTCCGGCAGTTCCTGTTGAGCCTTCGCTCGCCGATGCCGCCTGCGCTGGCGACGGGCCTCGGGCGACCCCGGCTCGAGCGTGCGATCGGCGTCATCTATCGGCCGGAGACCGAGCTGCAAAGCCACTACTTCCAGGCGCGCCTGCCGCGGCAATTCGACGAATACGTCTGGTTCGATCAAACCGCTGCCGTGACGCCGCTCAAGACCGAGGAACTCGAGGGCTTGCCCGATACCTATCCGTTTGGCGTTTGAGCCATGCGTGCGGATACGCGCTATGTCCGAGACAAGCTCGACTGGATGCGCGCGGAGGGCATCTGGCCGAATGGCCTGCGGTACCTGTGGACCGACGCCTTTGGCGTCGTTTTACTCGTATCGCTTTATGTCGAGTCGGGAGACCGCGCCTATCTCGACGAGGCGGAAGCGGTTGTCGCCGACGTCGACCGGGCGCTCGGGCGCGATCGGGGAATCCGCATCGGCGAAGCGCCCGACCGCGACGGCCAGTATTTTCATTACCTCGCGATGTGGCTGTATGCGCTTGCGATCCTGGGCAGGCAGCTCCCGGACTACGTCAAAAAGGGCGTCGATCTGGTCGGCCAGATACACGATGCCTTTGTCCTGCCCGGGCGCGGCGTCATCTGGAAAATGAAGGAGGATCTGAGCGCTCCCTATCCCGGATACGGGCTCGGCGCCCTCGACGCCTTCGACGGGTACGTATCGTATCGGCTGCTCGATGAACAGGCGCTGTCGCGGGAGATCGCCGACATGCGTGCGCTGATCGAGCGATCGGCGGCCGATCTGTGGATCACGCAGGACCTGGGTCTCGGCATGATGCTGTGGATGACGCATTTCTTTCCCGATGAAGCCTGGGCGCGGCTGCAAAGACCGCGTTGCCTGGGCATGCTCGATCGAATGTGGGTCGAGCGCGGGTATTTCTGTCGCGAGCCGGGATTGCCCGACGTCAAGTTCGCCTTTACCAACTACGGCGTGTCGATCGGGCTGCAGGCAGTGGACGCGATGGGCGAGCGAGTCGCAAGACTCAACTACTTTTTCGAGTCATATCGCTCTGGAGATCAGTACGACCGCGAAGCCATCACGCATGTGATGGCGTGCGCTTCGCATTTTCCCGGCGAGCTGATTCGATAATTACGGCGTCTTCGGGGCTTCGCCGCCAATGTTTTTCTGCTGCTGCTCGGCGCGAGCCCGGCGTTCGCCACGCCAGGCTCCGGGTGGCTGCAGCGCATCGGCGCCAGGGCTTTCGGCGCGATCTTGGCTATCGCGCAGGCGGCGTTACGGCGGCCGGACGCGGCGGGCAGGATTGCGCTCGGGTTGCTCTGGGGCTTGTTGCCGTGCGGACTCGTTTACAGCATGCGTCGCGTACGACCCGGGCGCGCTGGCGCGGGGAGCGTTTTGCCTGGTTCCGTAATCGTATGCGGTAAACTGCAAACCCTGCCGGCCACGTCCGCCGCCGGATCGAACAGGAGAGAAGCGATGAAAAACAGGCATCGAGCGCCCCTGCAGTCGTTTGCCCTGACGGTCGCCGCGGTGGGGATTTCGCTGTCCGCCGGACCGGCGAGCGCGGCCGGCGAGCGCCTCGCCGCGTTCTACAAGAATCAGGTCGACCCGCATTTCGCGCTGGTCCGTGCCGGCGTCGAGGCCGCGGCCAGGGACATGGGCGCCGGACCGGTCACCCATTACGCGCCGACGCGGCCGAACAACCTCGCCGAGCAGCTCTCGGAGATCGAGGACGTAACCGTCAAGAAGCCGGACGCGATCCTGTTCATGGCGGTCGATCCGCGCGGCGTCGTCCCGGCGATCGAAAAGGTCAACGCC
>DATNAR010000139.1:0-3253 GCA_035607385.1 Casimicrobiaceae bacterium
TCGCGATCGGGAAAGACCTCGGTCTGGTTCGGAAGGTTGGCGCCGCCGGAGTCGACCAGGTAGATGCACGGCAGCCGGTTCTCGCGCGCGATTTCCTGCGCGCGCAGATGCTTCTTGACAGTCATCGGGTAATACGTTCCCCCCTTGACCGTCGCGTCGTTGCAGACGATCACGCACTCGCGGCCCGCGACGCGGCCGACGCCGGTGATGATGCCGGCAGCGGCGATGTTGTCGTCGTACATTCCGTACGCGGCGAGCTGGGAAAGCTCGAGGAACGGCGAGCCCGGATCGAGCAGCGTGGCGACCCGTTCGCGCGGCAACAGCTTGCCTCTGCCGGTGTGACGGCTGCGCGCCACCTCGCCGCCGCCCTGTTCGATCGCGCGCACCTTGCTTCTGAGGTCTGCGACCAGCGCCTCGAGGGCGGTGCGGTTGGCGATGAAAATCGCATCGCGGGGATCGAGCCTGGTCTCGATGACGGGCACGCTAGCCTCGATCGGCTTCGGTCGCCCGCAGCAGTGCGGGCTTGCAGCGATAGCCCGATGGCGCGAAGCAGTGCACCGTGGATCCGACCGGCGGCTTGGCCATCTCACCAGCCTCCGGTCGCCAGCCAGCGCTCGACTTGCTCGAACCGGTCGACCCCCCAGAACGGCTCGCCGTCGACGATGACGAACGGCGAGCCGAAAACGCCGGCGGCGATCGCCTTGTCGTTCTCGAGCCGCAGCGCGTCCTTGATCGCGGGATCGTCGATCACCGCGCGTGCAGCAGCGGCGTCGACACCGCATTGCCCGGCGATCGCGGCGGCGCGGTCGGGATTCGAGATGTCGATATCGTCGACAAAAAAAGCGCGATAGAGCGCATGTACGGCGCCCGCCGCCAACCCGGGGTTCGTTCGCTTCAGCCAGACGACGATGCGCGCCGGCGCCTGCGTCGAAATCGGAAACACGCTCGGCATGCGGAAGTTCGCGATGCCGTGGAACCGGGCGCTGCGCGCGAAATCGCGCTTCGAGTAATCGCCCTTGAGCGGCACCTCGGTCAATGGCAGCGACCCCGTCTGCTTGAAGACGACGCCGAGCAGGACCGGGTGCCAGTCGACGCTGCGCCCGTGGCGGGCGGCGAGGGCCTCGATCTTCTCCGACCCGATAAAGCCATACGGCGAGGAGAAATCGAAATAGAAATCGATGACGGCAGGCATACGGTCCTCTCGATCAGCCGGCGAGCGCGCGCCCGATCACCAGGCGCTGGATGTCGCTGGTGCCTTCGTAGATCTGGCAGACGCGCACGTCGCGGTAGATGCGCTCGACCGGGAAGTCGGTCACATACCCGTAGCCGCCGAGGATCTGGATCGCGTCCGAGCACACGCGTTCGGCCATTTCCGAGGAAAAGAGCTTCGCCATCGAGGCTTCCTTCAGGCACGGCAGACCGGCGTCCCGCAAGGTCGCCGCATGCCAGGTAAGTTGCCTCGCGGCTTCGATCTGCGTGGCCATGTCGGCCAGCCGGAAACTGATCGCCTGATGCTCGATGATCGGCTTGCCGAAGCTTTCCCGCTCACGCGCGTACGAAAGCGCCGCCTCGAACGCAGCGCGCGCCATGCCGACGGCCTGCGCGGCGATGCCGATGCGGCCGGCTTCCAGGTTGGCGAGCGCGATGCGGTAGCCTTCGCCTTCGCGCCCGAGCAGATTCGCCGCCGGCACCCGGCAGTCCGAGAGGACGATTTGCGCGGTATCGGAGGCCCGCTGTCCGAGCTTGTCCTCGATGCGGGCCGCGTCGTATCCGGGCAGCGTGGTATCGACGATGAACGCCGACATGCCTTTCTTGCCGGCGGCCTTGTCGGTCAGCGCGAACACGATCGCGACGTCGGCATTCTTGCCCGAGGTGATGAACTGCTTGGTGCCGTTCAGCACATAGTGGTCACCGCCGTCGCTGTCCGCGCCGCGAACGAACTCGGCTCGCGTCGCAATCGCCGCCGCGTCCGAACCGGTGTGCGGCTCGGTCAGGCAGAAGCAGCCGATCTTGTCACCGCTCGCCAGCGGCTTGAGATAACGGTCTTTCTGCGCGGCAGTGCCGAACGCGAGAATCGGACCGCAGACGACCGAGTTCTGTACGCTGATGACGGTCGAGGTCGCGCCGTCGCCCGCCGCGATCTCCTCCAGCGCCACGGCAAGCGATACGTAGTCGAGCCCCGCCCCCCCGTACGACTCGGGCACGACGATGCCGCAGGCGCCGAGTGCCGCCAATTCGCGCAACGCGTCGCGCGGGAACGCGTGTTCGCGATCCCATGCCGCGGCGAACGGCGCCAGCCGCTGCTGCGCGAAGTTACGCATTGTCTCGCGCACCATCTGCTGGGAATCGCTGAGCAGCATCGAACCGGCCGCCTACCGCCGCGAGTCGAAGGCGAGCCGCACGGCGATGCCGGCGAGCACGACGCCGAGCACCCAGCGCTGCACGGCCGACCAGAACGGGCGTCGCGCGAGCCAGCCGGTGATCGCGCCGGCGGCGAGGACGAAGACGAGGTCGCTCGTCGAGCTGATCACCAGCTGCAGCAGCCCGAGCACCAAGCCCTGGGCCAGCACGCTGCCGCGACCGGCATCGATGAACTGTGGAAACAGCGCCAGATAGAACAGCGCGACTTTCGGATTCAACAGACTGGTGACGAGGCCCATGCGAAACAGCCGCCACGGCGAGTCCTGCGGCAGCGCGCGCGGCGCGAATACGCCCTGCCCGCCGGGCTGCAGCGCTTGCCAGGCGAGCCACAGCAGATACCCGGCACCCGCGTAGCGCACCGCGTCGTAGAGGACCGGCACCGTCAGGAAGATGGCCGACAGGCCGAGCGCGGCGGCAAAGGCGTGGAACACGAAGCCGAGCGAGGTGCCGGCGAGCGAGACGACACCGGCGCGGCGTCCCTGGCAGAGCGTGCGCGATACCAGGTAAAGCAGGTTCGGTCCCGGCGTCAGCGCGAGCAGCACGCTCGCCAGCGCGAACAGCGCGAGGTTCTGCGGCGTCGGCATCAGCCGTTTTCCGCGCCGCCGGGGAAGAAACCGGCCGCTGCGCCGTCGACCCGGCCCCGCGCGAGCGGGCTCAAGCGCCGGCCTCGTAACCCAGTTCGCGCATCAGCGGCGCGGCACCGCTTTCGACCTGGCGCCGCTCGGTGTCGCTCATTTCGCGCCGCCACGCCTCGACCCGCTCGGCCATCGGCGGCTGCGCGAGATTGACGTGGATGCGCGTGCGCTCATCGCGGCCGATCATTCTGCCGTCG
>DATNAR010000152.1:0-6585 GCA_035607385.1 Casimicrobiaceae bacterium
TCGAACTCGGGCAGCATGCGACCCTCACCGATGACGATCGGAAAGTCCTTCGCCTGACCGCCGGGAAAGGCCACACCGGCTATCGTGCCGGTAAAGTCGACGACCGCACGATCGCCGTGAGCGGCCGGTCGCGCCACCGCCTGATAGCGGGCGTTTTGGTGACGCAGTATCTCTATCGTCCGGTCGACGTCGGCGGGGCCGACTTCCGACACCGGGCGCTCGATCGTAACTCCGGACAACTCGCCGAGCTTGATCTCGGGATAAACCTCGAAAACAGCGGAGAACTCGAGCTGATCGGCGGCCGCGGCCTCCTTCGGCTCGATCCGCGGATAGCCGGCCACGCGCAGGTTCTGCTCGCGAATCGCGTCGTTGAGACTCGCCTGGACCGTGTCGGAGATGACGTCGGAGCGCACCTGCGGGCCGTATTGCTGCGCCACCATCTTCAGCGGAACCTTGCCCGGGCGGAAACCCGCGATCTTGACGGTCTTCGCCAGGCGCGCCAGACGCTTGTGCACCTCGCCGTCGATCTGCTCCAGCGGCACGGCCACATTAAGCCGGCGCTCGAGCTGGCCCAGCGTTTCCAGTGTCGTTTGCATACCCGATGATTCCTTGCTAGCCTTAATTGTTGTCGTGGTGCGAAAGGAGAGACTCGAACTCTCACGCCTTTCGGCTCCGGCTCCTAAGGCCGGTGCGTCTACCAATTCCGCCACTTTCGCAGCCGGTTTCGCGAAACGCGCCAGTATAGCCGAAAAGCCCTACCCCCGCCACGCGAAAGACGGCGGCGGGCGCCGTGTTTTCCGGAACAATTGCGAACGCCTCCGCGCAACATCCGAACCGCCGTGCCCGTCGACCATTACGAAAATTTTCCCGTTGCATCATGGGTAGGCCCGCCGGCGCTGCGCGCGGCGATTGCGGCGATCTACGCGTTCGCCCGCGGGGCCGACGACATCGCCGACGAAGGCGACGCGCCGGCGGCCGTGCGCCTCGCCGGCCTCGACCGCTATGGCATGATGCTCGACCGCATCGAGACCGCATCCGATACGCACGGCGAAGCCCTGGCGCCGCCGTTCCAGGCGCTGGCCGCGGCGATACGCCGGCACGCGCTTCCGATCGCGCCGTTTCGCGATCTCCTCTCGGCGTTCCGCCAGGACGTAGCCAAACATCGCTACGCGGACATCGGCGAGCTGTTCGACTATTGCCGGCGCTCGGCCAACCCGATCGGTCGCCTGCTGCTGCATCTGTACGGCGTGTCGGACGAGGCCGAGCTCCGCCGCGCCGATGCGATCTGCAGCGGCCTGCAGCTGGCCAACTTCTGGCAGGACATAGCGCTCGACTGGGCGAAGGGACGCATCTATCTGCCGGCCGATGACATGGCGCGCTTCGGCGTCGACGAACGGCAGATCGCCGACGCTATCGTCGACGAGCAGTGGCGCCGGCTGATGGCATTCGAGGTCGCAAGGACACGCGAGCTGTTGCGCTCCGGGCTCCCGCTTGCCCGCGCGCTGCCGCTGCGCGCCCGGCTCGAACTGAAGCTGGTCGTCGCCGGTGGCTTGCGCATCCTGCGCGCTATCGATGGCGCGGAGGGCGACGTCTTCCGGCGGCGGCCGGTGTTGCGCAAGCGCGACTGGGCCATGATGTTCGCGGCGAGTTTGTCGGGCTGACGATGGAGCCCGATGTCTACTGCGAGCAGAAGGCCGCGCAAAGCGGCTCGAGCTTCTACCGGAGTTTTCGCTTCCTGCCGGCGGCGCGCCGGCGCGCGATCACTGCGCTGTATGCGTTCTGCCGCGAAGTCGACGACGTCGTCGACGACGCCAGCGATGTCGGCGTGGCACGCATCAAGCTCGCCTGGTGGCGCGGCCAAGTCGCGGCAATCTTCAGCGGTACGCCGCGGCATCCGGTCGCGCAGGCCTTGCGGCCGGTCGTCGCGGAATTCGCGCTCAACGAACCGCAGCTGCAGGCCGTCATCGACGGCATGGCGATGGATCTCGAGCAGCAGCGTTATCTCGACTTTGCGGCGCTCGAGCGCTATTGCGATCTGGTCGCCGGCGGCGTGGGACTGATGTCGGCGGAAATATTCGGCTACTCCGATCCGGCGACACGTGCTTATGCGCGGGACCTGGGCATCGCATTCCAGCTGACGAACATCATCCGCGACGTGGGGGAGGACGCGCGCCGCGGTCGAATCTATCTGCCGCAGGACGAGCTCGACCGTTTCGGCGTCAGCGCCGCCGACATACTGGGCGCGCGCCACACCCCCGGCTTCGTCGCGCTGATGCGTTTCCAGGTCGCGCGTGCGCGGGCCACCTACGACACAGCGCTGGGCGCCCTGCCGGCCGCCGACCGGCGGGCGCAGCGTCCGGGCCTGATCATGGCGGCGACCTATCGCGCACTGCTCGGCGCCATCGAGCGCAACGACTTTCGCGTCCTCGATCGCCGCGTCGCGCTTTCGCCGCTGCGCAAGGCCTGGATCGCCTGGACGACGTCCTGGTCGTACTAGGGCCTGTTCACGCTAAATGCGCACCCACGTGACCCGACAAAGGCCCGCCATCAAGGCGCGAAGCGCAGCCGTAGCTTGGGAGCGAGCATGAGCAACGCCGAGGGCGGGCCTTTGCCGGGATCACCCTTTCGGGCTTGGCTTTGGCGGGGCGCAGGGCTGCGTTGCCGGCTCGTTGCGTGCGGGCCAGCACGCGGCCTCGCCGGGTGCCTTGCCCTGCGCCCCGCCGAAGCCAAGCGTGGGCGCGCATTTAGCGTGGACAGGCCCTAGTGGCCGAGCGCATCGCGGTCATCGGCGGTGGCTACGCGGGCTTCGCGGCGGCGGTGACGCTCGCCAACGCGGGGCGCGCAGTCACGGTGTTCGAAGCGGCGCAAACGCTGGGCGGCCGCGCGCGGCGGATCGAAGCCTACGAGGTCGTCGTCGACAACGGCGAGCACATGCTGCTGGGTGCGTACCGCGAGCTCCTGGCGCTGCTGCGCACCGTGCACGGGCCCGGCGCCGAGCGCGATCTGCTCGAGCGGCGGCGGCTGTGCCTCGCCGAGCCCGGCGTTTTCCGCCTGAGCGCGCCGCGGCTGCCCGCGCCCTGGCACCTTGCCGTGGCGCTGTTGCGCGCACGTGGCCTTTCCTGGCCCGAGCGGCGGGCGACGGTCGCGTTCGTGCGCCGGCTGCGCCGCGATCGATACCGCTGCCCGCCGGAAATGACGGTGGCGGAGCTCCTCGACCGACAGCCGCAGGCGGCGATACGCAATCTGTGGGAGCCGCTGTGCCTGGCCGCGCTGAACACGCCGCTGGCCGCTGCCTCAGCGCAGATTTTCCTCAACGTGCTGGCGGCGGCGTTCGCCCGCAACGCGCACGATTCGGACACGCTGATGCCGCGGGTCGATCTGTCGTCGCTGTTCCCCGATGCGGCTGCGGCGTATGTCGTCGACCGCGGCGGCTCGATCCGCAAGGGCGCAACGGTGACCGACGTCGCGACGCGCGGCGATCATGTGGTCCTTCGGAGCGGCTACACCGACGAGTCATTCGCCGCCGCCGTGGTTGCGGTGGGCCCGCACCAGCTTGGCCACCTGCTCGGCGGGATAATCGAATCGCCCGAGGCCGCGTACGCGGTCGCATGCGTCGAGCAGTTCGCCTACGAGCCGATCATCACCGCTTATCTGAAATACGATCGACCTCTGGGGCTCAAGCAACCGATGCAGAAGCTCGCCGGCACGCCGGGGCAGTGGCTGTTCGATCGCGGGCAGCTCGACGGTCCGCCGGGACTCGCCTCCGTCGTGATCAGCACCGAGCCGAAAGGCGCGCGCCAGGACCATCCGGCGCTGCTGCGCGCCATCGACGATCAGCTGCGCCGCGTGCTGCCGGGGCTGCCTGCGCCGGCGTGGCTCAAGGTCATCGCCGAGCGGCGCGCGACCTACGCGTGCACGGCAGGACTGAAGCGTCCGCCGCCCGGCGCCATCGCACCGCGGCTGTACCTCGCCGGCGACTATACCGATCCGGAGTTTCCGGCGACGCTCGAAGCGGCGGCGAGAAGCGGCGTCACGGCGGCGCGCGAGCTGCTGGCCGCATCCCCGAGTCGCGCTCGCTAGCCCGGGACCGTCGCTGCGCCCGGACCGAGCGCGCGTTGCATCAATACGGTATCGACCCAGCGATCGAACTTGCGGCCGACCGCCGTCAGGCATCCGACGCGCTCGAAGCCGAGCGCGGCGTGCAGCCCGATCGACGCCGCATTGTCCGAGCCGCCGATCACGGCCACCATCTGGCGATAGCCCAGCGGCGCGCACGCGGCGATCAGCGCAAGCAACAGCGCGCGCCCCGCGCCGCGGCCCATGCAGGCCGCATCCACGTACACCGAGTCTTCGACCGTATAGCGATACCCCGGCCGCGCGCGGTAGGGGCTCGCATACGCATACCCGGCGATTCCGTGCTCCGGCAGCACTGCCACAAGATAAGGCAACCCGCGCTGGGCGACGTCCTGCCATCGCCGCCGCATTTCTTCGCCGTCCGGTGCCGCGAGCTCGAAGGTCCCGAGGCCGGTGTCGACATGGTGTGCGTAAATCGCCGTGATCGCCGCCAGGTCGTCCGCAATTGCGACGCGCACCCCAACCGGTGGCGACGACGACACGACGGTCAGCCCGAGCGGGTTGTCTTGCCGCTGCCCGAGCGGTTGCGCAGCAGCCGCTGTTTTTCGCGATTCCAGTCGCGCAGCTTCTCGGTCTCGCGCTTGTCGTACTGCTTCTTGCCGCGCGCGAGGCCGATCTCGATCTTGATCCTGCCTTTGACGAAGTGAAGATCGAGCGGCGTCATCGTGTAGCCGGCCCGCTCGACCTTGCCGACCAGGCGATTGATCTCGCTGCGATGCAGCAGCAGCTTTCGCGTCCGCGTCGGATCGGGCTTGATGTGTGTCGATGCGGTGGGCAACGGCGTCACGTGCGCGCCGAGCAGAACGATCTCGCCGCCCTTGACGACGACGTAGGCTTCCTTGAGCTGCGCACGTCCGGCGCGGATCGCCTTGACTTCCCAGCCCTCGAGCGCGAGACCCGCCTCGAATTTCTCCTCGACGAAATAGTCGTGATAGGCTTTTTTGTTTTCTACGATGCTCATAACGACGTGCTCGTCACTTCCGGTTTCACATTGTAGCAATGCGCAGCGTACACAAGTCGGTACTCGTGCCGTACAGCGCGCAGCAGATGTTCGACCTCGTCGAGCGCGTCGAGGATTATCCGAAATTTCTGCCATGGTGCGGCGGAACCCGGATCCTGCAGCGTACCGCCGATCACACGCTCGCGCGCATAGACATCGACTATCGCGGCGTGCGCGCGCACTTCACGACCTGCAATCGCAACCAGCCGCCGGACAGGATCGTCATCGAGCTTCGCGACGGCCCGTTTCGCCGCCTCGACGGGATCTGGCAGTTTCGCGCCCTGAGCGATTCCGCGTCCAAGGTCGAGCTCGAGCTCAACTACGAGTTCGCCACACCCGTGCTGGAGGGGCTGATCGGACCGGTGTTCGGCCGCATCGCGGACAGCTTCATCGACGCCTTCGTCAAGCGTGCGGTGGCGGTGCACGGGGGCGGCGCATGACACGCATCACCGTTTCGGTCGTCTACGCGCTTCCCGCCGGCGCGACCGAGATCGAGCTCGAATTGCCGGCCGGGTCTAGCGTCGCCGACGCGCTCGCGCTTTCGGGGATCGAGGCGCGCCACCCCGAGATCGACCTCGCTGCGGCGGGGGTCGGCGTGTATGGTGTCCGGGTCGCGCTGGACACGAGGCTCGCCGATGGCGATCGGGTCGAAATCTACCGCCCGCTGCAGGCGGACCCGAAGGACCTGCGGCGCCGGCGGGCTGTCCGCCGCCGCGCGGATTGACTTGACCCGACACGCCGCGTATGGTGGCAAGTTCCTGAATTAGCATACAAAATGCGATCCGACATCGACCGCTGGACGCGAACCGGCCGCACGGCAACCAACTGCTGCCGCGCCGGGGTCTTTGCGCTGGCCGCCATCGCACTGGCGCTGTTGCCCCGCGCCGCGCTCGCTGCGCCCGCGGCCGCTGCGCCCGCGGCCGCTGCCGCCGACCGCCCGGTGACCCGCGTGCTGCAAAGCGCCCAGGAGCTCGCGATCTACGCCTTGGGGCTGATCGGCGTCGATTACCGCTACGGGGGCAACAGTCCCGAGCACGGCCTCGATTGCAGCGGTCTGGTCCGCTACGTCTTCCAGGAGGTCGTCGGCGTGACCTTGCCGCGCACATCCCGGGAAATGGCACGGCTGGGCGGCCGCGTCGCGCCCGGCGATCTCAAGGCGGGCGACCTGGTGTTCTTCAATACCCGAAGCTCGCCGTTCTCGCACGTGGGCATCTACCTCGGCGACGACCGCTTCATCCACGCTCCGCACCGTGGCGGCGAAGTCGAGATCGTCGCGATGTCGCAGCGTTACTGGCAGCAGCGCTATGACGGCGCGCGCCGGCTGGTCGGCGTGGTGATGCCCGATCTGATCAGCGCCGCGCATGCCGAGCCGGCAACCCCGGCGACTGTGCGCAGCGGCGCCGCCGTCCATTCACATCGCTGACGAGAGGCTGTAGACGCTCGGTCAGTCC
>DATNAR010000163.1:0-4136 GCA_035607385.1 Casimicrobiaceae bacterium
TCCATGAACGGCCACGGCGCGTGCAGGATCGGGTGCTTCTTGTAGCCGAGCAGCCACGGATAGAACAGCGTGTTCTTATAGCGCGTCGCCCCCATGACCCAGGTCGTATCGACTTCCATCTGCCGCGCCATCGCCCGGTACAGCCGGTTGCGCTCGGGCGAGTCGGGCAGGCGCTGCGCCTGCCGGTAGAAGTCGTCGAACGTCGCCGACTTGTAACAGGCATAGTTGTCCTCGCCGACGTTCGGACCGTACGACAGCTGCAGGAAGTTGTCCGCCGTCGGCCAGTCCGCTGTCCACGCCGCACCCGCGAACTGCATCTGGCAGGCGCGCCCCTTCTGTATCTGATCGGCGAACTTGATCTTGGCCGTCGCGAAATGAATGCCGATCACATCGAGGCTCTTTTTCCAGAGCTCGTCGTATTCGCGCGCGATCGCCTCCGGTGTCGACCACAGCGTCAGCACCAGCGGCTTGCCGTCGGGCAGGGTCCTGAATCCGTCGCTGCCCCGCTTGTAGCCGAAGTAGTCGAGGAGCTTGTTGGCCAGCGCGGGATCGTAGTGATAGCTGGCGCGATAGTTCGGGCTGTAGCCGACGACGCCGGGCGGTATCGGCGACTCGGCGCGGATCGCCTGGCCCTTGCGGATGATGCGTATCTCCTCGTCGATGTCGTACGACATCGCGATCGCGCGCCGCAACGCGATCTTTTCCTTGTCGAATCCACCGACCACCGGATCGACCATGTTGAAATAGTAATAGGTCATTTCCGGCTCGAGATAGCGGTATAGCTTGATGCCGCGCTTGGCCAGGTCGGGTGCGACCTTGTTGTTGGGGATCGCCATCGGGGCGAACGAGCCGAAGCGGTCGATGTAGTCGATCTCGGCCCCCTGGAACGCGAGCCAGCGCGACTGTTCCTCCTCGATCAGGCGCACATCGACGACGCCGATCTGCGGCATCTGCTTGCCCTTCATCGCCGCGACGACGTCCCGGTCCCACGGATTGGCCGACGGCTGAAAATCCCAGACGAAGCCGCGATAACCGGGATTGGCGTGCAGCAGGATGCGGGCGCCGCGCTGCCACTGCGCCAGCATGTACGGCCCGGTGCCGACCGGATGCCCCTTGGTGTCGTCGGCATAGCGCTCGATCACTTCGCGCGCGACGATGCTGTTCGTCGGCGACGCCAATATGTAGGCGAAGTTGAAGTCGGTATCGATCAGATGAAAACGGATCGTGTAGCGATCGACGACTTCGAGTCCGGGAATCTTGGCGTCGTAGTCGAACCGGTCGCCGTTCTTTTTCGCCAGCGCTTCCTGCTCGTTCAGCCCGACGATCTTGCCGTCGAACAGAAATCGCCACGGCGAGCGGTTCTTCGGATCGAGAAAGCGCTTGATCGAGTAAGCGACGTCTTCGGCGACGAGCTCGCGCTTGTCGGTCTTGAACGCGGGGTCGGGAGTAAAATAGACGCCCTTGCGCAGATGGAACGTATACGTCTTGCCGCTATCGGCGACTTCGGGCAGCGCTTCGGCCAGCATCGGCACGAGCTTGACCGGCTCGGCCAGGTAATCGTAGGTGAGCAGGCGCTCGAAAATGACCTCTTCGATCAACCCGGAATAATAGTTGGTGCTTCGCGACGGATCGAAGCCGTCGTCGCCGGCTTCTATGGCGACATGCAGCACTTTGTTCGGATCGGCGGCGGCCGCTGCGTTTCGCGCGGGAGCGCCGGACAGCGCCAGCAGGAAGCCCGCGACCACGAAGACGGGCAGAACCGGACGCCTCATCGATCCCTCTCCAGCGAAAGGCGCGTAATGTACCACTTCCCGCTGGGGCTCGAAGCCGGCTGCGACAGGACGCCGCCGGCGGGCGCCGCCGCCGCGCCCGGAGCGACGGAACGCCGGCCGGCAACGCGCGCGCGGGCGCGCCGATGAAGCCGCCGTTCTGGGACGAGGCGGCGCGCGAGCTCTCGCGCCGCGACCGCACGCTGCGGCGCTTGGTCCGCGCCTATCCCGGCATCCATCTGAAGCGCCGTGCCGATCCGTTTACGACCCTCGCCCGGGCGATCGTCGGCCAGCAGATATCGGTCAAGGCGGCAGACGCGATCTGGTGGCGTTTTGTCGCCGTGGCCGACGATGCGCCGGCGCACAAGTTCCGCCGCCTTCCGGCGGCGAAAGTCGCCGCCGCCGACATGACGGCCTTGCGCAACTGCGGGCTGTCGCAGCGCAAGGCCGAGTACCTGTCGGACCTGGCGCGGCATTTCGCGTCCGGCCAGCTCGATCCGAAGCGCTGGCGCAAGCTGGACGACGAGGCGGTGATCGCGCAGCTTATCGACGTCAAGGGCATCGGGCGCTGGACGGCCGAAATGTTCCTGATGTTCCACGAGCTGCGGCCCGATGTGCTTCCGGTCGACGACCTCGGCCTGCAAAAGGCGATGGCCCGACAATTTCTGAAGAACGCGCAGCCGACCCGCGAGGCGATGCTCGCGCTGGCCGAACCGTGGCGTCCCTGGCGCTCGGTCGCCACCTGGTATCTGTGGAGGAGTCTCGAGCCGGTGCCGGTCGATTATTAGCCGGCCGGGGGAACCGCGCCGCTCCCGCGACCGACAGGCGCGGCGGCCTACGTACAATGGCCGGATGGACGATGCTTCGGCGCCGCCTTACGCGGGACTGACTCCCGACTGCGTGCTCGATGCGCTCGATGCCGTCGGACTGTTCTGCGACGGCAGGCTGCTCGCGCTCAACAGCTATGAGAATCGCGTCTACCAGGCATGGCTGGACGACCGTGCCAGGCCTTCCGCGGAGGCGGCGCCTTCGTCGGTCGTCGTGAAGTTCTATCGCCCGTCGCGCTGGAGCGATCAGCAGATCGGCGAGGAGCACGCGTTCGTCGCCCAGCTTGCCGCCCGCGAGATTCCCGTCGTCGCGCCGATCGCGAGCGGGGGCGCAACCCTGCATCGCTTCGCCGGATTCCGCTATGCGGTCTATCCGCAATGCGGTGGCCGCGCCCCCGAGCTGGAGGACCGCGACACGCTCGAATGGATCGGCCGTTTCATCGGGCGCATCCACGCCGTGGGCGCGACCGCGCGATTCGACGTGCGGCCGGCGCTCGACGTCGCGAGCTTCGGCGACGAGCCGCGCGAATGGCTGCTGGCGAACGGTTTTATTCCACCCGACCTGCTGGCGGCATGGGACAGCGTCGCCGCACAGGCGATCGAACGCGTGCGGCATTGCTACGGGCGTGCGGGCGCCGTCCGCAGCATTCGACTGCATGGCGACTGTCATGCCGGCAACGTGCTGTGGCGCAGCGGCGGTCCGATGCAGGGTCCGCATTTCGTCGATTTCGACGATTGCCGCAGCGGTCCTGCGGTGCAGGACCTGTGGATGCTGCTGTCGGGCGACCGCGCCGACATGGGCCGCCAGTTGCGCGCCGTGCTTTCGGGCTACGAGGATTTCTGCGCATTCGACGACCGCGAGCTGCATCTGATCGAAGCGCTGCGCACGCTGCGGCTGATCCACTATTCGGCCTGGCTGGCGCGCCGCTGGAACGATCCCGCCTTCCCGGCGGCGTTTCCATGGTTCAACACGCAGCGCTACTGGCAGGATCGCGTGCTGGAATTGCGCGAGCAGATCGCGGCGATGGACGAGGCGCCTTTGTCGATCTAGACGAATCCTCCGCAGCTCGCGACCAGCCCGCCCAGTCCTCTTGGTGCGGTCTAGATCCCCGACGAAGTCAGCACGCCGTCGACCAGATGCAGGATCCGGTCGGTGCGCGCCGCGAGATCGGGATCGTGCGTCACGATCACGAGGCTCGTTCCTGCGCTGCGATTGAGCTCGAGCATCAGATCGAACACCCCGCCGGCGGTGCGCCGGTCGAGGTTTCCGGTCGGCTCGTCGGCCAGCACGCACGCGGGCGCCGTCACCAGCGCGCGCGCCAGCGCGACGCGCTGCCGTTCGCCGCCCGACAGCTCGGCCGGTCGATGCTGCGCGCGATGGGCGAGGCCGACGCGGTCGAGCAGCGCGGCGGCACTCGCCCGTGCCGCAGGCCTCGCGTCGCGGCGGATGTAGAGCGGCATCGCGACGTTCTCCAGCGCCGAAAATTCCGGCAGCAGATGATGGAACTGGTAGATGAAGCCCAGCGCGCGATTGCGCACC
>DATNAR010000165.1:0-2428 GCA_035607385.1 Casimicrobiaceae bacterium
CGCGTTCGGTCCTCGTTGGCCGTGCGGGCGTCGCCTGGCGCTTAGGCCGCGAGCCGGCGCTGATCGCGCCCACCCCGCACCCGCCCAGCTTGAGCCCGCAATAACGGCAAGTTACTGTAACACGCGACGTTTAGGGCCGCCAATGCAAAAAAACGCCATCTATCAACGAATAAGCTCCGCCCAGGCCTTTTCCAGACGTTTGTATGACACCGGGAAAGGGGTGCGAAGCTCCTGGGCAAAGAGGGAAACCTTCAATTCCTCGATCATCCAGCGGAAGGTGTCGAGCGCCGGTTCAATACGCTGTGCGGCCCGGTTGGCCTCGGCCCGCGCCCGATAGCGCTCCCAGAGCGCGGCGACCGTTTGCGCGTGTTTGGCGTCGCGCGCGGGATCGGCCGCCGCCTTGGCGATCCTCCTGTCGAGCGCCTGCAGGTATCGCGGCAAATGGCCGAGCTGCGCCCAGGGCGTGGCCGAAAAGAATCCCGGGTAAACCAGTTGAGCCCTCTGCGCCCGCACGTCGGCACCCAGGCGCGCCTGCGACGGGGGCAGTGCCGCCAGCCGCTGCGACAGCGCGTGGTAATCGGCGGCGATCGCCGTCAGCGTGCGGAACGCGCCTTCGACGACAGCGGGGAGCCGCGTGCGAGCGCGCCTGACCTGTTCGGCGAATGCGCGCTCGGAGCGCGGCAGAGGATCCTCGCCGATGAAAGCCCGATCGCCGATCGCGGCGAGCACGTCGGCAAGCAGCGCATCGGTCGGAATTGCCGTCTTGAGCGACAGCGCCGCGGCGGCGAAGCCCGGCGGGTTCTTCTCCCAGCGCTGCAGCGCATCTTTCAATTGCTGCCGGATCATGCGGACGACGGCGAGTCGCGTCGCGGCGTCGGCGGCGTCGCGCGTGTCGTACAGGCGCAGCGCGGCGCTGTCGCCCTCGGCGACGAGCGCCGGATAGCCGGTCAGACGCTGCCCGCCGCGCTCCACCGTCAGCGTTTCCGGCAAATCGCCGAAGTCCCACGACCGGATGCCGGCGCGTTCGAATTCGGGCCCGATCGCGGCAAAAGTCAATTGCGCTGCTTCGCCGAGCTGCGTGCGCAGCTTGACCAGATCGCGCCCCTGCGCGAGCTCCCGCCCCGACGCATCGACGATCTTCACGTTGACCCGCAAATGCGGCGGAAGCTCGGTGCCCTCCCACACATCGGGCGGCAGCGCATGGCCCAGGCGCGCGCTCAGGAAGGCGCGCAGCGCGTCGGCGAGGTCGATGCCCGCCGCGGGCGGATCGCGGTCGATCGATTCGAGGAACGCAGTGACCACTTCGGTTGCTGGCGTTACCCGATTGCGCCATGCCTTGGGCAGCGCCTTCAGATACCAGCTCACTTTTTCGCGGATCATCCCCGGCACCAGCCACGACAAGCTTGCCGCGTCGATCTGGTTCAGCATCGCCAGCGGGACGGTCAGCGTCAGGCCGTCGAGCGGATGGCCGGGCGCGAATTTGTACGCCAGCGGCAGCGGCACGCCAGCCAGCGCCATCGTCTCCGGATATTGCTCCTCGGTGACGCCGGCCGCGGCATGCCGCATCAGCGCCTCGCGCGTCATGTACAGCAGGCGCGGCGCCGTCGCTTCGGCGCGCTCGCGCCAGCGCTCGAATGCCGCCGTCGAATGGATATCCGCCGGAACGCGCTCCGCATAGAACGCATACATCGCCTCGTCGCCGACCAGCACGTCCTGGCGCCGCGCCTTGTGCTCGAGCTCGGCGATCGACGCGATCAGCTGGCGGTTGTGCGCCAGAAACGCGCCCCGGGTCGCGAGCTCGCCGGTGACCAGCGCTTCGCGCAGGAATACGTCGCGCGCGGCCGCGGGATCGATCGCGCCGTACGAGACCCGCCGCCGCGGCACCAGGGTCAAGCCGTACAGCGCGACGCGCTCGGCGGCGACGACCTCGCCTCGTGCGGCATCCCAGTGCGGGTCGAAATAGCTACGCTCGAGCAGCGGCCCGGCGCTTTGCTCGATCCACTCCGGCTCGATGCGCGCCGCACAGCGTGCATACAGCCGCGTCGTATCGGTCAGCTCGGCGGCGAGCACCCACTTGGCGCCTTTCTTCGCGATGCCGGAACCGGGGTGCAGGAAGAACTTGAGTCCGCGCGTGCCCAGATAGTGCTCGTCGGCGTCGGCACGGCATCCGACGTTCGACAAAAGGCCGGCGAGCAGCGCGCGATGGATCGCCTCGTAGCGGGCGGCGTCGATCTTGTCGGCAAGCGCATCGGTCCAGCGCCAGCCGAGCTCGGCCACCTGCTCGGCAAGCTGCCGGTGCAGGTCGCGCCACTCGCGCAAGCGCAGATACGACACGAAATGCGCACGGCATTGCTCGACGAGCTTCCGGTGCGACAGTTTCGCCGCCAGCGCGTCAGCGAAGAATTGCCAGAGCGCAAGGAGGCTCAGG
>DATNAR010000229.1:0-5338 GCA_035607385.1 Casimicrobiaceae bacterium
TTTTCGTTCCGCTTTATCTGCACTTGCTGGCCGGCCAGCCGAAAGCCGAAAGCGGCCAGGTCATCGACGGCCAGGCGTGGTTGCGAGGCGCGCCGGCCTAGCGTCGGTCAGGTCTCGTCGCTACCGCCATCGCCGTGCCGCAGGAGCACCCGTAAGCGCCTGAGCTCGTCCGCCGGCATCGTGTCCGGCCAGATCGCCAGCGCGCGCGAGCGCCGCGCGCCTTCGGGACGCAGCACCACCGTCGTCAGCAGCGCGCCGGCGTAGCTCTCCGGCCGGACGATCGCGGCGATATGCCGGCCGAACCGATCGGTGATCACGATGCGGCGATCCGCGGCAAGCTCGATCGACGCCATCGAACCGCTCGCGCCCACCGCTGCCGTGATCCGAAGCGCGTGGAGGCCGCAGGCGCCCGCGACCACGACACCGACGGCTCGCAGCCAGGGCTCCGCCGGCAACAGCGCGAGCATCGCCGCGGTCGCGATCGTCGCCAAGGCGAGCACGGCCGCGGCAATTCGCGAGGACTTTAGTGCGGCACGCAGGACCGGCGTCGATTTCACTTGCCGATTGAGCGCGCGACGAAGCACGCGGTCAATCGACCGAATGGCCGATGATCGACCGCCATCACGCCTCTCCCTGCGTCGCGTTTACCTGGCGACGAACAGCGCGCTTCAGCGCGCCTTCTTGGCCAGCGCGAGCCAGGTTTCGACGACGGTGTCCGGGTTGAGCGAGATGCTTTCGATCTTCTGCTCGACCAGCCACTGCGCGAGATCGGGATGGTCGGACGGGCCCTGCCCGCAGATGCCGGCGTATTTCCCCGCCTTCCGGCAGGCGCTGATCGCCATCGCCAGCATCGCCTTGACCGCGTCGTCGCGCTCGTCGAAGGTCGAGGCGATCGCGCCGCCCGCATCGCGGTCGACCGCCAGCGTCAGCTGCGTCATGTCGTTCGAACCGATCGAAAAACCGTCGAAGTGCTCGAGAAAGCGATCGGCCAGGACCGCGTTCGAGGGGATCTCGCACATCATGATGACGCGCAATCCGTTGCCTCCGCGCTCGAGGCCGTTTTTGGCCAGCAGCGCGATCACCTGTTCTCCCTCGCCGACGGTGCGCACAAAGGGGATCATGACCTCGACGTTGGTGAGCCCCATGTCGTCGCGCACGCGCTTGATCGCGCGGCATTCGAGCTCGAAGCAATCGTAGAATTCCGGCGCGATGTAGCGCGATGCGCCGCGGAACCCGATCATCGGATTTTCCTCGTGCGGCTCGTACCGCGCCCCGCCCAGAAGATTCGAATACTCGTTCGACTTGAAGTCCGACAGCCGGACGATGACCTTCTTGGGCGCGAATGCCGCGGCGATCGTGGCCACGCCTTCGACGATCTTGGCGACATAGAACTCCGTCGGGCTTGCGTAGCCTGCGGTGCGCTCGGCGATCTGCGCCTTGAGCTCAGGCGTCTGCGCGTCGAATTCGATCAGCGCTTTCGGATGAACGCCGACGTTCTTGTTGATGATGAACTCGAGGCGCGCCAGGCCGACGCCTTCGTTCGGCAGCCGGCTGAATTCGAAGGCGAGCTCGGGGTTGCCGACGTTCATCATGATCTTGGTCGGCGCCGGCGGCATGCGGTCGAGCGCAACTTCGACGACGTCGATCTTGAGCAAGCCGTCGTACACATGGCCGGTGTCACCTTCGGCGCACGACACGGTGACTTGCTGCCCGTCCGACAGCGCTTGCGTCGCATCGCCGCAGCCGACGACCGCGGGAATGCCGAGCTCGCGCGCGATGATCGCGGCATGGCAGGTGCGTCCGCCGCGATTGGTGACGATCGCCGCGGCGCGCTTCATCACCGGCTCCCAGTCCGGGTCGGTCATGTCGGTGACGAGCACATCGCCGGCAGCGACCTTGTCCATCTCGGCCGACGACTTGACCAGCCGCACCGTGCCCTGGCCGATCTTCTGGCCGATCGCGCGCCCGCTGGCGAGGACCTTCGACTTCGAGTCGAGCCGGTAGCGGCGAAGATTGTCGTTGCCCGATTGCTGCGACTTCACCGTCTCGGGGCGCGCTTGCAGGATGTAGAGCTTGCCGTCGACGCCGTCGCGGCCCCACTCGATGTCCATCGCCTTGCCGTAGTGCCGCTCGATCGTCAGCGCATGCCGGGCCAGCTCCTCGACCTCGGCGTCGGTGATCGAAAAGCGCAAGCGTTCGGCCGCCGGCACGTCGACGGTCGTCACCGACTGGCCGGCGCCGCCCTTGTCGGCGTAAACCATCTTGATCGCCTTCTGGCCGACGCTCTTGCGCAGAATCGCCGGGCGCCCTGCCATGAGGTTCGGCTTGTAGACGTAGAACTCGTCGGGATTCACCGCGCCCTGGACGACGGTTTCGCCCAGGCCGTACGACGCGGTAATGAACACGACCTGATCGAAGCCGGACTCGGTGTCGAGGGTGAACATCACACCGGCCGCGCCCTTATCGCTGCGCACCATCCGCTGGACGCCGACCGACAACGCCACCTCGGTATCGGCGTAGCCCTGGTGACTGCGATAGGCGATGGCGCGATCGGTGTAGAGCGAGGCAAAAACCTCTCTTATCGCATGAATAAGATTGTCCAAGCCACTGATATTAAGGAACGTTTCCTGCTGGCCGGCGAACGAGGCGTCCGGCAGGTCCTCCGCGGTCGCCGAGGACCGGACGGCTACCGAAACGCCCGGATAGCCGGCGCTCAGCCGCTGGTAGGCCGTCTCGATTTCGGCCTTGAGTGCCGCGGGCAGCGGCGCTTTTACGATCCAGCCGCGGATGCGGGCGCCGACGTCGGACAGCTTGGCGACGTCGTCGACATCGAGGCCCGACAGCGCCTCGGCGATGCGCTCGTGCAACCCGGTTTCGCCCAGAAACTCACGAAACGCCGCGGCCGTCGTCGCGAAGCCGCCGGGGACCTGCACACCCTCGGCGCTGAGCTGGGCGATCATTTCACCGAGCGAAGCGTTCTTGCCGCCAACCTGCTCGATATCGCTCATGCGCAGGCGATCGAGCCAGATCACCCGTTTTTGCTCTGCCATCTCCGGCGGTCCCCTCATCCGTTCGCGCGAGCAGATGCCGGCGCTTCACACTGCGCGATTCTAGCGTGCGCCGTCGAATCGACGAAAAAACAATCGAATGCGCGACAGCGCGCAGCCCGGTACGGCAGGCAGGAAAAAGTGCTGGGAGAGAACAGGCGCGCGCCGGACCCGACGACCGGCGGGTATCAGTTGGCGCCGGTGGGTTCGTCCGCGGTTTCGGGATAGCTGCGCATCACGCTGTCGCCGTCGACGGTCGCCGGCTCACCTTCCGGATGCCGGTGCTTGCTGCGCACCGCGCGGCGGAGGCTGCGATAGAGATCGGCGTGCGATTCCTTCAGATAGCTGATGATCTCGAAATCGACGCGCTTGACCTGCGACAAGTCGATCTGCTCGACATGGACAAGACGAAGCAACTCGCGGACCGGCTTCGGCATGTCGCGGCCGCTTTCGTAACGGGATCCGCCGCTCTGCGTTACGCCGATCTGGGTCCAGAACTGCTCTTGATTAAGGCCAAGGCGGCGCCGGATTTCCCGCGGATTCAGCACTCGGTCGAACAGTTTCACAAAGACCCCATTCACGTGGTCGCAAAGGAATCGCCCGGCGCCTAAGTCAGCGCCAATACCATTGGCATATTTGTAGGAATTGTTGACCAAATTGCTCGCCAATGCAAGTGCAATCGGCGGGCCCGTCCTGCCGTGGGGCGGAAGCGTTGTCCTAGACGATGCCCCTGGCGGCCAGGTAGTCGTCGTAGTTTCCCGGGTAGTGGACGACGCCGCCCGGGGCAAATTCGATGATCTGGGTGGCCAGCGAGGAGACGAACTGCCGGTCGTGGCTGACGAAGATCAGGGTGCCGGAATAGCGCTCGAGTCCCAGGTTCAGCGACTCGATCGATTCCATGTCCATGTGGTTGGTCGGCTCGTCCATCAGCAGCACGTTGGGCCTTTGCAGCATCAGCTTGCCGAAAAGCATCCTGCCGCGCTCGCCGCCGGACAGCACCCGGACCGGCTTGGCGGCGTCATCGCCGGAAAACAACAGCTTGCCCAGGACGCTACGCACCGCCTGATCGTCGTCATCGGCCCCGGCCCACTGCTGCATCCATTCCAGGACCGTCAGGTCGGAATCGAATTCATCGCTCTGATCCTGCGGGTAATAGCCGAGTGCGGCTTTTTCAGCCCATTTGACGGTGCCGTCGTCGGGCTCGATCTCGCCCGCCAGCGTGCGCAGCAGCGACGTCTTGCCGGCGCCGTTGGGCCCGATGATCGCCAGGCGCTGCCCGGCCTCGAGCAGCATGCTCATGTCCTCGAACAACGGCTTGTCGAACGACTTGGCCACGCCGCTCATCTCGACCGCCTGCCGGTGCAGGCGCGACTTGCCGTCGAGATCGAACCGGATATACGGGTTTTGCCGGCTCGACGGCTTGATGTCCTCGACCTTGATCTTTTCGATCGCCCGGGCGCGCGACGTTGCCTGGCGCGCCTTGGACTTGTTGGCGCGAAAACGGCGGACGAATTCCTCCAGCTCGGCGATGCGGTCCTTCGCCTTGGCGTTCTGCGACAGCAGCCGCTCGCGCGCCTGGGTCGAGGCGATCATGTAGTCGTCGTAGCCGCCCGGATAGACGCGGATCGTCCCGTAGTCGAGGTCCGCCATGTGCGTGCATACGCTGTTGAGGAAGTGCCGGTCGTGCGAAATGATCACCATCGTCGACGAGCGGGCGTTCAGCACCCCTTCGAGCCAGCGGATGGTGTTGATGTCCAGATGGTTGGTCGGCTCGTCGAGCAGCAGGATGTCGGGATCGGCGAACAGCGCCTGCGCCAGCAGCACGCGGAGCTTGTATCCGGGCGCGACATCGGCCATCGGCCCCTGGTGCAGATGCGCGGCAACCTCGACGCCGAGCAGCAATTCGCCGGCGCGCGCTTCGGCCGTATAGCCGTCCAGCTCGGCGACCTTGGCTTCCAGCTCGGCCGCGTGCAGATAATCGGCCTCGGTCGCCTCCGGATCGGCGTAGATCGCGTCGCGCTCGCGCATCGTGTTCCACAGGAGCTCGTGCCCCATCAGCACGACATCGAGCACGCGGACGTCCTCGAAGCCGAACTGGTCCTGGCGAAGCTTCCCCAGACGCTCGCCGGAATCGAGCGCGACATTGCCCGCGGTAGGCTCGAGATCGCCGCCCAGGATCTTCATGAACGTCGACTTGCCGCAACCGTTGGCGCCGATCAGGCCGTAGCGATTGCCGTCGCCGAACTTGATCGAGACATTCTCGAACAAGGGCTTGGCGCCGAATTGCATCG
>DATNAR010000231.1:0-10007 GCA_035607385.1 Casimicrobiaceae bacterium
CGTTCTTGTGGAAGCCGCGCTTCTCCAGAGCAGCCATCACATCCAGGAAGCGGTGAAAAGCGCGGTCGTCGTATTTCGGATCGTTGCGCCAGAATTGCGTGCTCAGCAGAACCTTGTTACCGCTCGAGTCGGTCAGGTATAGGTACGGAGCGACCGCCCTTTCCTGCTGTTCGGGAGAATTGGTCGGTTGCGCCGAAGCGCCCTGGACCAGGATAACGGCGGCGGCGAGCCCGAGCAGCAATCGGAACATCGTAGGCTCCTATAGCTTGGGTCGCCCCGGCGACCGCTGGCGCCGGGTACGACGACAGTTCCCGCTCAGCGGCGGTACATCGCTCGAGCGCTGGCAATGCAACGGTCTTCATCCTCGTTTCGGAAGTCGTTGCACTTGTCTCGCGCGGCCTCATAGGCGTCTTCCGCTCGATCCTCCGCCGATTCGCTGCGCATTTCGCGGCGGTGGTAGGTGTTTCGTGCCTCGTTCATGCGCGCAGCGTACGTTGCCCGCGCTTGTTCGCGACACGCCTCGCGCTGGGCGGCGGTCCCGCTCGCACAGCTGGTGCGAGCCGCATCGTAGTCCCGGTCATAGCGATCGCGGGCGTTGCGCCAATCGGCGCGAACGCGCGCTGCGGCATCGGATATCTTCTCTCCGCCGCGCTCGATATCCTTCCCCGCGCCTTGCATCGTATTGCAGGCGGCCAAGCCCATCGCGCAGGTAGTCGCCAACACCAGCTGTGTCCATCGGTTCATTTTGAGTCTCTCCTGGGTTCGTAACAAGGACCGCTGCACCGGTCCGGCGTCGCGTGCGCCGGCAGCTTTCCTGCGCCGGTCACCGACTCGCGAAACCCGAAAATAACCGAGCCTCCGACGGCAAAAAATAGGACGGCCTCTGAATTCGCTGTAGGAGCCAGGCCGCACCGGGCGTGACGCGGGCCGGTCAGAACACCAGCGTACCCAGGAACACGCCGAAGATCAGGACGATGAGAAATATCGCAAGCGCAATGAAGAAAAGGACCTTGGCGATCCCCCTGAAGCTCGCCGCCGCGCCGGTGAAGCCGAAGAATCCCGCGACAAGCGAAATCAGAAAAAAGATCAGCGCCCATTTAAGCATGATGTTTCTCCGGTGTACGCCGGCGAAGCGGCGGACGTCGGGCGCGGGCCTTCAGCGCCGCGCCACGTCGATCAGCGGCGACTCAGCAGCGCGCCGGCCAGAAAACCGATCGCAGCGGCAATGCCGACCATCTGCCAGGGATTGTCGCTCACATAGTCGTCGGCCACCCTCCCGGCCGCCCGTGCACGGCCGATCGCATCCTCCTGCAGGCTTTGCACCGCGTCGGTGGCCGAGCGGAGCCTGGCTTCCACTTGCGAGAAAAGACTGCTCGCCTTCTCCCCGGTCTCCTTCGCAGCCTGGCCCAGCATCGATTCGACCTCCGACAGCTGGTCGCGCACATCCTTGGCTCTGGGGACGCGATTGCGCCCCAATCCGCTCGTGCTCATTTTTGCCTCCTCACCCGAGAGCCGCGGGAGCGGCTCATGTAATCGGCCCTACTTGTTTTCGTCCGGCTTGACCTGTCCCTTGCGCGCTCCCTTTTCTTCTCCCTTGCCTTGCCCGCCCTGAGCTTGCGGCGGTCCTGGCCGGTTCTCGCCGCCTCGCGCCTGGGGTGGCGGGCCTTGCGGAACCGCCCTCGCCTCCCTGGGCGCGCCTCGCTGCTCGGGGCCTTGGGCCTGCGGCGGGCCTTCGTTCCTGCGCGCCCTTTCCTGCGGGGCGTTTTGACGTCCCTGCATTTGCGTCGGCGGACGCCCCTGCCCCATCGCAGGCGCCGGCTGCGACGGCTGTTGCTGCTGTACCTGCTGCTGGCGCTGTCGATTCAGGCGCTGCTGTTCGACCTGGGGCGCAGCGCCCTGCTGCACCGGCTCTCGCGTCTGCATGCGTGGCCGGGGCGCATTGCCTTGTGACTGGAGCTGTTGCTGACCCTGTTGCTGCCCTTGCGGCTGCCCGCGCGGCTGGCTTTGCGCGGCCCGCTGCTGGAAGTGCTGTCTTACGACGGTATCGCGCGCCTGATAGCGATAATTCTGCGAGCGAATCACCTGCTGCTGCTCGGCCGCGCGAGGATAGCGATTGCCTGAATATTGCCGCTGGTAAACCGGCAGAGGCGCGGGGGCCGGGGCCGATCGCCGATCCCACCGGTCCCATCCGGCGCGGCGCTGCTCCCAGCTGCGCCCCCAGTGCTCGCCCCAATGCGGCGGCGCATCGCGGTACCAGACGCGAAAGTAGCTGGGCGGCGAGCGGTAGTAGCGCACCGGAACCAGAAGCAGGAACTGCGGCACGAACTCGGGCGCCACCAGTTGCCATGGGCCGTTGTACCACTCGCTGGTGTACCAGTTGTCTCCCCAGTAGACCCAGTACAGCCCGTCGTAGAAAAAGTAGTTCGAATTGACGTAAGGGTCGTAATAGACGGGGTAACCCGGGATACGAACGAGCTGCGGATACACCGGCATGTTGATGCCGATGCTGACTCCGGGCGAGCTGAAATCGATGCTGAACTGCGCCCGCGCAGGAAGCGCAGAAGCGAAAAAGATCGCCAGCGCAACGATCAGGTACCGCATGTTGGGGGCTCCTAACAGTTAAGCCGCTATCGCGGCCGGCGGACTCAAGCCAGTCTGTTGATTAGCCGAGCCGGCGACCATCAGAGAAGAACTGATTTCCTCGTAGGCAAACGCGCAGGCCGCTGCCGGACTGCCTCCGACATGACCGACCCGGTTAGGATAAGCTAGCGACCCGTTATCGACAAAGCATGCCGGATCATGCTCGACCATCTGCTGATCCAAAGCGCGACCAGCTATCCGGACCGGACGGCGGTCGTCGACGGATCGCATTCGATCAGCTATCGCGCGCTGGAAGAAGCTTCGGCACGCCTCGCGGGCGAGCTCGCCGCACGGGGCGTTGGGCCGGGGGATCGCGTCGGACTGTATGTCGACAAGTCGCTCCACGCAATCGTCGCCGTGTGGGGCGTACTGCGCGCCGGGGCGGCGTATGTTCCGCTCGATGTCGCATCGCCGGTCAAACGAGTCGCCCGCATCGTCGAGAACGGCGCGCTATCCGGCATCCTCGCCGCGCCCAAGCGGTGGTCGACGCTCGCACCCGCGCTCGCCTTCGCGCCCGGCTTCGTCGGCATCGCCGGAGAGGCGCAGCCGCCGGTCGACATCGGTTTCGTTTTCGCAAATGACGCTTCGCGTGGGGAGAGCGCGCCGCGGCGCGCCGGGTCGGAACACGATCCTTCGCGCGCGGCGTACATCCTGTACACGTCGGGCTCGACCGGACAGCCGAAAGGCGTCGTGCTCAGTCATCGCGCCGCGCGCTCGTTCGTCGATTGGGCGGCCGAGACGACAGAGCTCTCCCCGGCCGACGTGCTGTCGAGCCACGCGCCGCTGCATTTCGATCTGTCGGTCTTCGATCTCTTCGCGAGCTGCCGTGCCGGCGCCTCGGTCGTGCTGGTACCGCCCGGTCTCAACGTCTTCCCTCGCAACCTCGCGGACTGGATCGCCGCGCAGAGCATCACCGTCTGGTACTCGGTGCCGTCGCTGCTCGCGCGACTGGCGCTCTCGGGGGGGCTCGAGCGGCACGACTGGTCGCGGCTGCGGCAGATCATTTTCGCCGGCGAGGTCTTTCCGCTCGCCCATCTGCGCCGTCTGCGCGAGCAGATTCCCGGCGCTCGTTACTGGAACTGGTACGGGCCGACCGAGACCAACGTCTGCACCGCGTACGCCGTCGACGCGCTGCCCCCCGAGCAGACAGCGCCGGTGCCGATCGGCACGGCCTGCGCCAACAGCAAGCTGCTCGTCGTCGACGACGCCGGCTCGGAATGCGCGCCGGGCGACGTGGGCGAGCTCTACGTCAGCGGTCCGAGCCTGATGAGCGGTTACCACGCGATGCCCGAGGCGACCGCGCACGCACTGGTCGTGCGCGGCGAAGGAGGTGACAGCGGCCTGTGGTATCGAACCGGAGACCTCGTGCGCGAGGACGCCGCCGGGCTGCTTCATCTTCTGGGCCGCCGCGACGGCATGATCAAAAGCCGGGGATATCGCATCGAGCTCGGTGAAATCGAAAGCGTGTTGCACCAGCATCCTGCCGTCGCGGAGGCTGCCGCGGTCGCTCTGCCCGATGAAGAGAGCGGTCACGTGATACGAGCCGCCGCCGTCGCCAGGACCGGAGAAGTGCTGGACGCCGGCACGTTGCGCGCGTTTTGCGCCGAACGTCTGCCTGCGTATATGATTCCGCTGTCGATCGCGGTGCGCGGGTCGCTTCCGCGCGGAAGCACGGGCAAAGTAGACCGGCGCCGGCTGCACGAGGAGCTTTCCCATGGTTGAAACCGTCGACACCCACTGCCAGTTGCCGCAAGCGCAGCTGTTTGACGGTCGGCAACTCGAGGACCGCTGGCGCAAGTCCTTGAACGATCCAGTGCACGACGGACAGCGGAACGAATTCTCGCCCGGCACCCCTCCGGGGATGCGCGCCACGCTGGTCCGGCCGCTGGACGGCCGGCTCCGGCACAATACGCTGGTGCTCTGTGTCGAGCACGCGGCGCAGGCGCTAGCGTTTCATCGCCGGGGCGCCGATCGGATCCTGGCCTTCAGCTACTCGGAAGCGCGCGGGGTGTACGACGACGAGACCGGGTCGGTGTGGAACGAAATAGGCGAGGCGATATCAGGCCCTCTCGCCGGAACGCAGCTTGAATACCTCGAATCGGGCGTCGGCGAATGGTACGAGTTCGCCGCCAGCCATCCTCACACGGAGATCTTCAAAGCAACATGAGCTATACCGACCAGCAGATCTTCGACACGCTCGCACGATTCTTCGCGCAGGAGTTGACCGGACGGGAGGGGGCGATCGCCGTCGAGCCCGACACCGACATCATCGGCGAAGGCCTGGTCGATTCGCTGGCGATCTTCAAACTGATCGCTTTCGTCGAGGAGACGTTCGGAGTGACGATCGCGCCCGATGAAGTCCTGCTCGAAAATTTCCAGACGCTGCGCGCGGTCAGGAACCTGATTGTGAAGAAGCTGCCCGCATGAGCACGGTTCCCGAATCCTGCGACGTGGTCGTAATCGGCGGAGGGCCGGCCGGCAGTCTGGCTGCGACCTATCTGGCCGGCAACGGCTACTCGGTTGCGCTGTTCGAGCGCCAGAAGCATCCCCGCTACCAGGTCGGAGAAAGCCTGTTGCCGGATGTCTGGAAGTATTGCGACGCCGCCGGAGCGAGCGAGGCGATCGCCGCCGAAGGTTTCCTGCGCAAAGCCGGCGGCAGCGTCGACTGGAACGGCGAGATGCGGCGCCTTTCGTTCGGCGACTTCGGATACACGCGCCCCGCGCTGCATGTCGAGCGCGATCGCTTCGATCAAATTCTGTTCGAGCGGGCGCGCGCCTCTGGCGCCTGGGTCGGCGAGGAGATTGCGGTGCTGGGGGCGGATCTCGCGCGCGCGGAGGATGACGCGAGCGAAGTCACCGTCAGCTACCGCCCGGTCGGCGAAAGCAGCGCGTCGCGGATCCGCTGCCGGTATGTCGTCGATGCCAGCGGACAGACCGGCGTCATCGGCCGTCAATTGGGACTGCGCGTGTTCGACGAGGGCTTCCGCTTCATGAGCGTCTGGGGCTATTTCGCGAATTCGAGCTATCTGGCCGCGGACGGAAAGATCTATCCGGCGCAATCGGTGCGCGACGTGCCGCCGACGACGTACGTCAGCGCGCTGCCGCAAGGTGACGGGTGGGCGTGGCTGTGGCACATCATGCTGCGCGAGTCGACGAGCATCGGCCTGGTCATCCCCAAGGCGTGGGCGAACGAAACCAAGGCGAGCGCCGAGTCGTGGGAAGCCTGGTATCTGAGACAGTGCCGCGCGCTGCCGCTGCTGCAGCGGCTGCTGGCCGACGCGACGTTCTGCGAAGGCTCGGTGCGGCTCGTGCGGAACTACTCGTACCGCTCCAACCGGGTTGCCGGGCCGGGGTTCTTTCTGCTGGGAGACGCCGCGGGCTTCGTCGATCCGATCTTCTCGGTCGGCGTCGTGTTCGGCATGTACTCGGCGTACGCGGCTGCGCATACGATCGACCGGTGTTTCCGTCAGCGCGCCAGGCGCGACGAGCACCGATCGATTTTCTCGTCGCAGGTGCAGGCGAGACTGGAGCTCAGCCGATCGCTGGCACTGCCCTATTACCAGGCGACCGATTCCGGCCATGCGAAAGCGCGCGAGGCGATGGGATTCAGCAGCACGCAGGCGCAGGCGTTGATGTACGCCGCGTCCTTGCTGACCGATCGCTCCAGCAACTTCGACTCGATGGCCGACAGTCCTGCCGCGCACCGGGCTGCGACCGAGCGCGTGCGCCCGCTCGATATTCCGCTCAAGTAAACGCCGCGCAGGACGTGAATCGCCGATGGTTCACCTCTTGACGCCGATCGAGCGCTACCTGAGGCAGCATCTAGGGTCGGATCTCGACCGGCAGCGATTCGACCGCGCCAGGCGTTTCGTTGCTGAAACCGCGCAACGCGGCGGCGACATCGCGTACCGCATCAACGCGCGATGGCTCAAGTTCCTGTGCAGTCGCGGGCCGGTCCGGACGAACGTCTGGCCCGAGGACGTCGACTTCCTTCGCTACTTCGCCCGCGTCTTCGGCCTGCCGCCAGACCAGACGCGCGAGTTCGTCGGCCTCTCGTTGCTCGGGCGGCTTTGGCGAGCGTCTTATTTCGATGATCTCGCCAAAGGGTCGCCGGAGCTCGTGGCGCGATTGACACGCGTCATCGGATGGGAGCATTTCGATCGCTGCCGGCAAGACGGAAGGGGGCTGATCCTCGCGCCAGTGCACACGCAGTTCGCCCGCCTGTTCCTGATCTACCTTCGCCATCGCGGCCACGACGGCCTCGAGGTCGGCATTACGCACGACAAGCTCGAAGCCCAGGGTTTGCGAACGGCGGTCGCCAAGCAGTTCGAGCTGGCGCGGCAATTGCACGCAGCCAAGCATCGCCTGGCCCAGGGGGGCATCGTCTTCAATCCGCCCGACGCCCGCCAGAACCTCGACCATTCCCGTCCGGTGGAATTCTTCGGGCGAGAGCGCCAACTCGCCGCCGGGTTCGCCGAGCTCGCGCTCAAGACCGGGGCGCATGTCGTGCCGGTCGTCTACCGATTTACGCCGCGCGGCAGCTTCGCGCTGGAGTTCGGCGCTCCGCTGGACGTCCCCGGACCGCCATCGACCCACGACGAGCGTGTCGACTCGCTGGTCGCGCAGTACGCCAGCTTCCTGCGCGACCAATGGCGCCGGTATCCGTGGAATATCCCCTGGAATCATCTGCTGCACTATTGCCTGCTGCCCGAAGCCGATCCGGGCGCGCCGGGCGAGCTGGCGGTCGAATCCGGCGCCACCGCTTCGGTCAAACCGGTCTCCGGCATGCGGACGGGTGTAACGTAATGGCGTACCTGGTCAGGCCGATCGAGCGTCAGCTCAAGCTGCATCTCACCACGGAAGTCGCTCGACGGCGTTTCGACCGCGCGAAGCGGTTCGTCGATGCCGCGATGCTCGGCGGCGATGTCGAGACGGCACAACGCGCGAACGCGCGCTGGCTCAAGTTCCTGTGCAGTCGCGAGCCCGTGCAAATGGCGGTCTGGCCGGAGGAGGCCGCGTTCCTGCGTCACTTCGCGACGGTCTTCGGGCTGCCCGCCGCCGGGCGGCGTGAGTTCTTCGGCCTGTCCCTGCTCGGACGGTTTTGGCGCGCATTGTGTTTCGCCGATCTGTGGAAAGAGCCCGACCTCGTCGCGAAGCTGACGCGCGTCGTCGGCTGGGAGCACTTCGATCGATGCCGTCAAGACGGGACCGGGCTGATCCTCCTGCCGGTCCACGGCCAGTTCGCCCGACTGTTCCGGCTGTATCTTCGCCACCGCGGACACGACGGCCTCGAAGTGGGTCTACCGAGTCACAAGCTCGAGAAGAAAGGCTTGCACACGCCGGCGGCGAAACAGTTCGAGCTGGCGCGGCAGATGCAGGCCGCCAAGCAGCTTCTCAAAAGCGGCGGGGTCGTGTTCAACCTCCCCGACGCCTTCCAGAACCTCGATCATTCGTATCCGGTGGAATTCTTCGGACGCGAGCGCCGGATCGCCGCCGGGTTCGCCGAGCTTGCGCTGATGACCGGTTCGAACGTTATCCCGATCGCGTACCGATTCACGCCGCGCGGGTCTTTCGTGCTCGAGTTCGGAGCACCGCTTCGCACTCCCGGACCGGAGTCGGCGCATGAAGACCGCATCGGCTCGCTGGTCGGGCAGTTCGCGGACTTCCTGCGTCTCGAGTGGGGACGGTATCCCTGGAATATTCCCTGGCATCATCTTGTCCATTATTGCGCGCTGCCGGAGGTCGATGCCGCTGCGCGCGGCGAGAAAGCGATCAGCCCGGCCCCGCAAGCTCTTCCGCAGTAATTGCTTGCTTTGAATATAATACCGGTCGTGGCACTGCGCTCTCGCTGTGTCAGACAGCGAGGCGGTCGTCGACCTGCGCGAGACGGCGGCGGATGACAGAGGCGAAACAATGAACGAGAAGCAACCGGACGCGCATTTCCGGCATCGAAGGCAGGTTCTGCAGGGAGCGGCGGCAGCGCTGCTTGGCGTCGGCACGGGCACTCGTGCGCTGGCAGCAGAGAAATCGTTGCAGGTCGGCGGCTTGCCCGTGACCTGCAACCTCACGCTTCCCGTCGCCTGCATGGCATCCGCAATGGATGCCAATCTGCCGAAGGGATCCGACCCGCTATTCGAATTCAGCAAGTACAGCGGCTGGCCCGAGATCAAGGAATCGCTGATGTCGGGTCGGCTGAAGGCCGCCTACATGCTGGCACCGCTGATCATGGATCTCGCGGACAGTGCGATTCCCGTCAAGGTCGTGTCGCTGGGTCATCGCTCAGGCGCGGTGATCATGGTGCGGACCGATGCTCCGTACAAGAACTTCAAGGACCTGACGCGAAAGCGTGTGGCAGTACCCAGCCGCTTCGCCGTCGACTATCTATTCCTCAGGAAAATGCTGGCGAAGGAAGGCATGACGCTGAAGGACATCGAAGTCGTCGAGATGGCCCCGCCTGACATGCCGGCCGCTCTCTACGCGAAAGCAGTCGATGCCTACGCGACCGGCGAGCCGTTCGGGGCGGTGGCACAGCGCGCCGGCTACGCGAGGCCTCTGTCCATGACGCGCGACGAATGGCCGAACTACATCTGCTGCGTGCTCACGGTGCGCGATGAGCTGATCAAGGAAAATCGCCCGTTGGTGCAGCAGCTCGTCAATTATGTGCAGGGCGCAGGCACCTGGCTGGACATGGGGCCGGCAAACCGCACGAAGGCGGTCCAGATCGCAGCCGGACCCAAGTTCTTCAATCAGGACCCGAAGGTGCTGCAGTTCGTGATGGACAATCCGGCCGATCGCGTCACCTACAGCGATTTGCGGCTGATCCGGTCGGAGTTCGAGGAACTGATGCAGCTTTCGATCGCCGCAGGCACCATCAAGCACAACAGCCCCTATGAAAATTACGTGGACGATAGCTTCGTCCGGAACATCAAGCCCGTCCGCATCACACTCTGAAGCACAGGGAACGTAGATGGATCGCAGGTTCCTGGCGCTCGTTGCGCTTTTCTTTTTTGCCCTCGCTGCTGGCGCCGGGGATAACCCCGCTCCGCTCAGGGCAGGGGTCTTCGATCCGCCGCGAGTTGCGCCGGACTTCACTCTGCGAGGATCGGACGGCTCCGAGCTCAAGCTCAGCCGCTACCGCGGCAAAGTGGTCGCGCTGGCTTTTGGCTATACCAACTGCCCGAGCGTCTGTCCGGTCACGCTCGGCTACCTGGCCGAAGCCAGAAAGAAACTGGGTGCAGGTGCCAGGGACTTGCAGGTCGTCTTCATCACCGTCGATCCCGAAAGAGACGATCCCCAGCATCTGAAGAAGTTCGTCGCCTTCTTCGACCCGACCTTCGTCGCCGCCACCGGAACCCCTGGCCAGCTGG
>DATNAR010000133.1:0-4149 GCA_035607385.1 Casimicrobiaceae bacterium
CTTCGGCCGCTATCGCGCCGCGCCGTTATCGCCGCATGTCTGGTGGGTGCACGCGGTGTCGGTCGGCGAAACGCGCGCTGCGCTGCCGCTGCTCGAACACCTGCGCCACGCCTATCCCGACATGGCCATCGTGCTGACGCACATGACCGCAACCGGCCGGGACACCGGCCGCGCGCTCTACGGCGACACCGTCATTCAGACCTGGCTGCCGTACGACCTGCCTTTTGCCGTCGAAGCCTTTCTGGGGCACTTTCGTCCGGCCGCCGGGTTCCTGCTGGAGACCGAGTTGTGGCCGAACCTGATCGCGCACGCCGCCGCGCGGCATATTCCGGTTTACCTGGTCAACGCGCGACTGTCCGAGCGTTCTGCCGCCGGTTACCGACGCTATGCCGCGCTGACCGGGCCGATGCTGATGCGGCTGGCGGGCGTCGCCGCGCAGTCGGGCGCCGACGAGGCTCGACTGGCTGCGCTGGGCGCGCGCAAGACGGTGGTGACCGGCAATCTCAAGTTCGACATCACGGTTCCCGCTGCCGCTCGCGCGCTCGGCGCCGAATTCGCCTTGCGCTTCGGTTCGGACCGCCGCGTATGGGTCGCGGCGAGCACACGCGAAGGGGAGGAGGCGCTGCTGCTCGACGCGCTGGCGCGCGCGCCGCTGCCGCCGGAAACCCTGCTCGTGATCGTGCCACGGCATCCGCAGCGCTTCGACAGCGTCGCCGACCTGTTGCGCGAGCGCGGCGTTCCGTTCGTGCGGCGCAGCGACGATGGCCAGGTCCCCGCCGAGGCGCGCGTCGTCCTCGGCGATTCGATGGGTGAGCTGTTTGCCTATTACGCGGCAGCCGATCTGGCTTTTGTCGGCGGAAGTCTGTTGCCGCTTGGCGGCCAGAACCTCATCGAGCCGCTGGCGCTCGGCGTGCCGGTGCTGATTGGGCCGCACAGTTTCAATTTCTCCGAAGCGACCGCGGGCGCGGTCGCGGCAGGAGCCGCCGAGATCGTCCCCGACGCCGATGCGCTGATCGCGGCGGTGCGCGCGCTGCTGTCGGACCCGCGCCGGCTCGAGGCGATGAGCGCGGCAGCGCGCGCCTTTCACGCGGCGCACCAGGGCGCCGCCGATCGCTTGTGGTCCTGGGTCGCGCCCCAGCTCGAGGCGACCATGAGTCTTAGACGCGCAGATCGCGGTTGATCTGCTCGACGTCGGTTTCGGTCAGCGTGCCGACCGCCTGCTTGAGCTTGAGCTGGTTGATCAGGAAGTTATAGTAGGACTGCGTCAGGTTGAACCGCGTCTGGAACACCTGCTGCTGCTGGTTGAGGACGTCCAGATTCGTGCGCACCCCGACCTCCAGTCCAAGCTTGTTGGAGTCGTACGAAACCTGCGCCGACGCGAGCGCCTGCTCGAATGCCTTGACCTGCGCGACACCGCTGGTCACGCCCGAGAACGAGGTCTGCGCCAGCAACTGCGCGCTGCGGCGCGCGGCTTCCAGATCCTGCCGGGCGCGGTCGCGGTTGGCGATCGCCTGACGCACGCGCGACTCGATCGCGCCACCCTGGTACAGCGGCACGTTGAGCTGCACGCCGATCTGCGCCAGCCGAGAGTCGAAGGCGGCGGACGAGACCGACGACGTCGACGCGGACCCGCCGGCGTAGCCCTGGTTGATGCTCGCCACCAGATCGATCGTCGGGTAGTGGGCGGCCTTCTGCCGCTCGACCTCGAGCGTGGCGATATCGAAATTCGCCTGCGCGATGCGCACCTGGAGGTTCTGGCTGAGTGCCTGCTCGACCCAGGGATCGAGCGCGTTCGGAGACGGCAGCTGCGGGTCGAATTTGTCGCCGAAGCGGCGGAGCTCGGTGGGGAAGTGTCCGATAATGGCGCGCAGCGCCGCCAGCTTGTTGTCGAGATCGGTACGCGCCGCGATCTCCTGCGCGACGATCTGGTCGTACTTGGCCTGCGCATCGTTGGTATCGGTGATCGTCGCGGTGCCGACCTCGAAGTTGCGCTTCGCCTGCGCCAGGTTCTCGCTCACGGCGGCCTTCTGGCTCTCGGTCAGCTCGATGTTGAACCGCGCCAGCAGAACGTCGAAGTACGCCTGGGTGACGCGGACGATCAGGTCCTGTTGCGCCGACGACAGCACGATGTCGCTCTGCCCGACCTGCTGTTTCGCCTGCGCGAGCGCGATCGAATTCTGCGCACGATACAGCGGCTGGCTGGCCGATACCGTGTAGTTCAGCTGCGGGAACCGTTCGCGAACTTTTTCCGCCGGGTCGACGTGGATCCTTTCGTAAAAGTCCGCCTCGTTGGCATTGGCGGCAAGGCCCACCGTCGGCAGCAATCCGGCGCGCGCCTGCGGCACGTTTTCCTGCGTGGCGGCCCAAGTGGCGCGCGCCGACCCGAGCACAGGATCGTTGGCCAGAGCGTCGCGATAGATCTGCAGCAGGTCGTCGGCAGCGGCGGGTGCCAGCGCGCCGCTGCAGGCAGCCCCCAGCGCGATCGCAAGCAATCTTTTCACCATCGTAGCGGTCCAGTCGTCGTTAGGGGCTTTAGGTCCGGGCTGCGGCTCGCCGCACGCGGCGCGGCGCGGCTGCTGCCGCACGGAGTCAAAACACAAAGCGCGCCGGCTGCGCGGCATTGCGCAAAGGCGCGATCACCGTCTCGAAAAGGTCCTCGGTCGCGAATGCGCCCGGTGCGGTCGAGCGGATCAGCCGCGCCGTCATTACTGGAGGGTCGCCGACGACGGCGAACAGCCGGCCGCCGGGCTTCAGCTGCTGCAGCCAGGAATCGGGCAGAACCGGCGTCGAACCGGTGAGGACGATCGCATCGTATCGGCGATCGTCCCATCCGCGTGCGGCGTCGCCAACCTCCAGGCGCGCATTGACGATACCGGCGCGGGCCAGCTTGCCCGCGGCCTCGGCGGAAAGTCTCGCGCTGATCTCCACGCTTGTCACCGCCGCGCAACAGCGCGCGAGCAGGGCCGTCAGATAGCCGCTGCCGGTGCCGACTTCCAGCACTGCGTCGTTGCGATCGAGCTCGATCGCCTGCAGGACACGCGCCTCGAGTTTCGGCGCCCACATGCGCTCGCCGTCACCGAGCGGAATTTCGAGGTCGGCGAAGGCCAGCGTGCGGTAAGCAGGCGGCACGAAATCCTCGCGCCGTACTTCGAACAGCAGATCCAGGACACGCTGGTCGAGCACGTCCCAGGTGCGGATCTGCTGCTCGACCATGTTGAACCGCGCCTGCTCGAAATCCATCCAGCCTCCTCGCGATGCCAGGCCACCGGTCGCGCCGCGCGCGGTCGGCCTCGCGGCGCCGCGCATTATCGCATGTCAATCGCCCGGAGCAGGCGCGTCGGTGATGCGCGCGGTGTGCCGCGCTTTCCGGGCGCGGTGCCATTCGTTGAAACGGTCGAGATACGTGTAGATGACCGGCACGACGACCAGCGTAAGCAGCGTCGATGTCAGCACTCCCCCGATGATTGCGCGGCCCATCGGAGCCTGCGTTTCCCCGCTCTCGCCGAGGCCCAGCGCCAGCGGCAGCATCCCGAAAATCATCGCCGCCGTGGTCATCATGATCGGCCGCAGGCGGACCTGACCGGCGGTGAGCAGCGCGTCGTGCAGCGACGCGCCGCCGCGGCGCGAGCGGTTCGCGAAATCGACGAGCAGGATGGCGTTCTTGGTGACGAGACCCATCAGCATCACGAAGCCGATCATCGACAGGATGTTGAGCGTGGTTCCGGTCAGTATCAGCGCCAGCAGCACCCCGATCAGCGTGAACGGCAGCGAGGCCATGATCGCGACCGGCTGGGTGAAGCTCGCGAATTGCGATGCGAGCACGAGATAGATGAAGATGATCGCCAGTCCGAGCGCCGCGACCAGCGCCGACATCGATTCCTGCGTGTCTTCCTGCTGGCCGGCAATGGCGAAGCGGTATCCGGGCGGAAGCACGGTCGAGTCGATGATCTTCTTGACGTCGTCGCCCACGTTGCCCGAGGGGCGGCCCTCGGCGTTGGCGTAGAGCGCCACGCGCCGCTGCAGATCCTGCCGCTTGATGATCTGCGGGCTCGTGCTTTCGACGATGTCGGCGACCTGGCGCAGCGGCACCATGCGCAGCTCCCCGTCGGGGCCGCGTTTGTTGGTCGACAGATACAGGTTGCCGAGGTC
>DATNAR010000250.1:0-2225 GCA_035607385.1 Casimicrobiaceae bacterium
CGTGCCGGACATGCGGGCGATCGGAGCGATGTCGACAAATTCGGCGGCGCGCCGGCCCGAGGCGCTACTCGACATCGCCGCCTCCACGCCGGCCGGAAAGCAAGGCGGCGCGCGCCGCGCCGGCGCGCTGGAACAGCGCGCTCAGCGCGGTGCCATCGCCGCGCGCGAGCATCGCATCGATCCGCTCGAGCTCCTGCCGGTAAGCCGCCAGATCGGCGCGCAGCCGCGCGGCGTTGGCAATGCATATGTCGCGCCACATGTCCGGATGGCTTTCCGCAAGTCGCGTGAAATCGCGCAGCCCGTTCCCGGCGACGCGCCAGTAATCGGCGGCGTCCGGGCGGCTCGCCAGCTCGCCGATCAACGCGAAGGCCAACAGATGCGGCAGATGGCTGACCGCCGAAAGCAGCGCATCGTGCCGCTCGGCGGTGAGCAGCGTGACGATCGCGCCGCACTGCGTCCACGATGCGCGCACGCGTTCGACAGCGGCCGGATCGGTTTCCGGCAGCGGCGTCAACACGACCTGCCGGCCGCGAAACAGCGTGGCCGATGCCGCGGCGGCGCCGGAGCGCTCGCTGCCCGCGATCGGATGCGCGGGCACGAAGCGCGAAAATGCGGCGCCGAGCGCGGCACGGGCCGCGGCGACGACATCCTGCTTGGTGCTGCCGGCGTCGCTGACGACCGTGCCGGATCCCAGGTGCGGCGCGATCGCGGCGAACAGCGCGGGCATTTCGCCGACCGGCGTGGCCAGCAGCACCAGTGCGGCATCGCCGAGCTCCGCCGTCCAGTCCTCGTCGCGCGTGTAAGTCCGGTCGGCGACACCCAGGCGCAGCGCCTGGTCGAGGTTGTCGCGCCCACGGCCGACGCCGACGACCCGGTCGACCTTGCCGGCGCCTTTCAACGCAAGCGCGAAAGAGCCGCCGATCAGCCCGGTGCCGACGACGACGAGCTTGCCGGACGCAGACGGGGACACTAGCGGCCGAGCACGGCGCCGAGCGCCGACAGGAAGCGGGCATTCTCCTCGGGCAATCCGACGGTGACGCGGATCCAGTCGGGCAGGCCGTAGTTGGCGACCGGGCGCACGATCACGCCCGAGCGCAGCAGCGCCTCGTAGACCGGGGCGGCGCCTTTTCCCGCGTCGGCGACGCGAACCATCAGGAAGTTGCCGTGCGAAGGCAGATACGCGACGCCGATCGCGTCGAGGCCGGCCATCAGCTGGACGAGTCCTTCGCGATTCAGGCGCGCACTCTCGGCCACATAGGCTTCGTCGGCGAGTGCCGCGAGTGCGGCTGCCTGCGCGATCGAGTTGACGTTGAACGGCTGCCGCACGCGATTGAGCATGTCGGCGACCCCGGCGTCGGCGATACCGTAGCCGACGCGCAGTCCCGCCAGCCCGTAGGCCTTGGAAAAGGTGCGCGAGACGAGCAGGTTCGGATGCGCTGCGATCCAGGAAGCACTGTCGGCCTGCTCGTCGGCCTGCAGGTATTCGTTGTACGCCTCGTCCAGCACGATCAGCACGCCGGCCGGGATCGAGGCGACGAATGCCTGCACCTCTGCCGGCGGCAGCCAGGTCCCGGTCGGATTGTTCGGATTGGCGATAAAGACGATCCGCGTCTGCGGGGTCAGCGCGGCGCGCATTGCCGCGAGATCGTGACCCAGATCGCGCGCTCTGACCTCGATGCCTCGGGCGCCGCGCGCCTGCGTCGCCAGCGGGTACACGGCGAACGCATGCTGCGCATAGACGGTGTCGTCGCCCGGACGCAGGAAGGCCTGCGTCGCGAGCTCGAGAATGTCGTTCGAGCCGTTGCCCAGCACGATCTGGTCGAGACCGACGCCGAAGCGGGCCGCCAGCGCCTGCTTGAGCGCAAAGCCGTTCCCGTCCGGATAGCGCGTGACGCCGGCCGCGGCGGCGGCGATCGCCGCGCGCACTTTCGGGCTGGGCCCGCGCGGGTTCTCGTTCGAGGCAAGCTTGATGATCTGGCTCTCGACGAGCCCGTATTCGCGTGCTAGCTCCTCGATCGGCTTGCCGGGTACGTACGGGTTGATGCGCCGCACGTACTCGGGCGAGAGTGCCGACACTGTGCTTGCATTCGCGTTCATCGCCCGCCCGCCGCTTTAGATTTGGGCGGCCGGGTACGATCCCAGCAGCTTGAGAAACGGTGCGCGCGCAGTGAGCTCTGCCAGCGCCGCCGCCACCGGCGCATCGTCGCGATGGCCCTCGAGATCGA
>DATNAR010000277.1:0-8836 GCA_035607385.1 Casimicrobiaceae bacterium
CAGCACCAACAGCTTTTCCAAAGCCTGGCTGATGACCGGGTGGCGGCTCGGCTGGATCGTCGCCCCGGGCACGCTGCTCCCCGATCTGGGGAAGCTCATCGAATACAATACCTCGTGCTCGCCGACGTTCGTGCAGCGCGCGGCCGTCGTCGCGATCAACGACGGCGAAGCGACGATCGCGCATACGCTGGAGCGCTATCGTGCCGCGCGCGATTTCCTGGTCGCGGAGCTCAACGCCATCCCGGACGTCAGCGCCGCCGCGCCAGCGGGCGCGATGTACGTCTTCTTTCGCGTCGCCGGCGTCAGCGACAGCCTCGAATTCTGCAAGCGGCTGGTGCGCGACGTCGGCCTGGGGCTGGCACCCGGCAGCGCGTTCGGGCCCGAGGGCGAGGGATTCGTCCGCTGGTGCTTCGCGGCGGAAACCGACCGGCTCGCCGACGGCGTCGCGCGGCTGCGCCGCGCTTTGCGCAAGGGCTGATCCGGAATGACGACGTTCGATACGCCGGCTCATCGCCGCTCGCGGCCGCCCGTTGCGGCGCCCGCGCATCTCGTGCCGGCCGTCCTGCTCGCGCTCGCCTGCGCGGTGTCGGCGCCGCCGGCCTTCGCCGCCGATATGAGCAAGACGCTTCACGTCGCGCAGCAGGTGGCCGAATCGGGCTTCGATCCGCAGGCGATCAGCGACGGATACTCGTTCGACATCTGCCGGGCGATCTTCGAGTCGCTGTACACCTACGATTATTTCGCGCGGCCGGTGCGCATGGTTCCGAACACCGCCGACGGCATGCCGCAGATCACCGACGGAGGTCGCACGTACACGGTGAAGGTGAAGCCGGGGATCTATTTCGCCTCCGACCCCGCGTTCAAAGGCAAGCGGCGCGAGCTCACCGCCGAGGATTACGTCTACACGATCAAGCGGATTTTCGATCCGAAGATACGCTCGTACTGGCTGTATGTGTTCGATCACCGCTTGCTCGGGCTCGACGAGGCGCTTGCGCGCGCGCGAAAGTCCGGCCGCTTCGATTACGACGCGAAGATCGAGGGCCTGCAGACGGTCGACCGCTACACGCTGCGGGTGCGCTTCAAGGACCCCAATTACACGTTCGCGTATTGGCTTGCCGACGCCGCGCTGTCCGCAGTCGCGCGCGAGGTCGTCGAGGCGCATGCCGACGCATCGAACCGCGTGATGGAGCATCCGGTCGGCACCGGGCCTTATCGCCTGAAGGAGTGGGTGCGCGGCCAGAAGATCGTGCTCGAAGCGAACCCGGAGTTCCGCGACCAGACTTATCCGGTCCCGGGCGAAGGGAGCGAGCCCGGCGACGCGGCGATCGCCAGGGACAACGCCGGCAAGAAGCTGCCGATCGTGGGCCGCATCGAGATCAGCGTCATCGAGGAGGACCAGCCTCGGCTGCTGGCCTTCGACAGCGGCCAGCTCGACTACCTGCAACTGCCTCGGGCCCTCGCGGACAATGTCCTCGAGAAAAATCAGCTGCGCGCCGATTACACCCGGCGGGGCATCAAGCTGCATCGGCAGACCGAGCCTTCACTGAGCTTCGTCTTTTTCAACATGGACGATCCGGTCGTCGGGGGCTACACGCCGGAAAAGATCGCCTTGCGCCGCGCGATGGTGATGGGTTACGACCGCAGGGCTGAAATCGACGTCCTGCGCCACGGCCAGGCGGAGCCGGCGTCGCAGCTGGTACCGCCGGGACTTGCCGGTCACGATCCGACGCTGCGCGCCAACGATCTGTACGATCCGGCCGCGGCGCGCGCACTACTCGACAAGTTCGGCTACAAGGATCGCGATGGCGACGGCTACCGCGAGATGCCCGACGGCAAGCCCTTGCAGATCACCAAGGCCAACACCCCGTCGGCGATCGATCGCGTCGACAACGAGCTGTGGAAAAAGTGCATGGACGCGATCGGCATTCGCCTCGTGTTTTTCACGCAGAAATGGCCGGAGCTCAACAAGATGTCGGAAGCCGGCCAGCTGCAGATGTGGGGTCTGTCGTGGATATCGAATTCGCCGGACGGCGACGCGTTCGCGAGTCCGCTGTACAGCAAGAACATCGGCACGTCGAACGATGCGCGCTTTCGCCTGCCGGCCTACGATCGCGCCTACGAAGCGGCGCTCAACCTTCCCGACGGACCGGCCCGGACCGCGCTGTTCCGCGCGATGAGCGAAGCGGTGCTGAACTATGCGCCGTGGATGATGGACCTCAACGCCTACGTCAGCGTGCTGGCGCAGCCGTGGCTGAAGGGCTACAAGCAGAACCCGTTCCTGCGCAACCAGTGGAAGTACTACGACGTCGACAAGCGTCGCTAGACGCGCGCCGCGTCGCTGGCGAACGACCAGCGCCTTCCCGGAACGGCGGCGAACAGCGCCTTCGTGTACTCGTGCCGCGGCGCACCGAATACTTCGGCCACCGGCCCCTGCTCGACGATGCGCCCGTGCTGCATCACGGCGACGCGATCGCAGACGCGCGCCGCGACGCGCAGATCGTGCGTGATGAACAGCATCGCGAGATCGAGGCGGAGCCGGATCTCGTCGAGGAGCGCGAGCACCTGCGCCTGCACCGAGACGTCGAGCGCGGAGACGGCTTCGTCGGCGATCAATAGGTCTGGCCCGATCGCCAGCGCGCGCGCGATGCAGATGCGCTGGCGCTGGCCGCCCGAGAACTGGTGCGGATAGCGGTCGAGCGCGCGCGCGTCGAGCCGGACCAGCGCCAGCAGCTCGCTCGCCGTCTTCAGCGCGTCGCCGCGCGTCGCGCCGTAGTTCATCGGCCCCTCGATGATGGCGTCGCCGACGGTTCGCCGCGGATTGAGCGATCGGTACGGGTCCTGGAACACGATCTGGACGCGGCGCCGCCGCGGGCGAAGCGCGTCGGCAGACAGCCGTGCGATGTCCTCCCCATCGAGGACGATGCGCCCGGCCGAGGGCTCGATCAGCCGCGCGATGCAGCGGGCGACCGTCGATTTGCCCGAACCCGACTCGCCGACGATGCCCAGCGTCTCGCCGCGCCGGATCTCGAGCGTCACGTCGGCGGCCGCGGCGACGTCGGTGCCGCGGCGCTTCAGCCAGCCGCCGCGTGCGTAGGTCTTGGATAGCCGATCGGTCACCAGCACGATCGGTCCGCTGCGGGTCTCGCGCGGCGGCGGCGCGAGGCCGGGAACGGCGGCGATCAGCATGCGGGTGTATTCGTGCTGCGGGTGCGCCAGCAGCTCACCCACCGGCGCGAACTCGACCAGCTCGCCCCGCCGCAGCACCGCGACCCGATCGGCGATCTCCGCGACGACGCCGAAATCGTGCGTGATGAACAGAACGCCGGTGCCGTGCAGTCGCTGCATCTCCCGGATCAGCGCGAGAATCTGCGCCTGCGTGGTGACATCGAGCGCGGTCGTCGGCTCGTCGGCGATCAGGAGCTTCGGATTGAGCACCAGGGCCATCGCGATCATGATGCGCTGGCGCTGTCCGCCGGACAGCTGATGCGGATACGACGCTATCATCCGCTCGACGTCCGGCAGATGAACGTCGCGGATGATCTCCGCCACGCGCGCGCGCCGCTCGGCGGCGCTCATCGGTGTATGCGTCGCCAGGACCTCGTCGATCTGCTCGCCGCAGCGCATCACCGGGTTGAGCGCCGTCATCGGCTCCTGGAAGATCATCGACATGCGGGTGCAGCGCAGCTCGCGCAGTCGCGCTTCGCCGGCGGCGAGCAGATCCTCGCCCTCGAGCAGCACCCGCCCGCCGCTGGGCGCGAGCTCGGGCGGCAGCAATCCCATGACCGACTGCGCGATCACCGTCTTTCCCGACCCCGATTCTCCGACCAGGCAGACGATCTCGCCGGCCGCGACGTCGAAACTGACGCCGTCGACCGCGTGCGTGCGTTCGGCGCCGGCCGGCAGCGCAACGGAGAGACGATCGACTTCAAGCAGCGCGGATCCCATGCCTAGCGCCGCAGCTTCATTCGCGGATCGAGCGCGTCGCGCAAGCCATCGCCCAGCATGTTGACGGCAAGGACGGTCAGCGCGAGAAAGACGCCCGGATAGAGGATGTTGTGCGGAAAGATGCGGAACAGTGCCCGGCCCTCGGCCATGATGTTGCCCCAGGTCGGCGTTTCCGGCGGGATGCCGACGCCGAGGAACGACAGGATCGCTTCGACCAGGATCGCCGACGCGACGATGTAGGTAGCCTGCACGATCAGCGGCGGCACTGTGTTCGGCAGGATGTGGCGGATCACCAGCGGCAGCGTCGGCGTGCCGACCGAGATCGCCGCCTCGACATACGGCTCCTCGCGCACCGAAAGCACGATCGCGCGGACCAGCCGCACGACCCGGGGGATCTCCGGGATGACGATCGCGACGATCACCGCCACGATCCCGGCCGTCCACAACGACACCAGCGCGATCGCCAGCAGGATCGCCGGAATCGCCATCAGTCCATCCATCAGCCGCATCACCGGGCCGTCGAGCCAGCGCACATATCCGGCGAAAAGCCCGATGGCCAAGCCGAGAGCGACGCTGATCGTCGCTACCGCGGCCCCGACCAGCAACGACACTCGCGCGCCGTACAGCGTGCGGCTGTAGACGTCGCGGCCCAGCGTGTCGGTGCCCATCCGGTGAACGATCGTCGTCGTACTGCCGTTGTCGTTGCGCACCGTCTCCTCGAAGCCGGGCAATTTGTTGCGCACCGAAGGATTGATCGCGACCGGATCGACGGTGCCGAGCCATGGCGCGGCCAAGCCCAGCAACAGGATGACGGCGAGGATCGCCGCACCGATGACGACGGTCGGATTGCGCAGCAGGCGACGGCCGGCGGCGCCGGTAAGGAGCGGCGACGCGGCGGTCGCCATCGTCGCCGGATCGGTCAGCGTATCCATCAGGCTCTAATAGCGGATGCGAGGATCGAGCAGCGTGTAGGCAACGTCGACCAGCAGGTTGATCAGGACGTAGGCGAGCGAGAACAGCAGGATGACCGCCTGCACGGTCGGATAGTCGCGGGCCAGCACCGCGTCGACCGTCAACCGGCCGAGCCCCGGAATGCTGAACACGCTCTCGGTCACGACGACGCCGCCGATCAACAGCGCAACGCCGATGCCGATCACCGTGACGATCGGTACCGCCGCGTTACGCAGCGCATGCCGCATCAGCACGACCCGACGGGACAGCCCCTTGGCGCGCGCGGTGCGGATATAGTCCTCTCCCAGAACTTCCAGCACGCTGGTCCGGGTGATGCGTGCGATCAGCGCGATGTAGATGACCGACAAGGTCAGGCTGGGCAGGATGAGGCGCGCGACAAAGCCGCCGACGCCGTCGGCCAGCGGCTGGTAGCCCTGCACCGGCAGCCAGTTGAGCTTGATGGCGAACAGGTAGATCAGCGCATAGCCGATGACGAATACCGGCACCGAAAAGCCCAGCACCGAAAAGCCCATGACGACGCGATCGAGCCACGTGCCGCGGCGGTACGCCGCGATGACGCCGAGCGGAACCGCGACCAGCACCGAAATAGCGAGCGTGCACGCGGCGAGCGCCAGCGTCGGACCGGCGCGGTCGGCGATGATGTCGGCGACCTGCTTCTTGTAGAAGAACGATTCGCCGAAGTCGCCGGTCAGCACGTGACCGAGCCAGATGAAGAATTGGGTGACGATAGGCTGATCGAGCCCGAGCTTTTGCCGGATGTCGATGATGTCCTGCGCGGTTGCCGCGTTGCCGGCGATGATCGCCGCCGGATCGCCGGCGGCCAGCCGCAGCATCATGAAGACGAAGACGGCGACGACGGCCATCACCGGAATCGTGGCGAGCAGGCGTCGTCCGATGTAGGCGAACACGAAGCTAGGGCCTGTTCACGCTAAATGCGCACCGACGCTCGACTTCGGCGGGCACAGGGCAAGGCACCCGGCGCGCGGGCGCGAAGTGGCGCTTACGCGCCGGACTTGGTCATGTTCCAGAAGACCGGAACCGGGGCGACGATGATGCCGTCGATGTTCTTGCGCACCGCCGAGGGCTGGTACCACTGACCGAGGAACACGTGGGTCGGATACTGCGTCCAGCGCACCTGTACCGCCTCGGCGATCGCCTTTTGCTTGACCGGGTCGGTCTCGCGCGCGAACTGGTCGCGCAGGCGCTCCAGCTCGGCGTCGCACGGCCAGCCGAACGGCGCCTTGTCGCAGCTGGCGTTGAGGAAGGCCGTCGATACCGGATTCAGGATGTCGGCGGAAACCCACGACGTGATCATCGCGTTCCAGCCGCCTTGCGCCGGCGGATCCTTTTTCGCGCGCCGCGCCACGACCGACTGCCAGTCCATCGACTGCATGTCGACCTTGAAGCCGCCCTTCTCCAGCAGCGATTTGGCGACCGGTGCGAGGTTGGTCAGCACCTGCAGGTCGGTCGAATGCAGCAGCACGATCGGCGTGTCGTCGTAGCCGGCTTCCTTCAGCAGCGCCTTGGACTTGGCGAAGTTGGATTCGAGCAACCCGTCCATGCCCTTGGTCGACGCGAGCGGCGCGCCGCAAACGAACATCGCCTTGCACACCTTGTAATACTGCGGATCGCCTATCGTCGCCTTCAGGAAATCCTCCTGATTGAGCGCATACAGCACCGCCTGGCGGATCTTCGGATTGTCGAACGGCTTGGCCGTCACGTTGAAGCGCAGCGCATACTGGTTGCCGAGCGGATTGACATCGACCAGCTTGACATTCTTGTCCGCCTTCATCAGCGGCAACAGGTCGTGCTGCGGCTGCTCGATGTAGTCGACCTCTCCGGCGAACAGGGCATTCATCGCCGTCTGCTGGTCGGCAACGACTTTCCATTCCACGCGGTCGACCTTGACCACCTTGCCGCCGGCGAGCCCCGAAGGTGGTTCGGCCCGCGGTTTGTACTTGTCGAATTTGACGAACACCGCCTTGTCGCCGGGCTTCCATTCGTCGCGCTTGAACACGAACGGGCCGCTGCCGGTCGTGTCCGAGATCTGCTCGTTCGGGCTCGTCTCGGCGACGCGCTTGGGCATCATGAACGGCGTGTTCGACGACGGTTTGCCCAGCCCGGCGAGCACCAGCCCGGTGGGCGAAGACAGGACGATACGGAACGTTCTGGCGTTGACGACCGGCATGTCCTTGACGAAGGTCATGAGCTTCTGGCCCATCGTGTCCTTCGCGCCCCAGCGCTTGATCGAGGCGACGCAATCCTCGGCAGTCACCGGCTTGCCGTCGTGCCAGAGCAAGCCCTCGCGCAAGGTCATCGTGTACGAGAGCTGGTCGGGGCTGACTTCGTAGTGCTCGATCATCTGCGGCTTCACCTGCCCCTGGGCGTCGGTCGCGAACAAGGTGTCGTAGACCATGTACCCGTAGTTGCGCTGGATGTAGGCGGTCGTCCAGATCGGATCCAGAATCTTGAGATCCGAATGCATGACAGCGCGGACCGTGCCCTGCGCTGCCGCGTTCGGGGTTCCCGACAACGCGGCGAACCCGGCAACCGCCGCGAGGGCCGCCGCCTTGAGCCAGCGGGAAGTCGACATCGAATTCTCCTGTGTGCGAAGCTGTCGGCGCTGCGAGGCGCCGGACGCCCACGATAGCCGAAGCGTGGGCGCCATGGCAATGGCCGCCTTGGCGCGACGAGGGCAGGCAGCGCGCTCGCCGCGCCGCGCCGCGGCGTCGAATGCCCCGAGGCGCATGTTCACCATGGGGGATCGACCGGCGTTGGCACGCCTGCCCGCGCCTCGATGGCGGCCGCGGCGTCGAGGCAGCAGTCCTCGCGAAAACGCGAACCGATCAATTGCACACCCACCGGCAAGCCATCGACGATGCCGACCGGAACGACCGCGGCCGGCAAGCCCAGCACCGGTATAGCCATCAGCGTCGCGCATTCGCGCCACACTGCCGCCGTGCGCGCCGCGCTTTCGACGTCGAATCCCTGCTCGTACACCGGCACCGACGACACCGGAGCCAGCACCAGCGGCACGCGATCGAGGAACGCCGTCCAGTCACGCACCAGGCGCGCGCGCTCGGCCAGCGCCTTCATGTAGGGCAGCGCGGCGCGCGACGGCAGATTCTCGAGCATGAAGCCGACCGCGGTGCGGATGCCCTGATCGCCTTCCTTTTCGATCAGCGGCAGCAGGTACTCGCGAAACTCCGGCAGCTGCATCTCGAACCACAGCTCGTAGGCGCGGGTGAACCCCGGCGTCGCCTCGTCGACGATTTCATAACCGGCCTCCTCCAGCCAGCGTGCGGCCTTGGCGATCGCGCCGGCGACATGCGGATGAAGCTTCGCGCCGGCGAGGTCGGCGGCGGCCGTCACGACGGCGACGCGGATCGGCGGCTGCGGCGCCGGTCCGGCCAGCGGCGCCGGTACCCACCAGGGATCGCGCGGATCGCGCGCCGACATCGCGGCAAGGCCTAGGCGCACGTCGGCGACCGTCCTCGCCAGCGGCCCCTGCACCGACATCAGCTGCGACGACAGCGAGCGCTCCACCGCTTGCGTCGGGTTGTACGATGCAACGCGACCGAACGAAGGCCGGATGCCGGCGATGCCGCAGGCGTATGCGGGATAGCGGATCGAGCCGGCGATGTCGGTGCCGTGCGCCAGCGCCGTGATGCCGGCGGCAACCGACGATGCGGCGCCGCCCGACGAGCCGCCCGGCGTGTGCGTCCTCGACCACGGATTGTAAGTGCGGCCGCGCAAATCGTTGACGGTGTCGATGCGGAAGCTGAAGGCCGGCGTATTGGTTCGGCCGATGATGATCGCGCCGGCCTTCTTCAAGTTCGCGACCGCCGGGCAGTCGGCCGGCGCGATCAGGTCGCGGAAAGCGACGACGCCGTTGGTCGTCGCGCATCCCTCTTGGTCG
>DATNAR010000290.1:0-6683 GCA_035607385.1 Casimicrobiaceae bacterium
GACCGCGCCGATGATGTTGCGGTTGACGTAGACGTTGCCGACGCGCACGCGCGATGCAATGTGCCGGACGGTCGCGTCGATGCGGCTGTGGATGCCCAGCGTCAACCCGTAGCCGGTGTCGTTGATCGCGGCTATCACCTCGTCGAGCGCGCTGGCCGCATAGCGGACCACGTGCAGCACGGGCCCGAATACCTCACGCTTCAATCGACTGATCCGATCGAGCTCGACCAGCGTCGGCGCAACGAACGTGCCGTGCGCGGTCGCCGCGGGCAATGCGACGCGGTGCAGGACGCGGCCCTCCGCGGCCATCGCGGCGACATGCGTTTCGAGCGTCTTCTTCGCTTCCTCGTCGATCACCGGCCCGACGTCGGTCGCAAGCGATGCCGGATCGCCGATCGCAAGCTCGTTCATCGCGCCGATCAGCAATTCGACGATGCGGGGTGCGACGTCCTGCTGCAGGAACAGCACGCGCAGCGCCGAGCAGCGCTGCCCGGCGCTGTTGAAGGCCGACGTCACCGCATCGACGACCAGCTGTTCCGGCAGCGCCGAGCTGTCGACGATCAGGGCGTTCTGTCCGCCGGTCTCGGCGATCAAGGGCACCAGCGTCGTGCGCCGCGCCAGCGCGACGGCGATCGCACGCGCGACCTCGGTCGATCCGGTGAACGCCACGCCGGCGGTGCGCGGATCGTCGACCAGCGCGGCACCGACGGTTTCACCCGCGCCCGGCAGCATCGCGTAGACGCCGCCGGGCACGCCGGCCGCGGCCAGGATTCCCGCTGCGCGCTGCGCGAGCAGCGGCGTCTGCTCGGCGGGCTTGGCGATGACCGCGTTGCCGGCGGCGAGCGCCGCGGCGATCTGGCCGATATGGATCGCCAGCGGAAAATTCCACGGGCTGATGCACGCGAACACGCCACGGCCGTGCAGTGCGAGCTCGTTCGATTCGCCGGTCGGCGAGCGCAGCGACTGCGGCCGCGCGAAGTGCCGGCGCGCGAGCATCGCGTAGTAGCGGCAGAAGTCCGCCGCCTCGCGCACTTCGCCGATCGCATCGGCGCGGTTCTTGCCGGCTTCGCGCGCAAGCAGCACGATCAATTCGTCGCGAGCCCCTTCGATGCCGTCGGCCGCGCGCTCGAGGATATCGGCACGCGCATCGCCGCCCGCCGCGTCCCAAGCCGGCTGCGCCGCCGCAGCCTGCGCCAGCGCCGCATCGACGTCGTCGAGATCGGCGTCGGCGACGGTCCCTATCGCGCGGCGATGGTCGGACGGATCGACGACTTGGCGCGGAGCTCGTCTGGGCTGCCGTGCGAGCGTCGGCGCCGCCGTCCATCGCGTTTCCGATCGTGTCGCGAACGCCGCATCCAGCGCCGCCATCGCCGGCTGATCGGCAAGGCTCAAGCCCCGCGAATTGCGGCGCTCGGGCGCGAACAGTTCTCCCGGCAACGGCAGCGCCGGATTGGGCCCGCCGCCCTGCGCGCGAACTTTCGCCGCCGGGTCGGCGATGATATCGGCGATCGACACCGTCGTGTCGCCGATTCGGTTGACGAACGAGGTGTTGGCGCCGTTTTCGAGCAGCCGCCGGACGAGGTACGGCAGCAGGTCCTGATGGCTGCCGACCGGCGCGTAGACGCGGCAGGCGATATCGAGCTTGTCGGCAGACACGATTTCGTCGTACAGGGCTTCACCCATGCCGTGCAGCCGCTGGAATTCGAACGCGTCCGGCGCAATTCCGCCCTGAGTAGCCCAATCGACGATCGCCGCGGCGCTGTGCGCATTGTGGGTGGCGAACATCGGGAAAAGCGCGCCGTCCCCGCCGGCGCTGCCGAGCATGCGCCGCACGCAGGCGAGGTAGGAGACGTCGGTGTGCGCCTTGCGCGTGAACACCGGATACGAATCGAGCCCGAGGACCTGCGCGCGCTTGATCTCGGTATCCCAATAGGCGCCTTTGACCAATCGCACGGGAATGCGCATGCCGCACTCGGTGCCGAGCGCGATCAGCCAGTCGATCACGGCCAGCGCGCGCTTCTGATAGGCCTGCACGGCCAGCCCCAAGCCCTCCCAGCCTGCCAGCGCCGGATCGCGCCGCAGCCGTGCGAAGATTTCCAGCGACAGCTCGAGGCGTTCGGCTTCCTCGGCGTCGATCGTCATGCCAATGCCGTGCGCCTTCGCGATCTTCGCGAGCGCAGTCAGCGACGGAACGAGCTCGGCGAGCACGCGGCGGTACTGCGGGTATTCGTAACGCGGATGCAGCGCCGAGAGCTTGACCGAAATGCTCGGCTGCGCGAACACCGTCGCATCGCGGTCGCGCGCCAGGCCGATGGCGGCGATCGCATCGGCGTACGAGGCGTGGTAGCGCGCGGCATCGGCGGCAGTCAGCGCGGATTCGCCGAGCATGTCGAACGAATGGCGAAAGCGGGCATTGCCGCCCGAGCGGCTGCGCGACAGCGCCTCGGCGATCGTGCGGCCCATGACGAACTGTTCGGCCATCAGCCGCATCGCCTGCCGTATCGCGACTCGCACGACCGGTTCGCCCGCGCGCGCGACGACGCGCTCGTACCAGCTCGCGGGATCGCTGGCCGATTCGGCGTCGATCTGCGTCAGCCTGCCGGTCAGCATCAGGCCCCAGGTGGACGCGTTGACCAGCAGCGACGGACTCTGTCCCAGGTGCCTCTGCCAGTCGCCGCGCGAGAGCTTGTCGCGGATCAGCCGGTCGGCGGTGTCGGCGTCGGGAATGCGCAGCAGCGCTTCAGCGACGCACATCAGCAGCACGCCTTCCTGCGTCGACAAGTCGTATTGCTGCAGGAACGACTCGATCCCTGCGCTGCCCGCCTGGCGCGCGCGCACCGCTTCGACCCAGCCGCGGGCGCGCGCGCTGATCCGCGCCGATGCCGCGGTGTCGGAGCTCGCCAGCGGCAAGAGCCGCGCGACGACGCCCGCTTCGTCGGCGAGAAAATCGGCGCGGATCGCCGTCGCATCGGGGCGCTCGGGAAGCAGTCGATCGTTCATCTTGGTGCAGCGCGAATGGTGGCGATCACGCGATCAGTCCGGCCACCGGATGGCGGCGCGCGCAGCCGCCGTTGCTCCGATTTCGTTTGGTTGAGCGCCGCAGCGCATGACGGCGAACATGTGCGTGGGCTTGATCGATCCGGCGGCGATCTCCGCCTGGTCGCGCTCGTGTACACGATCGATGAATTCCCTGTCGGATTGACTGTCGGCCGAAAAGTTGGGGCCAAAGCCACGATCGATAAACGGATCGATGACGTTCGCAAAGCCCAGAAACATGTCGAAGCCGAAGCGGTCGACCAGCAGCGGCAGGATATCCTGCGCGCGGATTCCTTCAAACCCTTCGGTCGAGCAATCCCAGTCGAGAAATTCGTCTTCCTGTCGTTTCAGTTGCCGATTGTAGCGGTAAGCTGACGGCAATTCACGCCACAACTCCCGCACGATGACGAGTGCCTCCGGCCATCGCTGGTGGCCATTGCGCCCGATCATGTCGGAGACGATGAACCTTCCATGCGGCGCCAACGCGGCTCCGACGGCATCGAACAGGCGCTCGAGCGCGACCACGTGATGCAGCGACTGGTGGGCGATGATGCCGTCGTAGCGTCCAACCGGTTGCCATTCGTTGAAGTCGGCTTGCAGCGGAACGACGTTGTCGGCGAGCCCTTCGGCCTGCGCCAGCTGGCCGCCGCGTTCCAGCATGCGCTCGTTCAATTCGAGGCATTCGATCACAAAATCATTGCAACCCGCATTGATTAAAGCGCGTGCGAGCCGGACCTCGGTATCGCAATTGCCGGCCCCGATGCTGATGAACCGCCGCCTGTCGATGCCGCGGCCGTAGCATTCAGCAACATACTTCGTAAAAAAAGCATCGGGATCGCTGACGCCGACGGCCTCGAGGCGGGGCCGCAGATACCGATTCGACCAGTAGTGAAATATCGGCGGCAGGTCGTGGATCTCCACGCACGTATCGAAATTCTGGCGTTCTGCGGCAATACGCTGCTGGTAACCATGCTCAGCCGGAGTGTCCCCGGAGATTGCCGGCCTGTTTTTAGATCCACGGCCAAGAAGCGGTGACAACGTGCGCCGGAGGTGATCACAAACCCATGCGGCGAGCGCCCTCGTACGCGAACCGATCGCCGCTCTGCGGGAAGCGCCGTCAGGGTGCATACGCGACCATCGGCACCGACCAAGGCTCCGGCCAGACGATGCCGTGCTCGGGACAGGGTTCATCGGCGATGCGCATGCGCGCGAACCCGGCGGCGGCGAATTCCCGTTCCAGTCCGGCGCGCGAAAAAAGCCGCATCTCCAAGGTCGTTCCCGGTCCGCCGTGAAAGACCAGATCGGTGAAGACTTCCTCGCGTCCGTCCACCGTCCGGTTTTCCAGCCGCCAGGACCCGCCGGTTTCGATCAGGCGGTAGTCGTGCAATGCCGGAAAGTGCTCGACGGTGTCGGCAGCCAGCGAAAACGGCACCGAAAAAATCAGCACGCCGCCGGGCTTGAGCAGCCGTCGCGCGTTGGCGAATGCGCGCCCCACCGGCGGCGCCACATGCTCGAAGACGTCGCTGGCGATGATGAAGTCCGCCTCGGCGGCGCGATGCTCGGGCACCGCGGCGATGTCCAGCCGCGGCTCGGTATGGAAAAAGGTGTTGGTATAGGCGAGCTTCTTCGCCAGCGGCACCGCATACGCGGTCGCGTCGGAAAGCCCGATGCCCGTTATATCCCGTCGCTGCGGCAAGTCGGGCAATACCACGCTGCGGCCGAAGAGCTCGCAGGTCAAAAGATGAACGATCGCGCGCATCCGCACCGTCGAGCCGCAGGTCGCGCACGACGGGGTTTCGCGCGAAAGCGACGCGGACGCGACGCTGCAGCCGGCGCCGCAAATATTGCAACGAAACGCCACCGTATTTACCGCGTCGCCGGAAGGACGATCTTCGCCAGCAGGCCTGCCGGCGAGTGCCTGCAGCCAATGCAAGATTCGATCGCGGGCGGACATCGGGTCGGCGTCGTGGGGAGGCGGGCAAGCCGACGCGATCAGCCGCGCGGATGGTGCCGGTGATGCAGCTGCTTCAGCCGCTCGCGCGCCACGTGGGTGTAGATCGTCGTCGTCGTGATGTCCGAGTGTCCGAGCAGCAGTTGCACGACGCGAAGGTCGGCGCCATGGTTCAAAAGGTGCGTCGCGAACGCGTGGCGCAGCGTATGCGGCGACAGCGCGGTGCGCGCGATGCCGGCGCTGACGGCGTGCCGCTTGATCAATTGCCAGAACGCCTGGCGCGTCATCGGCCCGCGGCGCGCCGTGACGAATACCGCCTCGGCCTTGGCGTCGCCCCCGAGCTCGGTGCGCGCGGTCGCGCAATAGCGCTTCAGCCAGTCGATCGCCTCTTCGCCCAGCGGGACCAGGCGCTCCTTGTTGCCTTTGCCGAGCACGCGCACGACGCCCATGTCCAGGCTCACCTGCGACAGCTTCAGCCCGACCAGCTCGGATACGCGCAACCCCGTGGCGTAGAGCGTCTCGAGCATCGCCCGGTCGCGCAAGCCCAGAGCCGTCGCGGTATCCGGCGCGCCGAGCAGCGCGGCGACCTGATCCTCCGACAGATTGCGCGGCAGGCTGCGCGGCAGCTTCGGCGATTTGACGCGCAACGTGGGGTCGGCGGCCAGCGTCGCCTGGGCCGCATGCAGCCGGTAAAAGCGGCGCAACGTCGACAGTCGCCGGTTGATCGACGCGATTTTCGCCTTCTTCTGGAACTGGGCAGCGAGAAAAGCCTCGACATCGGTGCGCTCGGCCGTCAGCAGGCTCTTGTGCGCGTGGCGCTCGAGCCACGCCGACCAGGCCGCAAGATCGCGCCGGTAGCTTGCGAGGCTCGATGCCGCGAGGCCATCCTGCAGCCAGACCTGGTCGCAGAACGCGTCGATCAGCTCGGCTGCGGTCCGCATGAGGCTATTGCCCGAAACGATAACCTTCGTGCGCCAGCAGCCAGCGCTTGATCGCGATCGGGTCGCCGTCGGTCGTCCCCATGAAGCCGCCGAGCGAGCCCTGGCTGCCGACGACGCGATGACAGGGAATGACCAGCGCGATCGGGTTGGCACCGCACGCTCCACCCACCGCGCGCGGCGCGGTATGGAGGCGCCGCGCGATCTCGCCATAGGTGCGCGATTCACCCACCGGGATTCCCGCAAGCGTGTCCCAGACCTTGCGCCGGAACGTGGTGCCGGCGGGCGCGAGCGGCAAAGTGAAATGGAATTCGGGATCGGCGAAATACCGCTCGAGCTGGCGCCAGGCTCGCTCGGCCAGCGCGTTGGCAGGCGCCTTTACCCGCTCGGCTTTCGACAGGTATTCGATGCCGGTGACGGCGCCGCCGGACGTGCGAATGCCGAGCACCGCGAACGGTGCGGCGAGCTTCGCCGCATAGTCGTGACTCATGAGCGCGGGCATTGATCGGTAGCCATTCTCAGCGGAACTTCATCTGCTGCGGCAGATAGCCTACCAGCTGCGGGACGAAGTAGATCAGCAGGGTCGCGGCGATCATCAGGAAGAACATCGGCAGCGCCTGGCGGGCGATCCAGGTGATCTGCCTTTGCGTCATGCCCTGCAGCACGAACAGGTTGAAGCCGACGGGTGGGGTGATCTGCGCCATCTCGACCACCAGCACGATGAAGATGCCGAACCAGACGAGGTCGATCCCCGCCTT
>DATNAR010000291.1:0-4573 GCA_035607385.1 Casimicrobiaceae bacterium
GTGCGCGGCGTTCGCGCGCCGCGCTCGTTGCGGCGTCTCCGCGCGGCCTAGCGTGCGAATGATGGTGGGAAGGCATGTCCTGCTCGCGTGCTCATTGTCGGCCAAGGCTCGCTCCCCGGCAACGCTTCCGCGCCGGTAGAATAACCGCATGGGCAACATCGCCGCGCTCGCGGACCGGATCGACGATCTGCTGCCGCAGACGCAGTGCGGCGGCTGTGCGCATCCCGGCTGCCGCCCGTATGCCGAAGCCATTGCCGACGGCACGGCGCCGATCAACCGCTGCGCGCCAGGCGGGACGGCGACGATCGCGGCACTCGCCGCATTGCTCGATGTGCCGGCACCCTCGCCCGACCCCGCCTTCGGTCTCGCCGCACCGCTGGCGCTGGCGCGCATCGACGAGGCGACCTGCATCGGTTGCACACTGTGCATCCGGGCCTGTCCGGTCGACGCGATCGTCGGCGCTGCCCGGCGGATGCATACCGTTCTTCCCGACCGTTGTACCGGCTGCGGACTTTGCCTGCCGCCGTGTCCGGTCGATTGCATTGTCATGACGCCCGCGGGGCGAGCGTGGACCGTTGCCGACGCCAAGGCGGCGCGTGACCGGTTTCAGTCGCGCAAGCTGCGACTCGCACAAGGCGCTGCCGCGCGCGCGCCGCGCGCCGAAGCCAAGGCAACACCGCGCCTGCAGAACGCGACACCCGATGCGCGCCGCGCTGCGGTCGCCGCCGCATTGGCCCGCGCCAGGGCGCGCCGGGCTCGAGAGAGCCGGTGAATCCGGCCAAGCGGCGTGCGATCTACGAGCGGCTGCGCCAACAGAATCCGCATCCCCGCAGCGAGTTGAGCTATCGCACGCCGTTCGAATTGCTGATTGCGGTGGTGCTGTCGGCGCAGGCGACCGACAAGAGCGTCAACCTGGCGACAGCCAGGCTGTTTCCGGTCGCCCGCACGCCGCAGGCGATCGTCAAGCTCGGCGAGGCCGGGCTGATTCCGTATATCCAGACGATCGGACTGTTTCGCACCAAGGCGAAGAACGTCGTCGCGCTGTGCCGGCAGCTGCTCGCCGAGCACGGCGGCGAAGTGCCGGCGGATCACGAGGCGCTGGTCAGATTACCGGGCGTCGGGCGCAAGACCGCGAATGTGGTGATGAACGTCGCCTTCGGCCATCCGACGATCGCCGTCGATACGCACATCTTTCGCGTGGCCAACCGGACCGGCCTGGCACCCGGCCGCACCCCCGACGAGGTCGAACGGAAACTGGTCAAGTTCACGCCGGAGGAATTCCGCCACGACGCGCATCACTGGCTGATCCTGCACGGGCGCTACATATGCCAGGCGCGCAAGCCGCTGTGTCCGCAATGCGTGATCGTCGATCTGTGCGAATACCGGCACAAGACGGTGTGAGGCCGCGACAACGAAAAGGCGCCGGAACGGCGCCTTGGCGGACCTGCGGTCAAACGTTCGTTCAGTGCCGGGTGACCAGCACCGCGGGTTGCGCCGCGTAATAGGCGGCGACGTTTTCGATGTCGGCCGTCGAGAGCGTTCCGGCGAACGCACCCATGATCGGATTCTTGCGCGCGCCCGATTTGTAATCGCGCAGCGCCTTGGCCAGATAATCCGGATATTGGCCGCCGAGCTTCGGATAGTCGGCGTTCTGGCTGTTGCCGTCGGCGCCGTGGCAGGCCTGGCAGACGGCCTTGACCTTGGCTTCGCCAGCCTTGAGATCGGCGGCCAGCGCCGCGCTCGCCGCGCCCAGCATCATCATCGCCAACAGGCCGAGCACAGGTTTTTTCATCATGGTTTTCGCCGTCACTTGCTTGCCGTCTTCGGCAGCGCACCCGAGTAGTAGGCGGCCAGGTCGGCGATATCCTTGTCGGACAGCGTCGCCGCGATCGCCTTCATCGACGGATGACTGCGCTCGCCGGCGCGATAGGCCTGCAGCGCTCTGACGATGTAGGCCTCGTGCTGGCCGCCGATCTTGGGCACCTTGTAGACCTCGGGAAAGGCGGTGCGCCAGCCGACGATGCCGTGGCAACCGATGCACATCTCGATTTTCTGCGCCCCGGCGGCGGAGTCGCCCACAGGCGCGGACGCTTGTGCCGGCGCGGCCGCCTGTGCCGGTGCGGGCGTCTGTGCCGGCGCAGGTGCCTGTGCCGGCGCGGTTGCGGGCAACACCATCAAGACCGCGGCAAGCAACGACAGTCTAATCATTGACCGGCTTTCCAAAGATGCCGCCAGGGCTCGACACCGCGGCAGGGTGATTTGAAGCCCGGCTATTCTAAGGGCTCGTCGCAACGCCGGTCAAACTCATCGCGAGCCAGTACGGCACTTCAGCGCTCGAGCAGGGGCAGCTTGACCTTGACGGTCTTCCACTCGTCAGCGTCGGGCGGCGCCGGCTTGCGCTCGATGATCGGTTTCCACGCCTTCGCCAGCTCGGCATTCAGCGCCTTGAACTGCTGCTGATCGTCGGGGACATCATCCTCGGCGTAGATCGCCTCGACCGGGCACTCGGCGACGCAAAGCGTGCAATCGATGCACTCGTCCGGATCGATGACCAGGAAGTTGGGGCCTTCGCGGAAGCAATCGACCGGGCAGACGTCGACACAGTCGGTATACTTGCAGCGAATGCAGCTTTCGGTCACCACGTAAGTCATCGCGCGTTTCGATCCCTTTGCCGCCGATCATGGATTTTACCAAATCGGCCCCAGCTACGGATAAGCGGGCCGATGCCCGGTGGGTTGCGCCTGTCGTGCCTTTGCGCTAAGTTAGGTTTGGGGCGCGAAAGCAGCGACCTTCCAGGCAAGCCACCGGCGCCGCGAAAGCGCTTCAGCGAGGATCACCATGAATGAGCACATCAAGCACGTTACCGACGCCACTTTCGACAACGACGTCCTGAAGGCGGGCACGCCGGTGCTGGTCGATTACTGGGCCGAATGGTGCGGCCCTTGCAAGATGATCGCGCCGATCCTGGACGACGTCGCCAAGAGCTATGCCGGCAAGTTGACGGTGGCCAAGCTGGATATCGACGCGAATCCCGGAGTGCCGGCGAAGTACGGCATCCGCGGCATCCCGACCCTGATCCTGTTCAAAGGCGGGGAAGTGGCCGCGCAGAAGGTGGGGGCGCTGTCCAAGTCGCAGCTGACGGCCTTTATTGACAGCCACATCTGAACACGCTACGCTCCTGACCCATTGAAGTACGCGCCCCGCCAGGCTTAGACGCCGCGGGACGTCGTCACCGGCGCTGTCGGCTTCGTTGTCTTATCCGGCGCCAACCTCCCTTATCGCATCAGGTTTCGCGGCCTTTAGCTTGTCCGGGGACCGTCCCGCCTTCCTCCCGCAACTCACTCCCTCCATGCACCTGTCCGAACTCAAGTCCAAGCCGGTCACCGAACTCGTCGAGATCGCCAACACCAACGAGATCGACGGCGCCAACCGCCTGCGCAAGCACGATCTGATCTTTGCGCTGCTGAAGAACCAGGCCAAGAAGGGCGAAAGCATCTTCGGCGACGGCACGCTGGAAGTCCTGCCCGACGGCTTCGGCTTCCTGCGCTCGCCGGACACCAGCTATCTCGCCGGAACCGACGATATCTACATTTCGCCCTCGCAGATCCGCCGCTTCAATCTGCACACCGGGGACACGATCGAGGGCGAGATCCGCACGCCGAAGGATGGCGAGCGCTATTTCGCGCTGGTCAAGGTCGACAAGGTCAACGGCGAGCCGCCGGAGAACGCCAAGAGCAAGATACTGTTCGAGAATCTGACGCCGCTGTTTCCCGACGAGCCGCTGATCCTCGAACGCGACATCAAGGCCGAAGAGAACATCACCGGCCGCATCATCGACATCGTGGCGCCGATCGGCAAGGGCCAGCGCGGATTGCTCGTTTCGTCCCCGAAGTCCGGCAAGACCGTGATGCTGCAGCACCTCGCGCATTCGATCGCCGCGAACTATCCCGAAGTGGTCCTGATCGTGCTCCTGATCGACGAACGGCCGGAAGAGGTGACCGAGATGCAGCGCACGGTGCGCGGCGAGGTCGTGTCGTCGACCTTCGACGAGCCGGCGACGCGCCACGTACAGGTCGCCGAAATGGTGATCGAGAAGGCCAAGCGTCTGGTCGAGCATAAGAAGGACGTCGTGATCCTGCTGGACTCGATCACGCGGCTCGCGCGCGCCTACAACACCGTCGTCCCCGCCTCGGGCAAGGTGCTGACCGGCGGCGTCGACGCCAACGCGCTGCAGCGGCCGAAGCGCTTTTTCGGCGCCGCGCGCAACATCGAGGAAGGCGGGTCGCTGACGATCATCGCCACTGCGCTGATCGACACCGGATCGCGGATGGACGACGTGATCTACGAGGAGTTCAAGGGCACCGGCAACATGGAGATCCACCTCGACCGCCGGATGGCCGAAAAGCGCATCTATCCGGCGATCAACGTCAACCGGTCGGGCACCCGCAAGGAAGAGCTGCTGCTGAAGCAGGACGTGCTGCAGAAGGTCTGGGTGTTGCGCAAGCTGCTCTACCCGATGGACGAGCTCGAAGCGACCGAGTTCCTGGTCGACAAGGTCAAGCAGACGAAGAAC
>DATNAR010000298.1:0-9059 GCA_035607385.1 Casimicrobiaceae bacterium
TCCCGGCGCGCCCCCGGTCGATTACATCAAGGTATCGGGCGGCATATTCAAGGATATGCTGATCCACGATTTCGACATCTTCCGCTGGATTCTCGACGACGAGGCCGCCACTGTCTACGCAACGGGCAGTTGTCTCACCGACCCGGCGATCGAGACGGCAGGCGACATCGATTCGACGACGGTGACGATTCGCACTCGCCGCGCGCGGCTCGCGCAGATCAGCACCAGCCGCCGCGCGGCGTACGGTTACGACCAGCGTTTCGAGGTGCTCGGCAGCAAGGGGATGCTGCAGGCGGGCAACCACCGGCCGACCGAAGTCGCCGCGCACACCGCCGTGAGCGTCAGCAGTGACAAGCCCGAGCATTTTTTCCTCGAGCGTTATCGCGTCGCCTACGCCAACGAAATGACGCATTTCATCGACGCGGTCGCCGGGGGCAAGCCGGTCAACACGACGATCGCCGACGGCGTCAAGGCGCTGGAGCTGGCCGACGCGGCGACGCGCTCGTGGCGCGAGCGCCGGATCATCGAGCTATGAGTCCATCGGCCGACGCCCGCCGGCGCTTGCGCATCGGCATCGCGGGCCTCGGTCGCCTGGGCCGCCGCCACGCCGAGAATCTCGCGCAGCGCATGCCGCGCGCGCACCTGGTCGCCGCCTGCAGCCCCGTCGCCGAAGAGCTCGCCTGGGCGGAGCAGCAACTCGGCGTCGCGCGCGGCTACGCCGACTACGCGGCGATGCTGTCCGACGCGGAAATCGATGCGGTGTTCCTGGTCACGCCGACGACGCTGCATGCCGCGCAGATCATCGAGGGCCTGCAGGCGGGCAAGCACGTGTTCTGCGAAAAGCCGCTGTCGCTGGAGATCGCCGACTGCGAGCGCGTGCAGCAGGAGGCTTTGCGGCGGCCCGAGCTCAAGGTGATGATCGGCTACGGCCGCCGCTTCGATCCCAGCTATCGCGATGCCTACGACAAGATCCAGGCGGGGCTGATAGGCACGCCGTTCCTGGTGCGCTCGCAGAATCTCGACATGAACGATCCGTCGGGATTTTTCGTCCGCTTCGCGCCGACCAGCGGCGGGATTTTTCTCGACTGCACGGTGCACGACATCGACCTCGCGCGCTGGTTCCTGGGCAATCCGCGGCCGCGGCGCGTGTTCGCCGCCGGCACGATCGCGATCCACCAGGGCCTGCGCGAGTTCGGCGACGTCGACAACGGTGTCGCCACCTGCGAGTTCGACGGGGGAAAACTCGCCTGCTTTTACGCGTCGCGCACGATGGCGCACGGCCACGAGACGGCGACCGAGATTTTTGGCACCGCCGGACGGCTCGCCATCGGTGCGAATCCGCGTCTGGACCGGGTCGACATTTCGGATGCGCACGGCGTGCGCAACGAATGCACGCCCACGTTCTACGAGCGCTTCGAGTCAGCGTTTCTGCACGAGATCGCGCATTTCGTCGATGCCGTGCTCGACGATCGCGCGCCGGCGCTGAGCTTGCACGATGCGACCGAGGCGACGCGCATCGCGCTGGCGCTGCGCGAGTCGCTGCAGACGAGGCGCGTGATAGAATTAGAGTGAGCGTTTCGTCTTTTTCCGCCCGGATTTTTCCTGAAGAATCGTCTGTCCCCGCGCGACCTGCTGCTCACACTCGCGGTCGTCACTCTGTGGGGATTCTCGTTCGTGCCGATCAAGGTCGGGCTGCGCGAGGTTCCGCCGTTTGCGCTGGCGGCGCTGCGCTTCTTTTTCGCCGCCGTACCGCTGGTTTTCTTCATCCGCCGGCCGCGGATGCCTTGGCTCGACATCGCCGGCTACGGCGTGGCGATCGGCGTCGCGCAGTTCGGCTTGCTCTTTCTGGCGATCAAGCTCGGCATGCCCGCGGGCTTGTCCTCGCTGGTCATCCAGCTCCAGGTTTTTTTCACCATCGGCCTCGCGATCGCGTTTCTCGGCGACCGCCTGCAACGGCACAACCTGATCGGCGCCGCCATCGCCGGCGCCGGCATCGTCCTGCTCGCCGCGTTCAAGCTCGCGAGCGGGCTGGAATCCACCTTCATCGGCTTCATGCTGGTGATCGTGGCCGCGTTTGCCTGGGCGGTCGGCAATGTCATCGCCAAGCATGCCGCGGGCGCGCACGAGCCGGACATGTTCGCGCTGATCGTCTGGTCCAGCCTGATACCGCCGCTGCCGCTGGCGCTGCTGTCGTACCTGTTCGAAGGCGGCCCGTCGGTCTGGGGCGCAGTGACTTCAGCCGGGGCGCTGACCTGGGGCTGCGTCTTCGTGCTCGCCTGGGGCGCGACGCTGTTCGGCTTCGCCTCGTGGGCGGCGCTGCTGCATCGCTATCCGACCGGACTGATCGCGCCGTTCGCGCTGCTGATCCCGGTATCGGGCCTGGCCAGCGGCGCGATTTTCCTCGGTGAATCGCTGGCGCCGCTGCAGGCGCTCGGCGCGTTCCTGGTCTTTGCGGGCTTGGCCGAAAACGTCTTCGGCGCGGAGTTGCGTACCCGACTGGCGCGCAGAGCGCGCTAGTCGATCCTAGCGGAAGACGACCGTCTTCTGTCCGTTCAGGAACACGCGGTGCTCGAGGTGGTATTTGACCGCTCGCGCCAAGGCGAGGCATTCGACGTCGCGGCCAAGCGCCACCAGGTCGTCGGCGCCCATCTTGTAATCGACGCGGGCCACTTCCTGCTCGATGATCGGCCCCTCGTCCAGATCCGGCGTCACGTAGTGCGCGGTCGCACCGATCAGCTTGACGCCGCGCGCGTAGGCCTGATGGTACGGTTTGGCGCCCTTGAAGCTCGGCAGGAACGAGTGGTGGATGTTGATCGCGCGGCCTTCGAGTTTGCGGCAGAGATCGTTCGACAGCACCTGCATGTAACGCGCAAGCACGACGAGGTCGGCGCGCTCGTCCTCGATCAGCGCCCAGAGCTTCTCCTCCTGTCGGGCCTTGGTGTCACTCGTCACCGGCAGATGGAAGAACGGAACGTTGTACGAGGCCGCGAGTTGATAGGTGTCCCGATGGTTTGACACGATCGCCACCGGGTCCATCGGCAGAGCGCCGATTCGGTACCGGTACAACAGATCGTTCAGGCAGTGATCGAGCCTTGAAACCATGATGAGCACGCGCGGCCGCCCCGTTGCGTCGTGCAGCGCCCAGCGCATCGCGAAGCGCTCGGCGATGGCGGCAAAGGCCTCGGCCAACGGCGCGCGTTCCGGCGCGCCCTCGAGACGCTCGAACATCACGCGCATCATGAATCTGCCGGTATCGATGTCGCCGAATTGCGCGCTGTCGATGATGTTGCAGCCGTTGTCGGCGAGGAAGCTGGCGACGGCGCCGACAATGCCCGGCCGATCGCCGCAGGACAAGGTCAGAATGAATTGCGGATGCGGCGGCGGACGGGGCCCCATGTGGCTCATGCGGCCGCCGGGACGTCGATTACGCGCGCCGGATGTCCGGTCGCGCGCAGGAACACGTCGAGGTCGGCGTGCGCCAGTATCATCGTCGCCGTATTGGTCAGCGGGTGCGCCTGCACGGCGTCGGCTTCCCAAAGCGAACGGTCGAGCACGAATTCGACGGCGCCCGCGGGGTCGTTGACCAGCGCCAGCAAGCTGACCGACCCCGGCGTGATCGCAAGATGCTTGTGCAGCCGTTCGGGCGATGCGAACCCCAAGCGTCCGGCGCCCAGGACGGCGCCGAGCGCGTTGAGATCGACGGTCCGGGCCGCCGGAACGGTCACCAGGAAATGACGCGCCCCCTTTTTGTCGCGCAGGAACAGGTTCTTGGTCTTGGCGCCCGGCAGCGGCGGCACCCGCTGCTCCGACTCCTCGACGGTCATCACGGCGGCGTGCTCGTGGCGAGGCGCGGCGATGCCGTGCCGGCGCAGGAAGTCGTCGATATTCACCGGGAGGCCGCCTTGCCCGGGCCCCTCGCGGTGCTAAACTGTCCGACCCGAAGCCAAGGTAGCGACAGCCGCATGGACCGAGCAGCGTGGATAGCCTGAGCAAGCCTCTTCCGGACGCGAAATCCGAAGGCCCGGGCGCCGAAGCCGAAACGCCTGCCGCGCTGCATCGCGCGGTGCGCGAGAACCTGATCCGTTACGGCGCCGAATTTCATCCCGAGTTCATCGTTCGCGCTCGCGGGTCGTACCTTTACGACGAGAACGGGCGCGCCATCCTCGATTTTACCTCGGGCCAGATGTGCGCCACGCTCGGCCACAATCATCCGGCGATCGTCGCCGCGATCGAAAAGAGCTGCCGCGAGGTGCTGCACCTGTTCAGCGGCATGCTGTCGCCTTCGGTCGCGGCGCTGGCGAAGCGCATGGCGGCGCTGCTGCCGCGCAGCCTGTCCAAGCTGATCTTTCTCAATACCGGCGGCGAGAGCAACGAGACGGCACTGCGCCTGGCCAAGAAATTCACCGGCGGATTCGAGGTCGTCGGTCTCGACGGCTCTTGGCACGGCACGACCGCGGGCGCGAGCTCGAATACCTACGCCAGCGGCCGGCGCGGCTACGGACCGACGATTCCGGGGACGTTCGCGATTCCCGAGCCGAACAGCTACCGCTGCCCGATCCGGCACTGCCGCGACCGCTGCGACATGAGCTGTCTCGACGTCGGGTTCAACCTGTTCGATGCGCAGTCGGTCGGAGCGCCGGCCGCCGCGATCGTCGAGCCTATCTTGAGCGCCGGCGGCATCATCGTTCCGCCGGACGGCTATTTCAAGCGTCTGCGCAAGCTTTGCGACGCGCGCGGCATGCTGCTGATCTTCGACGAGGCGCAGACCGCGTTCGGACGCACCGGCCGCAATTTCGCCTTCGAAGGATTGGGTGTCACGCCCGATGTCCTGACGATGTCGAAAACGCTCGGCGGGGGATTGCCGCTTGCCGCCACCGCGACCAGCCCCGAGATCGAGGAGGATTGCTACAGCAAGGGCTTCGCCAATTACACTTCGCACGTGTCCGATCCTCTGCCGGCCACCGTGGGGCTGGCGGTCCTCGATGTGCTCGAGCGCGAGCAGCTTGCCGCCAACGCGCGCGCGATGGGCGAGCGCTTGAAGAACGGCTTGCTCGAGCTCAAGCAGCGCTACGAGGTGATCGGCGACGTGCGCGGCGAGGGACTGCTGCTCGGCGTCGAGCTGGTGAAGGATCGCGAGACACGCGAGCCCGCGCATCAGCTCGGTTTGCGGGTGACGGCGCGCTGCATGGAGCTCGGCTTGTCGATGAACATCCGGCAGGTGCCGACACGCGGCGCGGTATGGCGGATCGCGCCGCCGCTTACCGTCAAGCCCGACGAAATCGATCGGGCGCTGGCGATCATCGACCAGGCATTGGGCGATTGCGTGGGGGAGTGGAAGCGCACGGCGGCTTCCTGAAGATCAATGCATCATTCGGACGAGGGTTCAAAATGCTGAAGAGACTACTGTCGTTGCTTGCTTCCGGTCTGTTGCTGGCCGTGGTGCTCGCCTCTGGCGCGCGCGCGGACGTCCTGCAGACAATCAAACAGAAAGGCGTGCTCACCGTCGGGACGAAGGCGGATTACCGGCCGTTCGGATATCTCGACCCGTCCGGCAAGATCGTCGGCTTCGAACCCGACCTGGCCGCCGACGTCGCCAAGCGCCTGGGCGTCAAGCTCGAGCTCGTCCCGGTCGTCGCGTCGAACCGCATCCAGTTCCTGCAGCAGGGCAAGATCGACCTGATGATCGCGACGATGAGCGACACGCCAGAGCGGCGGAAGATCGTCGACATCGTCGAGCCCTCGTACTACGGCTCGGGCACCAACGTCATGGCGCCGAAGTCGGAGCACCTCAAGAGCTGGGACCAGCTTCGCGGCAAGAAGGTCTGCCTGATCCAGGGCTCGTTCTACAACAAGGAGCTGCAGGAAAAATACGGCATCGAAGGCGTCGCTTTTCCGGGCACCGCCGAGGCATACGCGGCGCTGAAGAACGGCAACTGCGTCGGCTTCGCCTACGACGACACCGCCATCATCGGCGAGATGCAGAAGCCCGACTGGGCCAACTATGAAATGCCGCTGGACTCGATCCTCTTCGTGCCGTGGGGTCTCGCGGTCAATCAGGGGGAAAAAGGCTTTGCCGATTTCATGTCGAAGACGATCACCGACTGGCACAAGACAGGCTTTATCGAGCAGCTCGAGAAGAAGTGGGGAATCAAGCCCACCAAGTGGGCGCAGGAGATGCACGACAAATACAAGTAACGGCCGGCGCGGCGGCGGCTTTCCAGGACGCGGCGTGACTGCCGCGTCCGCCGCGGCCGCCGCGTGCCGAACAGGGGCGGCCGATGCAGGTCATCTGGGACTGGTTTCGCTGGTTGTATCAGACGACCGGCATCAATCTCACGATCTTCTACGATCCATTCGATCGCCATCGTTTCGCCGACGGCTTCCTGACCACCGTCAAGCTCTCGCTGATCTGCATCGTGCTGAGCGTGCTGATCGGCGTCGTCGGTGCTTGGCTGCAGGGATCGCGGCTGCGGGTCACCCGCAAAGTCGTCTACTGGTACATCCAGTTCTTCCGCAACACGCCGCCGCTGGTGCAGCTGTATTTCTTCTACTTCGGCGTCGGCAGCCTGTTGCGCAGCTCGCTCGGCACCGGAAATCAGCCGCTGGTCAGCAACGTGACCTGGGCGATCATATCGCTGTCGTTTTTCGCCGGCGCATTCAATGTCGAGATCTTCCGCTCGGGCGTCGAGGCGGTGCCGAAGACGACGCTGGAAGCGGCCGAATCGCTCGGCTTCAGCCGGCTGCGCGCCTACGCGCTGATCGTGCTGCCGCTGGCATTTCGCATCAGCCTGCCGGCGCTCAACAACAACCTCGTCAATCTGGTCAAGACGACGACGCTGGCCTACGCGATCGCTGTGCCCGAGATGCTGTACGTGTCGAGCCAGATCTGGTCGGATGAACTGAACGTGCCGGTGATGATGAACGTGCTGCTCGTCTGCTACTTCGGATTGGTCGGCGCGCTCGTCTACCTGATGACTCGGTGGGAGCGCGCCATCAAGGTGCCGGGGTTTGGACAGTGAGCGACGGGGCCTTGCGTTCGACCGATCTGCCGGTGCTGCTGCCGGCCGCGGCGCGCCTTTCCCGCCGCGCCGCGGTCGAGCGCCGCGCCGGCTCGCCGCGCCTGTCGCTACGCGCCGAGCACGGTGCTTTGCTGTTCGCCATCTTCGTGATCGGTTGCGGCATCGCCCAGGCGCAGGCCGGCGCCGACCAGCCGTCGATCTTCGCGACGATCTGGAAATGGACGCCGCTGCTGGCGCGCGGGTTCGTATTCAATCTCGCGATCAGTTTTGTGGCGATGGCAGCCGGCACGGCGTTCGGCGTGCTGCTCGGATTCGGCCAGTTGTCGCTGCGACGTCCGGTGCAGCGCGCGGCGTGGCTCGCCACCCACTTCTTCCGCAACGCGCCGTGGCTGGTGCTGTTGTTCTACTGCATGTTCCTGCTGCCGTTCCAGATCCGGATCTTCGGCTTCACGATTCCACTGCCCGACTGGGTCAAGGCGACGCTGGGACTGGCGCTTCCGGTGATGGCCAATGTCTCTGAGATCCTGCGCGGCGCGATGCAGTCGATCCCCACCGCGCAGTGGGAATCCGCGGCCTCGCTTGCCTTCAGCCGCCGCCAGACGCTGTGGATGATCATCCTGCCGCAGTGCGTCAAGCGCATGCTGCCGCCCTGGATGAACCTGTACGCGATCCTGACGATGGCCACGGTGCTGGCCTCGATCGTCGGCGTCAACGAGATGATGACGCTGACCCGGCAGGCGCTGTCCGCCGAGAACCGTCCCGGGCTGCTGCTGTCGTTTTACGGCTATGTGCTGCTGTGGTTTTTCATCTATTGCTACCCGATCGCACGCTGGACTGTGCGGCTCGAAGCCCGGTACGCGGTCAACGTCTAGACGCCATGACCGAATCGGTGCCCGAAGCCCGCCCTATCGTGTCGCTGGTCGACGTGCACAAGTCGTTCGGCGAGGTCGAGGTGCTCAAAGGCGTGTCGATGGACGTGCCCAAAGGCGGCGTCGTCTGCATCATCGGGCCGTCCGGCTCGGGCAAGTCGACGCTTTTGCGCTGCATCAACGCGCTGGTGCCGATCGACAGCGGCAGCATCCGCGTCGCCGATTTCGAGGTACATCGCCTGACGACCGACAAGGAACGGCTCGCGCTGCGCCGCGAGGTGTCGATCGTGTTCCAGCAGTACAACCTGTTCCCGCACAAGACCGCGCTGGAAAACGTGATGATGGCGCCGGTGTACGTGCTGCGGGAGCCGCGCGACGAGGTGCGCGAGCGGGCGATCGCGCTGCTGAAGAAGGTCGGGCTGGCCGCGAAGCAGGACGTTTATCCCGGCGAGCTCTCCGGCGGCCAGCAGCAGCGCGTGGCGATCGCGCGCTCGCTGGCGATGCGGCCCGAGGTAATGCTGTTCGACGAGGTCACCGCCGCGCTCGATCCGGAAACGGTCAAGGAAGTGCTCAACACGATACGGGAGCTCGCGGCCGAAGGCATGACCTGCATGCTGGTGACGCACGAAATGCGCTTTGCGCGCGAGCTCGCCGACACCGTGTATTTCACCGACGGCGGCGTCATCGTCGAATCGGGTCCGCCGGCCGAGCTGTTCGATCATCCGAAGGTCGATCGGACCCGCGCGTTTCTCTCGCAGATTCTCTAGCGTACTGCTCGCACGCGAGCCGCATTCTTCAGCCTGCTTCGCATGAGCACCGAGCTCCTTTTCCGCGACGACGCCTATCTGAAGACCGCCCGGGCGCGGGTCGTCGCCGTCGACGAGCGCGGCATCGAGCTCGACCGCACGATCTTCTATCCGCAGGGCGGCGGCCAGATGGGCGACACCGGCGTGCTGGTGCGCGACAGCGGCGAGCGCATCGCCATCGCCGACACGCGCAAGGGCGACGACGCGGGCAGCGTGCGGCACATCAGCGCGCTGGGCGCGGCGCAACCGGCATCGGGGGAAATGCTGAGCCTCGAAATCGACTGGCCGCGCCGCCACGCGCTGATGCGGCTGCACACCGCGCTGCACGTCATGTCGTGCGTCGTCGTGGCGCCGGTAACCGGCGG
>DATNAR010000311.1:0-3756 GCA_035607385.1 Casimicrobiaceae bacterium
GCCTCGGCCTGCCTGGCCTCGGTGATCAGGCCCACCGCCATCGTGGCGATGTGGGTCGCGCGGCGTATCGCGTGCGCCAGCGGGACCTGGTAGCCGGGACCGAGCGGAATCTTCTGCGCCGGCGAGATGCCGCCGCTCGACGTGTCGATCCAGTCGCAGCCGCCGGCTTTGAGACGCCGGACCAGGGCGATCGAGTCCTCGATCGTCCAGCCGCCGTCGACCCAGTCGGTCGCCGAGATGCGCACACCCATCGGCTTGTCTTGCGGCCAGCAGTCGCGCACCGCGGCAAAGACTTCGAGAGGAAAGCGCACGCGGTTGTCGAACGAACCGCCGTAGGCGTCTTCGCGCCGGTTCGATAGCGGCGAAAGGAATTCGTGCAGCAGGTACCCGTGCGCGCAGTGCAACTCGAGCGCGTCGAGTCCGAGCCGCGCTGCGCGCTGCGCGGCGGCGACGAATTCCTCCTTGATCTGCAGCAGCCCCGCGGTGTCGAGCGCTGCCGGCGGGGTTTCGTGCTCGAGCTGGGGGATCGCCGACGGCGCCACCGGTGTCCAGCCACCCTGCGCGACGGGGATCAGCTGCCCGCCTTCCCACGGCACTTGCGACGAGCCCTTGCGCCCCGCGTGCGCGAGCTGGATCGCCACCGGCATCGGCGGCGCATTCGCGCGCGCAATCGCCAGGCGTTCGCGGATCGCCGTCTCGCAGGCGTCGTCGTACAGGCCGAGGCAGCCGTAGGTGATGCGTCCGGTCGCCGATACCGCGGTGGCTTCGATCGTGAACATTCCGGCGCTCGACTGCAGCAGCTGGCCCCAATGCACGATGTGCCAGTCGGTCGCGCAGCCGTCGACGGCCGAGTACTGGCACATCGGCGAAACGACAATGCGGTTGGCGAGCGCGAGCTTGCGCAGCTTGTACGGCGTGAACAGGGCGGAGGACATTGCTAAGATGGGGGCTGGCTGCAAAACCGCGAGCGTAGCCGATTTTGGCCCAGCGCGATCCGGACTGGACGCTGACAGCGCGCTGCCCCGGGGATGGGAACAAAACCCCCGTCTTCGGCTCGTATTGAATCTGTGGATTCTCCGGTGCGACTATTCAATAGCCGGGGCTCGCAGCCCAAACCGATGCCCACCCTTATCTCCATCCCCAACCCGCGGCCACCGCCCGACGAGTGGCCAATGAGTCATTTGTTTCACAAGCCTGCCACGCGGCAGGATGTTGTGACCATTCGCAAGGTATGGGTAACGGCGGCGGTATCGCTGCTCGTCCACATGGCGGCGCTGCTGCTGTTCGTCACCCACCCGCCGATCCCCGGCGTCGAGCAGCAGGCGTTCGACCAGGAAAGCGCCCCGGTCCAGGTCGAGATCGCCGAGGCGAAGCCGCCGCTGCCCTCGCCGCCGTCCGCTCCGGCCGAGCCCGCCGCGGCGCCGTCCCCGAAGACGCGACCACCGGCCGCACGGGTGCGACCGCCGCCGATGGTCGCGATGCCGCGCCTCGAGGCCCCGGCGATTCGATCGCCGGTCATCGCCCCGCCGCAGATCGCCGCCATCCCGGCGCCGCCGCAAGCGAGACCTCCGGCGCAAGGCGACTTCCTTTCGTTTGTACAGGCCAATCGGCGCGCGCGCGGCGTGGCCGAGTCCGCGCAAGACAATGCCGAGGTCGATTTCAATACCAAGATCGCCGCCAATCTTCCCGGCGGCGCGCGCGGCGTCGCCGCGCAGATGCCGATCCGGGGCGGCGGCATGTTTCAGATGAAGCGGATGACCTACGACGATGCGGCGTTCGAGTTTTTCGGCTGGAACACCGAGATGGGCCGGCGCACGCCGCAGTTGATCGAGGTGCGCAAGGGCACCAACCCGAACATGCAAATCGCGGTCGTGCGCAGGATCATCGCGATCATCCGCCAATACTCCAAGGAAGATTTCACCTGGGATTCGGGGCGCCACGGCCGCGTCGTCACGCTGTCGGCCCGACCGGCCGACACCGCGGCGCTCGAGCAGTATCTGCTGCACGATATGTTCGACGATGCGCGCGACGAGCGCTGACACGAACGCGTCGCTCGCCGTCAATCCTTCCTGAACCAGGTAGCCTGCAGAAATACGATCAACAGCCCGAGAGCCTTCAGGACGTAGGCGACGACCCGGGCCCAGGCCGCGACGGTATCGCTGGTCGGAAACAGCAGCTGGTATTTGCCGATGTCGAACGCGGCGTCGATGCCGATCCCGATCAGGCCCAGCGCCAGACCGGCCAGCGTCAGCCGACCCCATTCGGTTCCGACCAGCTGCATCCACTGGTACGCATTCTTGTCTGCGGCCTCGATGACGACGGCGGCGACCTCTTTCGCCGCCAGGCCGAGTTGACCGGGACTCACCCAAACGACGTCCCCTGCAGCCCCCTCGCGCGGCATCACCTTGAACACGTTCTTGGTCTGGTTGTCGCTGCGCGTCAGCCGAACGTACCGTTCGTTGCGCAGCGAGGTCTTGTCCCAGGTCTGCTGCGGCACCGAAACCTGTCCCGGCGACGCCCAGCCCGGATCGCCGAGAGCGTTGAAGTTCTCAGACACGGCGCGCTGTCCCCGCGCGAACGCCGCGCAATATACCGATCAAATCCGCATCGCGAACCTCGAGCTTGTCGGCGATGGCCAGCGCGCAGCGGATCATTTCCTGGCCGTCGTCGGACATGTCGCGCCACAGCCGCGACAACTCGCCGTCGAGCGCCGACGCGGGCAAGCCGCGAAATTCGTCGGCGGCACGCTGGAGCCAGTCCCAGGATTTCCTCGGGCGATTCCGGAAATACTGTCTCGCCGAGCGTATCGATCGTGCGGCCCGGATCACCTCTTCCGAGACCTCGCTCAACGCGTCCGGCTGTGCGCCCTCGTCGCCGCTCTGCAGCACCGCGGCAACGGTGAGCAGCGTCAGATCGCAAAGCGCGCAAATCCAGCGCGGATAGTTCGCATCGCGGATGGCGTGACCCTGGCAGGCGAGCACGTGGCATAGCTTGCAAACGCCCACGGCGTCCCCGGCATCGGTATCGGGGATCGTCTTGTTGCCGATGGCGCAAAGATAGCAACTTGCCGTCATACCGGCTCTTTACGGTATTTCGTACACCGCGACTTCGTCGGCGATACCGCGCAACGGCAGGCGGCGCGACATCGGCTTGATGCCGTCGGTCTGCAGCAGTTCGGTCGACTGCGGATGGTCTACGACCGATCCGGTCGCCAGGATCGAGTGCGATACCGCAAGCGCCTGGACGCGCGACGCGATATTGACCGTCTGGCCGAAATAGTCCTGGCGATCGTTCAGCATGACTGCGAGGCACGGGCCCTCGTGTATCCCGATTTTCAGCAGCATGTCCTCGTTATGGCGTCGCTGGTTGAGGTCGCCCATCGCGGCGCGGATGCGCAGCGCTGCGGCGATCGCGCGATCGGGCGTGGCGAAGGTCGCCATCACCGCATCGCCGATCGTCTTGACGACCGCTCCCGATTCGGCGGCAATGATCTCGTGCAGGATCCTGAAATGCTCCTTGACGATGTCGAACGCCACCAGGTCGCCGACGCGCTCGTACAGATCGGTCGAGCCCTTGAGGTCGGTGAACAGGAACGTGAGGCTGGTTATCTTCAGCCGCTGGTCGACGTCGAGCGTGCTGGTCCGGTAGATCTCGCGGAACGTCTGGTTGGTCAGCAGGCGCTTGGCGGTCAGGAACGGCCGGCGCTGGCCAAGCATGTCGTGCATCGCTTGCCCGGCGACATAGACTCCGGGCACG
>DATNAR010000367.1:0-3094 GCA_035607385.1 Casimicrobiaceae bacterium
ACGATATCGCATTCACCGCGGCGTGGTTCGATTTTCCGCCGGGCAACGGCGCGTACGCGCGCGGACGCATCAAAGCGCTGCTGACGCAACGGATTGCAACGCAGCCGCTCGGCTTGCCGAACGCGGGATCGGTGTTCCGCAATCCGGAAGGCGACCATGCCGCGCGCCTGATCGAAAGCTGCGGGCTCAAAGGGTATGCGATCGGCGGCGCGCGCGTCTCGGAGAAGCACGCCAATTTCATCGTCAATGCCGAAGGCGTCGCGACCGCGGCCGACGTCGAGGCGCTGATCGGGCACGTCCGCGCCGTCGTCCGGCGCGAGACCGGCGTCGATCTCGAGCAGGAAGTCCGCATCATCGGGGAGGCCCGATGAGCGAATTCGGCAAGGTGGCGGTGTTGATGGGGCGAGCCCGACGCGGTGCCGCGCAGCGGCCGGTGCGGGAGGGCGAAGCGGCCCATCAACTCGATGTCGCAGGCAGCCACGCATGAATCACGGCGATGAATTCGGCAAGGTGGCCGTGTTGATGGGCGGGCCGTCGTCCGAGCGCGAGATCTCGCTCTTGTCCGGCAACGCGGTCCTCTCGGCGCTGAAGGGCCGCGGTATCGACGCGCATGCGTTCGATCCGGCGGAACGCTCGATCTTCGAGCTCGAGCGCGACCGATACGCACGCGTCTTTATCGCGCTGCACGGCCGCTTCGGCGAAGACGGCACCGTGCAGGGCGCGCTCGAAGTGCTGGGCATTCCGTATACGGGCAGCGGCGTGATGGCCTCGGCGCTGGCGATGGACAAGTGGCGCACGAAGCTGGTCTGGGCCGCCAGCGCGATTCCGACGCCGCGCTATCGCGTCGTCGACGCCGGCTCCGACTGGTGGGCGATCGTGGCCGAGCTCGGCCTGCCGCTGATCGTCAAGCCGGCGCGCGAAGGCTCGACGATAGGCATCAGCAAGGTGGCCACGGTGGACCACGACGAGCTGGCGATCGCGTATCGCGCCGCCGCCGAGCACGACGATCTGGTCATCGTCGAGGAGTTCGTCGCCGGCGTCGAGCTGACGGTCGGCGTGCTCGGCGATCGCGCACTGCCGCTGATACGCATCGAAGCGCCGCAGGGCAACTACGATTACCACAACAAGTATTTTTCCGACGAGACCAAGTACTTTTGTCCGTGCGGCATCGACGCCGACGTCGAGAGCGCCATCCAGGCGCAATCGATGGATGCGTTCCACATCGTCGGCTGCACCGGGTGGGGACGGCTCGACCTGATCCTCCGGCCCGACGGCGGATGGACATTCCTCGAGGTCAACACCTCGCCGGGCATGACCGGGCACAGCCTGGTGCCGATGGCGGCGCGGCAGGCCGGCATGGACTTCCCCGAGCTCTGCGTCCAGATCCTGCGAGGCGCCCATGTGGGATAACCCGCGCCAGCTCAACGCCGTCGCGCTGGTTCTCGCCTTCGCCGCCGCGACGATGCTCGCATGGGGCGCCGTCGCGTGGGCCGTCCGCCAGCCGTTATTCGCGTTGCACAAGATCGTCATCGGCGGACCCTTGCAGCGCGCCAATCCCGCGCATCTGGAAGCAGTGCTGCGCGAGGAGGTCAGGGGCACGTTCTTCACGCTGCGTCTCGCCGATGCGCGCGCGTCGCTGCAGCGCGTGCCCTGGGTGCGTCGCGTGGCGCTGCGCCGCCAGTGGCCGGACCGGCTCGAGGTCGAGGTCGACGAGCACCAGCCGCTCGCCCGCTGGAACGATGACATGCTGATCAACACCGAAGGCGAAGTGTTCAGCGCCGACTTCGACGGCGACCTGCCGCAGTTCACCGGGCCCGAAGGCTCGGCGGCGGAAGTCGCCGCGCAGTACCGCGCCTTCGTCGCGGCGCTCCGGCCGACCGGACGCGCGATCAATGCGATCCGCCGGTCGCCCCGCGGCGGCTGGCAACTGGTCGCGGCGGGCAGCACGCCATTGACGATCGAGCTGGGCCGCACCGACCCGGGCGAGCGCCTGGCGCGCTTCGTCGCCTACTACCGCCAGACGCTGGATCCGCTCGCGCGCGGCGGCGCGCGCATCGACTACGCCGACCTTCGCTATCGCAACGGATTCGCCGCGCGCGTGTCCGGCGGAGCCGATCGACCGCCCAGAAAAGCGTCCCGGGGATAGAACAACATGGTCAAGGACAGCAAAAACCTCATCGTCGCGCTCGACATCGGAACGTCGAAGATCGTCGCGATCGTGGCCGAGGTCACTGCCGACAAGCGGCTGAACATCATCGGTCTGGGCACGCAGCCGGCGCGGGGGCTGAAGAAGGGCGTCGTCGTCAACATCGAGGCGACGATGGCGTCGATCCAGCGCGTGCTCGAGGAAGCCGAGCTGATGGCCGATTGCGCGATCACCGAGGTCTACACCGGCATCGCCGGCAGCCACATAAGGAGCCTCAACTCCAGCGGCATGGTCGCGATCAAGGAAAAGGAAGTGACGCAGGCCGACATCGACCGCGTCATCGAGACGGCCAAGGCGATCGCGATACCGAACGACCAGCAGGTGCTGCACATCCTGCCGCAGGAATTCATCGTCGACGGCCAGGAGGACGTGCGCGAGCCGCTCGGCATGAGCGGCGTGCGGCTCGAGGTGAAAGTGCACATCGTCACCGGCGCCGTATCCGCGGTCGAGAACATCACCAAGTGCGTGCGGCGCTGCGGGCTCAAGGTCAACGACGTGATGCTGCAGCCGCTGGCGTCCGCGCTCGCGGTGCTGAACGAGGACGAAAAGGACCTGGGCGTGTGCGTGATGGACATCGGGGGCGGCACGACCGACCTCGCCGTTTTCACCGGCGGCGCGATCCGCCACACGGCGGTGATTCCGATCGCCGGCGACCAGGTCACCAACGACATCGCGATGACCTTGCGCACGCCGACCAAGGAAGCCGAGGAGCTCAAGCTCCGTCACGGTTGCGCGCTGCGCCAGCTGGCCGACCCGGGCGACATCATCGAAGTGCCCGGCGTCGGCGAGCGCGGGCCGCGCAAGCTCTCGAGGCAGACGCTGGCCGAGGTGATCGAGCCGCGCATCGAAGAGCTCTACACGCTGGCGCAGTCGGAGCTGCGCAGGAGC
>DATNAR010000369.1:0-3102 GCA_035607385.1 Casimicrobiaceae bacterium
GCGCACCGCGCAGCGCGCACCGACCAGCGATCGCCGGCCAACGTCTAGAAACCCGAGATGACCGGGCCCGTGACAGAGCATCCGGCGGCCATCGACGGCGCTATCGGTCTCTACCGCGCCGGCGATTTCCGCCTGACCGACGGACGCTGCACCGATTGCGACGCGATACCGCAGGCCTTGTGGTATTTCCGCGACGAGGCGATCGCGGTTCCGCGCCGCGGCCTTCCTGTCGCGGGGTTCGCCCGCGGTGCCACCGCGTTCGACGATGTCGCGCGCTGGGCCGCGAGTCACGCACCCGGAGCCCCGGCTGATTATCCGACGCTGATCTGGGTCGGCTCGCCGGCGGTGCTGCGTGGCGCGCGACTCGACGCGGCGGGCAGGCAAGTCAGCGTCGATGGCACGACGATGGCGTTCGACGTCGTGCCGAAAATCCCGCTCAATCGCTCGTATTACAACGCCGCCTCGGTCGCCTATTTCGCCGGAAGGACGCTGAAAATGCGCGGCGAAATCGCGGCAGGACGGTTCACCGCCCGCGCGATATGGCCCGAGGATTTTCGGCTGGACGTGGGCGTTCCCGCCGTGGAGTCTGGCGTTACTGCCGCCGATGCATCGCCCGAGGCGGTGCGCAAGCTGCTGCGCGAGCAGCCGCGCGGCGGCGCAACCAGCGGCTTCGCCGCCATCGGCCTGTGGGAGCGCACACCCGGTGCTGCCGGCGGCTGCGTCGGTAAGCCGGTGCTGGCGGCGATGCTCAACGGCGCCCAGGGCGACGACGACGAAGCGCACGGCGGCCATTTCGCGATCGTGACCGGCCGCGTCGGACCGAATGGTGCGATCGACGACTGGATGGCCAACAATTTCTACACGCTCGATCTGTTCAGCGAAAAAGGCATCATCGCCGCTGCGTTGCCGCTCGACCGCTACCTCGCGGACCTCAATAGCGGTCAGGCCTGGTACCGGCCGTCGCATCTGCTGGTCGCGATCCTCCGCGACGACCGCACGGCGGCGCATGTGCAAGGGGCGCTCAACCGGGTCTATAACCAGTTCTACCGGCACCAGCTCGTCTACGGCAACGTGACGATGAACTGCGCCGGCATCAGCATCGACGCGCTGCGCGCGCTCGGCTGGAACGTCCCGGCGCGAAAACCGGTCGGCCGCGTCCTGGCCTGGCTCGCCGTCCCGTGGGTCGCACTGCGCGAGCGCAGCCTCGCCAGGGCGCGGCAAGCGTTCGACTACCTGAGCGAGGACGGCACCCGCATGTTTCCGGCCGCGGCGTTCGAAGAAACGGCAGCCGATCTGCTGCGCTTGCCCACGCAACCGGGTTCGCGCCAGCTCACGCCGTTCGAGACGATGCTCGCCCAGGACATCGAGGCGCTGGTGTGGCTGCGCGTGCCGCAACTTCCATCGAGTCGCGTCTGGGGCGACTATGCGGTGGTCACCGGGCGCGAGTACGCGGCGCGGCTTCCCAGCGACCGGCGTCAGGCCAAGATCATTCCGGTGCCGCCCCGCCCTTTTCCCGCCGAGTTGCGCGACGCCGACCTGCTGCCGCCGCCGGCGAGCCGCAGCGCCCAGGCGGTCGTTTTGTGGGCGGTCGTTTCGCTGGCCGGTATACCCTGGCTGCTCTGGCGGTGGTGGCAAAGTCAAAAAAAAGGAGAAAACCTCTTGACGTGATCTATATGTTTCCACTATTCTGGAAACATGGAAACATCATCAGCCCTGCGCGCACTCGGAGCGTTGGCGCACGAGACGCGGCTGGGTATATTCCGTCTGCTGGTCGAACACGGCCCCCAAGGCCTCCCCGCGGGAGACATCGGGCGGAAGCTCGGCCTGCCGGCAGCGACGCTGTCGTTTCATATCCGAGAACTCGCGATGGCCGGGCTGGTGTCGGCGCGACAGCGGGGCCGCTTCATCCTTTACGCGACCGATTTCTCCGCCATGCGCGGGCTGGTCGCCTATCTGAGCGAAAACTGCTGCCGCGTCTGCGCTGACGCCGGCGACGGGCCGGAGGCCTGCGTCACCGCCTGCGCGTCCGACCCCGCAGCACAGCGGGTGCATACGATCCCGAAACCCACGGTACGACCGAAGAGGAGAGCCGCATGAAACGATTTCATGTCCACGTCTCGGTGCCCGATCTCGCCGCCGGCATCCGGTTTTATTCGACGCTGTTCGCCGCCGAGCCCACGGTGCACAAGGACGATTACGCCAAATGGATGCTCGACGATCCGCGTGTGAACTTCGCCATCTCGACGCGCGGTGGCCAAGGCGGCGTCAATCATCTCGGCTTCCAGGTCGACAGCTCGGCCGAACTTAACGCGATGGAGACGCAGCTTCTTGCGGCGGATCGGAAACTGGTCGCGGAAAGGAACGCCGATTGCTGCTATGCGCGGTCCGACAAATACTGGGTGACCGACCCTGCCGGCATCGCCTGGGAGACCTTTCACACGCTGAGCGGTGTTCCCGTCGTCGGCGACGCCGATGCCAGCCCCGACGAGCCACCGCGGAGCGGTTGCGGTTGCGCGCCGCGCGCCGACGTCGGCGCCGAGGCCGGCGCCAAGTCCTGCTGCAGCTGACGAACGCGCGGCAAGCGCGCCCGGGTCACGCCATTACTGCATGAACCAGCCGTGGCTGACGACCAGCGACTGGCCGGTGAGCGCGTTCGAAGGGAATGAGGCGAAGAACAGCGCCACGGCGGCGACGTCCTGCAAGGTCGTGAATTGCCCGTCGACCGTGTCTTTGAGCATCACCTTCCTGATGACGTCGTCCTCGGAAATGCCCAGCGTTTTCGCCTGCTCGGGGATCTGCTTGTCGACCAGCGGCGTGCGCACGAAACCGGGGCAGATCACATTCGAGCGCACGCCGTGCTTCGCCCCCTCCTTGGCAACGACCTTGGCCAGGCCGATCAGCCCGTGCTTGGCGGCGACGTACGGCGCCTTGAGCACCGACGCCTCCTTCGAGTGGACCGAGCCCATGTAGATGATGCTGCCGCCGCGCCCCGAGGCGTACATGTGCGGCAGGCAGGCCCGGGTCGTCAGAAACGCGCCGTCGACGTGGATCGCCATCAGCTTCTTCCACTCGGCGTAACTGAATTCCTCCAGCGGATGCACG
>DATNAR010000384.1:0-2518 GCA_035607385.1 Casimicrobiaceae bacterium
AATCATCCGGCCGCATCGACTGGCGACAAAAAGGGGGCCGTCCATGTTCTCGCGTGCTGCGTTGTGCAAGCGTTATCTCGATCATGCCGAGCAATTTACCGAACACGCGATGTTCCGCGCGCTGGAGGCGGGGCGCTCCGATGCCGCCGGCTACGACGCCTTCCTGCGGCGCGTGGCGCTGACCCATCTGCACCGGCCGCGGATCGTCGCCTTTCTTCGGTCAATCGCTCCAGCCGAAGTCGTCGACCGTCTGCGGCTCGACCTGCTGGAGCCGATCCAGCTCGATCGAAACGGGCTCGATCGCCCGTCTCCGCTCGAGGCCATGCTGATCGTCTCTCGCATCGGACGCGAGCTGCCGGTTCTGCGTGCGCAAGCGCAGGAGGAGTTCGACGCCGTCGTGGCTGATCCTCGCCCTTATGCGACGCCGATGGATCTTGGTTTTGCGACGCTGATCGAAGCGGTGGCTTTCGAGTTCATGTTGGATCGGATCGGCCGCCGGATCTGCGACTTCCTCCAGCGCCACCGGGGATTGCCCAAGTACGCGCTGTGCTGGTTCAACCGAGCCAGCAACTCGAGCCGAGCCGCGCACGGTCTGAACGATATCCTTACGTATGCGGAATGCTATCGCGATCGACTGGCGGCACTCGACGAGATTGTCGACGCCGCGCTGGGTGAGAACGTGTTCGTGAAACGCTATTTCGGCTGGCGCGCGCTGCCGAGCGAGGTGTAAACCGCTCCCTTGTATCTTGTTTTCCGGTCATGGTTCGCTACCATGACCCGAGGCGGAGGCAGCTTGTGAGGTCCCCGAGTGCTTTGACACCGTGGGAGAGATGAAGCCCTTCGCCTCACTTTCACGCCTGCCACGAGACTGGACGGTAGCCAAGAGCCCCGCGCAGTAAGCGGTGAGCCTGCATGTACAAGGCAAGTCAGCGTGGATGGGCATGTTCAACTCGGAAGAAGGTTATTTACACAAAGTGGTTCAACTCGGAATAGATGTCTCGAAAGCCAAGCTCGACTGCACCTTGCTGCTGGATCGCGATACGTTGCGCAGTCGCTCGAAGATTGTGCCCAACACTGCGGCCGGGTTTGTGCAGCTGGTCGAGTGGGTGCAACGCCAAGCCCAGGTCGCTGCGGCAGAGGTGGTGGCGGCGATGGAGCCCACTGGGGTGTACCACCAGGCGCTGGCGCTGGCCTTGTACGAGGCTGGGATGACGGTGGTAGTGGTCAACCCGGGGCAGCTGCGTCAGTTTGCCGAAGGGCTGGCGGTGCGCACCAAGACCGATGCCAAAGACAGCGTGGTGTTGGCGCGCTACGCTGGGCAGCCTGAGCGCATCGTGTGGCAACCGGCGCCCGTTGAGGTGCGCCAGTTGCAGGCACTCATGGGGCGCTTGGCAACGGTAGAAACGGAGCTGCGGCGCGAGCTCAATCGCCGCGAGGCGGCGCAGCTGGGTCACGACCCGCAGCTGGTGCAAGCTTCTATCGCCGATGCCATCGCGTTCTGGAGCGCAGAGCAGAGCAAACTGCAGCAGGCCATCGACGAGCACATCGATCGGCACCCGGGACTGAAGATTGAACGCGAGCGCCTGCTCACCATCCCGGCGGTCGGCCCCAAGACGGCCAACCGCATGCTGTGCGTGCTCAGTGCGCATGACTTCGGGCGCGCCTCCCAAGCTGCCGCCTTTATCGGGCTCACGCCGGTCGAGCATCAATCGGGCTCGAGCGTAAGAGGCCGCCCGCGCCTGTCCAAGTGCGGTGATGCGCGTCTGCGCGCGGCCCTCTACATGGCAGCCGTGGTGGCCATTCGACATAACCCCGATGTGCGTGCCCTGTACCAGCGACTGCTCAAACGGGGTAAGGCGAAACTCAGCGCTCTGTGCGCCGCTATGCGCAAGCTCGTGCATATTTGCTTCGGCGTGCTGAAGAACCAACAGGACTATCGACCCCAGTGTGCTTGACATCACAGACGGTATCTCTCCCTTGACGGGAGAGGGTTGGGGTGGGTTGGGGTGAGGGTGAACAGACCCCGAACACGCTAAGCAGTCGGCAACAACGACGACCGCCGCTCTCCGGCATGCAGGTTCGGCACCGTCCCGAGTGACTGCACGGTTCCGGGTCCGAGGCGGATCACGCGATCGGCCGACGCAATCGTCTCCGGCCGATGCGCGATCAGCACGCGCGTAATGCGCAACTCGCGAATGGCGTCGTTGACGACGCGCTCGCGCGCCACGTCGAGATGACTCGTCGCTTCGTCCAGCACGAGGATCTTGGGCTGTTTGTACAGCGCACGAGCCAGCAAAATGCGCTGCTTCTGCCCGCCGGACAGAGCCGTCCCCATGTCTCCGACCAGCGTGTTGTAAGCCATCGGCATGGCCGCGATCTCTTGATGCACCGAGGCGACCTTTGCGCAGCGCTCGATGCGCGCCTGATCCGGTTCGGGATCGAAAAAGCAGATGTTGTCGGAGATCGATCCGGCGAACAGTTGATCCTCCTGCATGACGCTGCCGACGATATCGCGCAG
>DATNAR010000388.1:0-9371 GCA_035607385.1 Casimicrobiaceae bacterium
ACCGCGAGCGGCGGCTTCGGCAGGAAATCATGCGCCCGATGCATGCCGCGCTTCGACGGCGACTTCTTGTTCTGCTGGACAGCCATTGCTTTGACTCCTTAGAAATTCGATCGATGCGGAAGCGAGCCGCTGCTTCCCTAGACTCCGTCGTTGATCGTCCCGCTTGCCCTGCTCAATCCGGATTGCGCGTCTTGAGCGCGGCCAGTCCGGCGAACGGCGAGCGCTTTCCGTCGTCCGTCGTCGCACGTCGCGCCGCCGCACATGCTTCCTCGTCATGGCGGGGCGACAAGGGCAGCGACAGCAACAGCTCGTCCTCGACCAGGTTCCGCGGATCGAGCGTCGTGTTGGCAAGCACGACTTCGGTCTCTTCCGCATCCAGCCGCGCCAATTCGGCCTCGTCGCGCGCCAGCAACAGAACGGTCTGCTGCGCTATCGTCGCGCCGAAAGGCTGCAGGCAGCGCTGGCAGACCAGCGGAACGACGCCATCGAGGCGCACCGTCAGCAAAGGCCTGCCCATCCCGTCGTGCCCGCCGCTGATCCGCCACGCCATCGGCGCCGCATCGCGGCCTTCCGCCAATTGATCAGCGGCCCGACGCAGGGTGCGCGCATCGACCTCGCCGGCCAGATCGGTTCCGGCGGCAGCCAATTCGAATGCATCGAACCGGCCGTGCGCGCCGACGTCAGTCGTCCGAGTCGCCATCTGGATTGGCCTTCCGGTCCGGCCAACACCGCGTTCGGCGACGAGTCGCACATCGGCGGAGCATGGCCCGGCCGCTACAGGCAAGGACAAACGTTGCATAATAACGGGCTTGCCCACGAGTGTCAAAGAAAACCGTGAAAACAACAACTTCGCCTCGCAACACGCGTGCGCTGGTGCTCGCTTCGTCGTCGCCGTATCGCAAGGCGCTGCTCGAGCGGCTGGGGATGCCCTTCACGGTCGCGGCGCCGGCGATCGACGAGTCGGCGCGGCCGGGCGAGGCACCCGGCGATACGGCGGTGCGGCTGGCCGAGGCCAAGGCGCGAGGCGTCGCACCCGCCCATCCCGACGCGTTGATCGTCGGCTCCGACCAGGTCGCCGATTTTGAGGGGACGGCCATAGGCAAGCCGCGCGACGCGAGCGATGCGCTGGAGCAGCTTCGCGCCATGCAAGGACGGACGATCGTATTCCATACCGGGTTGGCGCTCCTCGACGCGCGCAGCGGCCGCTGCCGCCGGGCACTGGTCGACGTCGCCAGCACATTCCGCCAGCTGGGCGATGCCGCGCTCGAAGCGTATCTGGAGCGCGACCAGCCGTACGATTGCGCCGGATCGGTCAAGGTCGAAACGCTGGGCATCGCTCTGTTCACGCGCGTGGCGAGCGACGATCCGACCGCATTGGTCGGCCTGCCGCTGATCCGCCTGACCGACATGCTGATTGCCGAAGGCCTGCATCCGCTGTGAACGGCGAGCGCGGTGCACGCGGCACGCTCTACCTGCTGCCCAACCTGCTCGGCGCGGTCGAGCCCGCGTCGGTGCTGCCGGCGCGCACGCTGGCCATCGCCCGGCGGGTCCGACATTTCGTCGTCGAGACACCGAAGGCCGCGCGGGCGTTCGTCAAGTCGCTGCCGTCCGAGCATGCGCTGCAGGACATTGCCTTCGCCGAATTGAACGAGCACACGCCGCGGCAAGACGTGCCGGCGCTGCTCGCACCGGCCCTCGCGGGCGACGACATTGCGCTGGTCTCGGATGCCGGTTGTCCGGGCGTCGCCGATCCGGGGGCGTTACTCGTCGCCGCGGCGCACGTCGCGGGCCTTGTCGTCGTGCCCCTGGTGGGGCCATCGGCGCTTTTGCTCGCGCTGATGGCCTCCGGGATGAATGGCCAGCAGTTTGTCTTCCACGGGTACCTGCCGGTACGCGCCGAAGCGCGTGCCGCGGCGCTGCGTTCGCTGGATGCAGCGGCGACAACGAGCGGCGCGACGCAGCTGTTTATCGAGACGCCTTATCGCAACGAGGCGATCGTGGCTGCCGTGCTCGCCGTCTGCCGGCCGCAGACATTATTCTGTGTCGCGGCGGATCTGACCTTGCCATCGGAACAGATTGTCCGCCGCACGGTGGGGCAATGGCGGACCGCGCCCGGCTTGCGTCTTGCCGGCAGACCCGCGATGTTCTTGCTCGGCAGCGATTGACGGCGGGCGGCTCGGGGGGAATGTACGACCGGACGCGGGCAGCCCCGCCCGCTACTGCTCGTCGGCGTCCGGCCAGTTCTTGATATAGCTCTTGAGCATGCGGTTCTCGAAGCTTTGCTCTTCGTAGACCGCCTTGGCGACGTCGTGGAACGACACGACACCCAGCAAGGTCGGGCCGTCGATGACCGGGACGTAGCGCGCATGACGCTCGAGCATCACCCGGCGCAGCTCCATCACGTCGAGGCCGGTGGTCGCGGTCAACGGGTCGTTCACCTGGATATCGCTGACCTTGAGCTCGCCCAGCTGGCCTTGCCGCTGCGACAGCGCCTGCAGCACCTCGGCGAAGGTCAGCATGCCTACCATGCGACCGTGGTCCATCACCACCAGCGAGCCGATGTCGTGATGCGCCATCACCTTGACCGCGTCGAGCACCGACCCGCCGGGCGCGGTCGTGAACAGCGCGTTGCCCTTGATGCGCAGGATTTCGCTGACGAGCATTGAGGCCTCCTTCCCCCCGGGGATCCGCGCCGGCATCCCAAGTCGAGGTTACTCCCGCGTGCCGGCGGCTTGCAACGTTTTCGGCACGCCATGCCCAGCTCGGGAGCCGGTGGCCGACAGATCCCGCCGGCGGACGGCACTGCGGGATTTTGCTTGCTCTACGCCCGGATTGGAGTGCAAGATTGCGTCGCGGTCCGAAAAGAGGCCGAAGCGGAGAGTTTCGTTCACCCGGAGGAGGAGCATATGAGTGATCGCAATGACAGCACGGCTGTCACCAAGCCTGTCCAGCCGGCCCGTCGCCGCCTGCTGAAGGCGGCGGGAATCGCGGCTGGCGGCGCCGCGTTGTCGGCGCCTTTTATTCGCAACGCCGCCGCGGCCGAAACGACGACCTGGAAAGTCCAGACGTCGTGGCCCGCCGGCGTAGGGCTGCAAACATTCAAGACTTGGTGTGCCGGCATCAAGGAAAAGACCGGCGGTGAGCTCGAGTTCAAGGGTTTTGCCGCCAAAGAGGTAGTCGGCGACTTCGAGTTGCTGGACGGTGTAAGGAACGGCGTGCTCGAGGCGATGAATTCGTTCACGCTGTACTGGGCCGGTAAGCTGCCGGCAACGGCGTTCCTGTCGTCGTATCTGATGGGTCTGCGCTACCCGCACGAATGGGACATCTTCTTCTACAGCCATGGCGGGCTGCAGGCGGCGCGCGATCTTTTCGCCAAGCAGGGCATGTACTACGTCAACCGCATTCATCACGGCCCGAACATCATCCACTCGAAGAAGCCGATCCGCACGATCGAGGACTTCAAGGATTTGAAGCTGCGCGTTCCGGGCGGCATGATCGCCGAAGGCTTCGCCGCAATCGGCGCCAAGACGACCTTGCTCCCGGGCGGCGAAGTCTTTTCGGCACTGGAAAAAGGCACGGTCGACGCGGCCGACTATACGGGGCCGGCGGTCAACTGGGACCTGGGCTTCCAGCAGGTGTCCAAGTACATCTGGACGGGGCCTCCGGGCCTGGAATCGGTCTATCAGCCGGTCGACCTGATGGACCTGGTCGTGCGCATGGACGTATGGAACAAGCTCTCGCCGAAGATGAAGGCCTGGGTAGACGAAGAGGTGCAGGTGTATTCCAACGTGCACCACGGCGCAATCCAGAAGGCCGACATGGAAGCCTGGGGCAAGTTCGAGAAGGCGGGCGTCCAGATCAATCGGCTGCCGGCGGAAGACCTGCCGAAGTTCCAGCGCGTCGCCGTTCCGATCTGGTTCAAGTGGGCGAACAAGGACAAGGACGCCGCGAAGATCTTCAAGCTCCAGCTCGATGTCATGGAGTCGCATACCTGCGGTTATGTGACGCCGGACATGTACAAGGGCCTGAAGATCGACGTCTAAGCCGGTTGCTTCCCGACCGGATTCTCTTGCACTGATTGTCATGCGACGGCCAAACGGCCGTCGCATGCGATGGATGCGCCCGCCATGCCCTCTCTGACTTTCGTCATGCCGCACTGGCTCTACTGGGCCGGTCTGATCGTCTTCCCGGCAATTGCGCTTTATCTGGTCCGGCGCCAGTTGCGCAATCCGCTGCCGCCGGGCCCGTCGCTGTTCATCGCCTACCTGTTCTGGCTCACCGCCGGCTTCATGGGCATACACCGCTTCTATCTGCGCAGCGCGCTGGGGTTGGTGTTCATTCCGGTATTCCTCGGCATCATCTACTGCACCGCCGAGGTGCGCGAAGTCCGCGACGAAACCTCGCGCACGTTCGCCGCGCTCGAACAGGCCAATAGCGCGGTAGTGCAGGCCAAGCCACGCTCCGAGACGCCGACGCCCGAGGAGACGGCGCAGTACGCGAAAGCGCAAGCCGACGTCAAGCAGAAAGAAGCGGAGGCGGCCGTCGCCCAGGCAGTGACCAATCAATGGCAATCGCGGGCGCAATGGGCCGGCATCCTGATGGCGGTCCTGCTGCTGGTCGACGCGGCGCTGCTGCCGAGCCTCGTGCGCAAGCGTCGCGCGCTCGAGGCAGGCCGCGCCCCGACCGCCACCCTCGAGGTCGGCGGCACGGTTTCTGAGGTGCACGAAGCAGGCGTCGGCGAAGATCCGACCATGCATCTGCATACGCGACTGACCGACGCCATCGAGTGGGTCAACGTCAGGGCCGGGCAATACGTCGCCTGGTGGTCGCTGATGGCGGTCTTCGTTTACTACTACGAGGTGGTGGCCCGCTTCATCTTCAATTCGCCGACGAACTGGGTGCACGAAAGCATGTTCCTGATGTTCGGCATGCAGTACATGCTGTCCGGCGCCTACGCCTACCGCGAAGACCAGCATGTCAGGGTCGACGTCGTGTACGCGAAGTTCTCACCTCGCGGCAAGGCGATCGCGGACATCATCACATCGGTGTTCTTCTTTATTTTCATCGGCACGATGGTGGTTACCGGGTATCGTTTCGCGGCCGATTCCGTAGCCTTCGGCGAGCACTCGTTTACCGAATGGGGCATCCAGTATTGGCCGGTCAAGCTGACGATCCCTATCGGCGCGGGCCTGCTGCTGCTGCAGGGCGTTGCGAAGCTCATCAAGGATGTGCTGCTGGTCACGCGCAGGGGAGCGTAAGGCATGGGCATCGAGATCGGCATCGAATGGCTGAGCATCCTGCTTTTTGGAGCGCTGGGCCTGTTACTCATGCTGGGCCTGCCGATGGCGTTCTGCACCGGCAGCCTCGCGACGATTTTCCTGTTCGTGTTCGGCAACAGCGCGGTGCTCAACATGATGCCGTCGCGCATATTTCCGTTCATGACCGACTACCAGCTCTCGGCCGTGCCGCTGTTCATCTTCATGGCGGCTGTGCTGGAAAAAGCCGGCATCATCGAGGAATTGTTCGACGTCATTTACAAATGGCTGGGATCGGTCAAGGGCGGTCTGGCGTCTGCCACCGTCGTCGCGTGCACGCTTCTGGCGGCGATGGTCGGCGTCGTCGGCGCGACCGAAGTGACGATGGGCATGATCGCCTTGCCGGCGATGCTGAAGCGCGGGTACGAGCCCAAGCTCGCCTGCGGGTCGCTGCTCGCCGGCGGAACGCTGGGCATCCTGATCCCGCCGTCGGTGATGGCGATCGTCTACGCGGTCGTCGCGCAGCAATCGCTCGGCGAGCTGTTGATCGGATCGGTGTTTCCGGGACTGCTGCTCTCCGGCATCTATATCGCCTACGTGACCATACGCTGCTATATCAACCCGTCGCTCGGTCCCGCACTGCCGGTCGAGGAGCGGGTCAACATGCGCGAAAAGCTGCGTCTGCTGGGCAATACGATCACGCCGGTACTGCTCATCATTCTCGTACTGGGCATCATCTTCGTCGGCATCGCAACGCCGGTCGAAGCCGCAGGCATCGGGACCTTCGGCGCGCTTGCCGTATGCGCTCTGCACCGCCGCTTGACCTGGCCTGCGCTATACGAGGCCGCGATGTCGACGCTCAAAGCGACGGCGATGGTGATGTGGATCTTCTTCGGCGCGACGATGTTCGTCGGATTCTTCATCCTCAAGGGCGGCCAGACGTTCGTGTCCGACCTGATCCTTTCCACCGGGCTGCCGCCCTACGGGATCCTGTTCCTGATGATGGTGATCCTGTTCATTCTCGGCATGTTCCTCGACTGGGTCGGCATCCTGCTGCTGACGGTGCCGATTTTCCTGCCGATCCTTACCGCGCTCACGTTCGGCGGCGTTTTCGGCATATCGGGTGTCAGCGCGGAAGACCTGTCGCTCTGGTACGGCGTCATCTTCATGGTCAATATGCAGATGGCGTTCCTCAGTCCCCCGTTCGGCTATTCCTTGTTCTACCTGAAGAGCGTGGCGCCGAAAGAAATCTCGATGGCGATGATCTTCAAGGCGGCGATGCCTTTCATCGGGCTGCAGGCGATCGGCCTCACGCTGTGCATCATCTTCCCGCAGATCATTCTCTGGCTGCCGAGCATGCTGTATCAAGGAACAAAATGACGGGGGCGCGAAAGCGCCGTTGAAGCTCTCCTCTCGGTCCGAAGGCGTGGCGCCGACGGACCTGTAAGCAAACCGTCAGCCTTTTCAGCGGTTCGATGCAGCGTCGGACGTGCATCGCGCTACCGCCAGACATATACTCGCACGGCTGCGAAAGCCCGATCGCGAACAAGCTTCTCTGCGCTTGAATTTAAGCTGACCCCGCGTCGGGCTCCGAACAAGAACCTGTTGCTATTCGCGCGAGGGAGGGGACCATGTATCACCAGAACTACGACCCGACGGGCAATGTTTTTTTGTCGACTATCGTCGCGGCGATTCCGATTCTGACGCTGCTGTATTTCATAGCCTTGCACCGGCATCGCGATGCACAGGGAACGGTGCGTCTGGGCATCTCGGCGCCTTACGCGGCGTTCTTCGGCGTCATCGCTGCGTTTCTCGTCGTCTGCCTGGTCTTCAAGATGCCGGTCGTGTCCGCGGTCTCTGCGTTCGCGCTCGGCATTCTGTCCGGGTTTCTCGGAATCATCTGGATCGTGCTGGCCGCGATGTTCTTGTACACGATGAGCGTAGTCAGCGGCCAGTTCGAGATCGTGAAGGAATCGATCGTCCACATCTCGTTCGACCGACGACTGCAATGTGTGCTGATCGCCTTTTCGTTCGGCGCGATCATCGAAGGTACGTCGGGCTTCGGCACTCCGGTCGCGATCGCCGGCGCCGTGATGGTGGGTCTGGGGTTCAAGCCCTTTCAATCCGCTGTGCTGAACCTGCTCGCGAATACCGCCCCCGTCGCCTGGGGGGCCATCGGGACGCCGATCGTGACCCTCGCCGCCGTTAGCGGGCTCGACCAGCTGACACTGTCGGCGATGGCCGGGCGGCAACTCCCCTTCGTGTCGATCCTCGTGCCTTTCTGGCTGGTCGTCACGTTCGTGAAAATGGAAGGCGGCAGCTGGAAAGAGGCCTTCGAGGTGTGGCCGGCCGCGTTGTGCGCCGGCGGCACGTTCGCGGTCGTGCAGTGGTTTGCCTCGGGGATCAACGAGACGCATTTGATGACCGACGTGGTCTCCGGGCTTTTCTCGGTCATCTGCACCGCCCTGTTCCTGCGCTTTGTCTGGCATCCGAAAACGCGCTTCCTGCTCAAGTCCGACCGCGAAGCGCTGGCCAAGGCGGGCAAAAGCACCGCGGCGATAACCAGTGACAAAACGGAATGGGCTTACAAGTACTCGGCGGCGCAAACGTTCTACGCGTGGCTGCCCTGGCTGATCCTGATCGCCTGTTGCGCGCTGTGGGGCGTGCCGGCGTTCAAGGCCTACCTCAACAATCTCTTCTCCGGCATCAAGTTCAGTACGACGCTGCTGGGATCGACATTCGGCGGCACGCTGTCGCTTCCGGTGTGGGACATGCCCTCGCTGCATAACCTGGTGCAGCGGATGCCGCCGGTTGCTCCGGTCGATGCGAAACCCGAAGCGGCGCGATTCGCGATCAACTGGCTGTCCGCGGCCGGTACCGGCGTGTTTGTCGCCGCGCTCCTTTCCGGGCTGGTGCTCAAGCTGAACGCGTCGCAATGGAAGGGTGCTTTCGTGCAGACGGCGCACCGGATGAAGATTCCGGTCCTGGTGATCGGACAGGTGCTTGGGCTTGGCTTCCTGACCCGCTATTCGGGCACCGACGCAGTGCTTGGACTTGCCTTTACGTCGGCCGGATTCATGTATCCGTTCTTCGCGGCTTACCTAGGCTGGCTCGGCGTCTTCCTGACCGGTTCCGACACCGCGTCCAATGCGCTGTTCGGCAGCCTGCAGCGGATCACGGCGCAGCAGCTGCACCTGAACGAGATCCTGACCGTGGCGACGAACTCGACCGGCGGCGTCATGGGCAAGATGATCGATGCGCAGTCGATCATGGTGGCGTGCGCGGCCTGCTACGACGATCCAACGGAGCGCTCGCACGCGCTGGGGCCGATCTTCCGCACGGTGTTCTGGTATTCGATTGCCGGGGCGGCCGTCATCGGCATCATCGCAATGCTGCAGGCCTATGTGTTCCCCGGGATGATTCCGGTGCCGCCGATCGGCAAGTAACCAGGCAGCGCGGGCCGCGGACGGAAGACAGCGCCGCGGCCCGCTGCGTCAGCCCGCGAGCGCCCGCCGCTCCCGCAGCGCCTGCGCCAGCGTCCCGCTATCGACGTACTCCAGCTCGCCCCCGACCGGCACGCCGCGGGCGAGCCGCGTCACCTTCAGGCCGCGCGCGCTCAGGAGCTCGCCGATATAGTGCGCGGTGGCCTCGCCTTCGTTGGTGAAATTGGTGGCGAGCACCACCTCGCGCACTACGCCGTCGGCGGCGCGCTTGAGCAGACGATCGAGCCGAATTTCCTTCGGGCCGATGCCATCGAGCGGCGACAGTCGTCCCATCAGCACAAAATAGAGCCCGGCGTACGCCTGCGTGTGCTCGATCATCATCAGGTCCGCGGGCGTCTCGACCACGCACAGCAAGGCCGCGTCGCGCTTGGAGGAACGGCAGAGCGCGCACAGCTCGTCCTCGGTGAAGGTGTTGCAGCGCTCGCAATGACGGACGATCTGCGCCGCGCGCTCCAGGGCCTGCGCCAGCCGCACCGCGCCTTCGCGGTCGTGCTGCAGAAGATGCAGCGCCATACGTTGCGCAGCCTTGGGGCCCACGCCGGGCAGGCAGCGCAGCGCACGGCCGAGCTCCTCCAGGCCGGAGAGCGGCTCCTGCGGCATCGGCCGCGCGTCG
>DATNAR010000394.1:0-27067 GCA_035607385.1 Casimicrobiaceae bacterium
CGCGCAAGTCGAGGATCAGCGCGTCCTTGCGATTGATCAGCTGCGTTGCCTGCACGGCGCCGATTTCGCGCATCGTGGACAGCGGACTGCCGATCAGCGGCCACGCGAGCATCGCTCCGGAAACGAGCATGACCAGGACCAGCGGCCAGTTGTTCTGCAGAAACTGAAGTATCGACACGGGTGCCGGCCGCGGTGCGCGGCCGATGCAGGGGATAAAGGTAAAATGATAGCGTAAACCCTCTGACCTCGAGCGCGATCGCCAATTCCCCGATGACCGAACATCCCGCCGCCGCGGCACCGGTCGTTCCCGTCGTGCTGCTGATTCTCGACGGCGTCGGGTGCCGCGACGATGCGCCTGACAACGCGATCAGCCGTGCCGTCAAGCCGAACTGGGACCGTCTGTGGCGCTCCTGCGCGCATACGACGATCGACGCCTCCGAGCTCGCCGTCGGCCTTCCGCGCGGGCAGATGGGAAATTCCGAAGTCGGCCATCTGAACATCGGCGCCGGCCGGGTCGTCTATCAGGAATTCACGCGTATCGACCATGCGATCGAGACCGGCGAATTCGTGCGCAATCCGGCGCTGGTCCGGGCAGTGGCGACGGCGCGAAACAACAAGGCGACTCTGCACATCCTGGGCCTGGTTTCGCCGGGTGGCGTGCACAGCCACGAGCGGCAAATCGCGGCGATGGTCGCGATGGCGGCGGACGGCGGTGCGCCGCGCGTGGCCGTGCATGCCTTTCTCGACGGCCGGGACACCCCGCCGCGCAGCGCCGGAGCCTCGCTCCAGTACATGAACACGGCGTGCGCCGGGCGCCCGGGCTGCCGCGTCGCCGACATCGTCGGCCGCTACTACGCGATGGACCGCGATCAGCGCTGGGAGCGCATCGAGGCGGCGTATCGGCTGATCGTCGACGCCGACGCACCGTATTCGGCGCCCGACGCCGCGGCGGCATTGGCGGCTGCCTACGCGCGCGGCGAGAACGACGAGTTCGTCAAACCGACCAAGATCGGGGACGGCGCCCGCATCGATGACGGCGACGTCGTCGTCTTCATGAATTTCCGCGCCGACCGCGCCCGGCAGATGACGCGGGCGCTGACCGACGCTTCGTTTACCGGGTTCAGGCGCGAGCGCGTCCCCAGGCTCGGCGCCTTCGTCACGTTGACGAGCTACGGCGACGAATTCACGGCCTTGCCGGTCGCCTTCCCACCGCAGACGATCACCCACAGTTTCGGCGCCGTCGTCGCCGAACGCGGCTTGCGCCAGTTGCGCATCGCCGAGACCGAGAAATACGCGCACGTCACCTACTTTTTCAACGGCGGCGTCGAGAAGCCTTATCCGGGCGAGGACCGCATCATGGTCCCCTCGCCGAAGGTCGCGACATACGATCTGAAGCCCGAGATGAGCGCCTTCGAGGTCACCGACAAGCTGGTCGCCGCGATCGAATCGCGCCGTTACGATGCGATCGTCTGCAATTATGCCAACGGCGACATGGTCGGCCACACCGGCAAGCTCGAGGCAGCGACGCACGCGATCGAGGTCCTCGACGCCTGCATCGGCCGAGTAGTCGCGGCGCAGCGTGCACGCGGCGGCGAGGTTCTGGTCACCGCCGATCACGGCAACGCCGAGAAGATGCACGACGACGTGACCGGTCAGGCGCATACCGCGCATACGCTCAATCTCGTGCCCTGCCTGTACGTCGGCCGCGCCGCGACGCCGCGCGGCCCGGGCGCGCTGCAGGACATCGCGCCCACCTTGCTGGCGATGATGGGCCTGCCGCAGCCGGCGGAAATGACCGGGCACGCGCTCTTCGACATCACCGGCTAGGCCCGCGCGCCGGCGCCGGGAGCGACCGAGCTTTTCTTTCCCGAACAGGCGTTTCCGGATGCCCCCGCATGTTGTTCACTACCGCGGATTGGGGCCCGGGGAACTTGCCGGCTGCGCGCGAGTCCACGTAGCTCGCGGAGTAACGCGCGGGTCGAGTCGATCGCCGGCCGGGAATCCTGACGGGCGTCGGCGCTGGCGCCCGGGAAACGGGCGTATACTTCGACGCAAGAATCCTGGGAGTAGCGGCGCTCCGGCTCGGTGGATCGCACGTCAATCCGGCAATGATTGCGCAGCAACCCGGCGGCGAGAGGACCGCGCCCGGGGAAGCGAGCGCAGCGACTTTCAACACTCGGGCCGCCGCATACCGGCATACCGGGCGATTGCGTGCGATGCGCGCAATCGCGACACAACGAGGCAAACATGGGTAATGGCTGGAAAAAGGCGGGATTGATCGCTATCGGTGCGGTGTTGGGGCTGCTGCTCAGCCTCAATTTCTCGGCGCTGGCCGAGCGCGAGGCGAAGCTTCCGATCCCCTATGAGGATCTGCAGCTCTTCTCGGCCGTGTTCGGCCGCATCAAGAGCGACTACGTCGAAGTCGTGCCGGACGACAAGCTGATCCGCGAAGCGATCAACGGCATGGTCCACGGGCTCGACCCGCATTCGGACTTTCTCGATGCCGACGCCTTCAAGGAATTGCAGATCAACACCCAGGGCAAGTTCGGCGGACTGGGGATAGAAGTCGGGGCCGAGGACGGACTGATCAAGGTGATATCGCCGATCGAGGACACGCCGGCCTTCCGCGCCGGGATCAAGTCCGGAGACCTGATCGTCAAGATCGACGATCTTTCCACGCGCGGGCCGCCGCTGTCGAAGGCGGTCGAGAAAATGCGCGGCAAGCCGGGCACGTCGATCGTGCTGACGATCGCGCGCAAGGACGCCGAAACGCCGCTGACATTCACCTTGTTGCGCGAGATCATCAATTTCCGTAGCGTTCGCGCCAAGATGATCGAGCCGGGCTACGGTTATATCCGCGTCGTCCAGTTCCAGGAACACACGGGCGAGGACGTCGCCAAGGCGATCCGCGATCTGTACAAGCAGGGCGAGCTGACCGGGCTGGTGCTCGACCTGCGCAGCGACCCGGGCGGCCTGCTGAATGTTTCGGTCGGCGTCGCCTCGGCGTTTCTGCCGGCGGATTCGCTGGTCGTCTACACCGACGGCCGCACCTCCGATGCGCGCATGCGTCTTTCCTCGAACAAGGGCGACTATCTGCGCGGGCGCAGCGACGACTACCTGAAGGACCTGCCCGCCGCGGTCAAGCGCGTGCCGATGGTCGTGCTGGTCGACGGCGGTACCGCGTCGGCCTCGGAGATCGTCGCCGGCGCCCTGCAGGACCACAAGCGCGCCGTAGTGATGGGCACGCAGACGTTCGGCAAGGGTTCGGTGCAGACGATCCTCCCGCTGGGTCCGAACGCCGGGTTGAAGCTGACGACGGCGCGCTACTACACGCCGAGCGGACGTTCGATCCAGGCCAAGGGCATCGAGCCGGACATCGCGGTCGATGACGGGCGCGACTACCGGCTGCGCGAAGCCAACCTCGACCACCACCTGCTCGACGGCAAGACGCCGATCGCCAGTGCCGAGGGCGCGGCGACGCTGTCGATCAAGACGCCGGTCGAAAAGACGCAGGAAAACGCGAAGAAGGCGGAAGCGCCGCAACCGCGTCTGGAATTCGGCTCGACCGATGACTTTCAGTTGAAGCAGGCGCTGAACCGCCTGAAGGGTCTTCCGGTCATCGCCTCGACCAAGGCGGTCGCCGCCGCGGTAACGCCGCAGTAAGCGACGACTTTTGGCAGCGCAAAACGCCCGGTTCGTCCGGGCGTTTTTGCTTTCGAACGAGCGGGCAACGGAAAACGACGATGGACGACGCGCAGCTGCTCCGTTACAGCCGGCACGTGCTGCTGCCCGAGCTGGGCATCGACGCGCAGCAGCGCTTTGCCGACGCGCATGTGCTGATCGTCGGCGTCGGCGGCCTGGGCAACCCGGCCGCCCACTTTCTCGCCGCCGCCGGCGTCGGGACGCTGACCCTGGTCGACGCCGACGAGGTCGATTTGACCAATCTGCAGCGTCAGATCCTGTTCGGCACCGCCGACGTCGGACGGCCCAAGGTAGACGCCGCCGGCGAGCGCCTCGCCGCGGTCAATCCGGAGGTCCGCATCGAGCGTGTCGCCGCACGGGTCGGTCCGCACGAGCTCGGACCGCTCGCCGCCGCCGCCGACATCGTCCTCGACTGCTCCGACAACTTCGCCACGCGGCACGCGGTCAACCGTGCCTGCGTGGCCGCGAAAAGGCCGCTGGTCTCCGGCGCGGCGATACGCTTCGACGGACAGATCGCGGTATTCGACGCGCGCGAAGGCACCGCGCCCTGCTATCACTGCCTGTTCGGCGAGGGCAGCGACTTCGAGGAGACGCGGTGCGCGGTCATGGGCGTATTTGCGCCGCTGGTCGGCATCGTCGGCGCGACGCAGGCGGCCGAAGCCTTGAAGCTGATCGCGCCGGCCGGCCGCTCGCTTGCCGGCCGCCTGCTGCTGGTCGATGCGCTGACGATGGAGTGGCGCGAGGTCCGGGTGCTGAAGGACCCGGCGTGTCCGGTGTGCGGGACGAGCGCGCAATGAGCGGCGCCGCGCCTGGCCGGTGGACCGTGAGCCGCGCGATCGCGGGACTCGCCGCCGTCGTCGTCGCCTGCTGGATCGGCGCCGCCGCGCCGGCGCAAACCGCGCCGACGGCCGCCGACTGGCAGGCGATCCAGGAAGTCATTGCCGCACAACGGGCGGCGATCGTCGCCGGCGATGCCGACAAGGCGTTCGGCTATGCCTCGCCCGGTATCCAGCAGCAGTTCGGCGACGCCGCGAGCTTCCTCGCGATGGTCGATGCGGCGTACGCCGCGCTCGAGTCGGCGCGCTACGTCGAGTATCTGGAAGGCGCGATGATCGACGGCATCGTCGTGCAGCCGCTGCGCCTGATCGACGCCGACAACACCGTGCGCGTCGCCTTGTACACGATGGAAAAACAGCCCGACGGCAAGTGGCGCATCTCGGGGTGCCGGATCGCGCCGTCGACGGTGCGCGCGGCGTAGCCTTCGCTTTTGCTTTAAGCGAACAGGTACTTGCGCTGCGCGTCCCAGCCGTCCTGCGGCAGGCGCTTGAATCCGGATTTGGCGAACAGCGTCCAGCGTCCGACGACAAAGGCGAGAAGCACGTTGGCGTCGGCGACCGGATCGCCGGCCCAGGCGCCCCCGGCCTGCGCGATCTTCAGCGATTGTCGCAGCGCCGCCTCGACCCGGTCGTACAGCTGGTTCATGCGCGCCTGCAGGCGTTCGTCCTCGTTGACCAGCGCGTCGCCGATCAGCACGCGCGTCATCCCCGGATTCTTTTCGGCAAAGCCGAGCAGCACGACCACCATCTGCGACGCCTGCGCGACGCCGTCGGTCGACTCGGTGGTGATGCGATTGACCAGGGAGAACAGCGTCGTCTCGATGAATTCGATCAGTCCCTCGAACATCTGCGCCTTGCTCGCGAAATGACGGTAGAGCGCCGCCTCCGAGACATCCAGGCGGCTCGCCAGTGCGGCCGTCGTCACCTTCTCGCCCCGCGGCGTCTCCAGCATGGCGGCCAGCGTCTGCAGGATTTGCAGCCGCCGCTCTCCCGGTTTGCTCGCCATTCTCCCGCTCCCTGATCAAATCGGCGGCACCGCGGCGTGGCGCCCGATGCTGCCGAATCGCGACTTCAGCTTCGCCACGACCGTTCGCTGCTTGAGCCCGATCGGCTAGTCCGCGCTTATCATCGTTCCGACACCCTCGTTGGTCAGCACTTCCAGCAGCAGCGCGTGCTCGACGCGGCCGTCGATGATGTGCGAGCTCTTGACGCCGTTTTTGACCGCGTCCAGAGCCGAGCCGATCTTGGGCAGCATGCCGCCGTGAATCGTGCCGTCGGCGAACAGCGCCTCGATCTCGCTGGCGGAAAGGCCGGTCAGCAGATTGCCGTGTTTGTCGAGCACCCCGGCAGTGTTGGTCATCAGCACGAGTTTTTCCGCGTTGAGCGTCTCGGCGAGCTTGCCGGCGACAAGATCGGCGTTGATGTTGTACGCCTCGCCTTCGTGGCCGACGCCGATCGGCGCGATCACCGGAATGAAGTCGCGCGAATCGAGCAGATTGATCAGTTCCGGATCGATCTTCTCGATTTCGCCGACCAGCCCGATGTCGACGAGCTCGCCGTGATTGGTTTCGCTCTTCAGCAGCAGCTTGCGGGCGTGGATGAACGCGCCGTCCTGGCCGGTCAATCCGACCGCGCGTCCGCCGTGCTGGTTGATCAATCCGACGATCTCCTGGTTGAGCTCGCCCAGGACCATCTCCACGACGTTCATCACCTTGTCATCGGTGACGCGCATCCCCTGGCGGAACTCGCTGTGGATGCCCATCGTCTTCAACAGGTCGCCGATCTGCGGTCCGCCGCCGTGAACGATCACCGGATTCATGCCGACCAGCTTCAGCATCACGACGTCGCGCGCGAATCCCGCCTTCAACGCAGGCTCCGTCATCGCATTGCCCCCGTACTTGATGACGATCGCCTTGTCGTGAAAACGCTGGATGTAAGGCAGCGCCTCCGCCAGGATTTGGGCTTTGAGGGCGGACGAGCCGACCTCGATCGAGACGGATTTCATCGGTCGCTTCGAGTTGCGGCGATTGTACTTGAAGGCGCCCGAATAGAATACGAGCGCCGCTGCGCCAACGAGTAAGCCCTAACTGGCGAGGCGTTGTCGCGTTGTATCGAACAAGGCATTTTGCTATCTTGCCTCCATGCCGAGCCCGCTGCCGGATCCCGTCGACCTCGGTCTCGTTCACCGCGCGCTGGTCACCAAGCTCCGCCACCATGGCGACGTTCTGCTTGCCTCACCGGTCTTCACCGTGCTCAAGCGCGCCGCCCCGGCCGTGGAAATCGACGCGCTGGTGTACGAAGAAACCGCGGCGATGCTCGCCGGGCATCCGGCGATTGCGCAGATGCACTTCGTCGACCGCGACTGGAAGCGGCAGGGCGCGGTCCGGCAGGCGCGCGCCGAACGCGCGCTGCTGTCGGCGCTGAGCGGACGCCGCTACGACCTGATCGTTCACCTGACCGAGCATCCGCGCGGTGCATGGCTGTCGCGGCTGCTGCGTCCGCGCTATAGCGTCGCGCGCCACCTCGATCGCGCGCACTGGCTGTGGCGCACGAGCTTCACCCACTACTACCGGCTGCCGCGACGCACGCCGCGTCACACGGTCGAATGCAATCTCGACAGCCTGCGCCGCATCGGCGTCCAGCCGGCGCCCGGTGACAAGGCGCTGGTGCTCGCTGCGGACAGCGCGGCAGCCGCGCGGGTGCGCACGCTGCTTGCACGGAACGCCCTCGAGCCCGGACGCTTCATCCAGCTCCATCCCGGTTCGCGCTGGCTGTTCAAATGCTGGCCCGCCGAGCACTACGCCGGCTTGCTCGAGCAGCTCGCTGCCGACGGCTGGCGCGTCACACTCACCGGCGCGCCCGACCCTCGCGAGCGCGAGCTCGTCGAAGCCATCCTCGCCGCGATGCCCGAGTCCACCCGAAGGCATGTCGTCGATCTCGGCGGACAACTGGACCTGTCCGAGCTTGCGGCGCTGACCCGCGAAGCGCGCGCCTTCGTCGGCGTCGATTCGGCGCCGATGCACATCGCCGCGGCGGTGCAGACGCCGGTCGTCGCCTTGTTCGGCCCGAGCGGAGAGATCGAGTGGGGACCATGGCAGGTGCCGCACCGCATCGTCGCGTCGAGCGAGCATCCGTGCCGGCCGTGCGGCAACGACGGTTGCGGCGGCGGCAAGATCTCCGAATGCCTGACGATGCTGCCGGTCGCGCGCGTGCACGCGTCGCTGACCGCGCTTCTTGCCGAGACCGGGGGCTGAAGCGATGCTGAGGCTCGCGATCATCCGCCAGCGCTACACCCCCTACGGCGGCGCCGAACGTTTCGTCGAGGCGGCGCTCGAGGCGCTGCTCGAGCGCGGCGTAGCGATCTCGCTGTACACGCGCGAATGGCCGCAGACGAGGCTGCAGCTGATCGAGCCGGTGCTCTGCGATCCGTTCCACATCGGCCGTCTCTGGCGCGACTGGGGCTTTGCCCGCGCCGTCTGCCGTGCGGTCACCGAAAAAGCGCCCGAGCTCGTCCAGTCGCACGAGCGGCTGTTGTGCTGCGACGTCTATCGCGCCGGGGACGGCGTGCACCGCACGTGGCTCGACGAGCGCTTGCGCAGCGCGTCGACGCTGCGGCGCTGGTTTACCGAGCTCAGCCCCTATCATCGCTATGTGCTGGCGATCGAGCGGCGGCTGTTCGCGAGCCCGCTGTTGAAGGCGGTGATCTGCAACTCGCAGATGGTCCGGCGCGACATCCGCGATCGCTTCGGGCTGCCCGACGAGCGTCTGCCGGTCGTCTACAACGCCGTCGACAGCGAGGCGTTTTCGCCGAAGCTGCGCGCGCATCGCGATGCGATGCGACAGAAGCTCGGTGTGCCGCAGGATGCGACCTTGTTCCTCCTGGTCGGCTCCGGCTACGTGCGCAAAGGGGTTGCCGCCGCGCTCACCGCGCTGTCGCGCCTGCCCGGCAATACGCATCTGCTGGTCGTTGGCCGCGACAAGGCGCTCGGGCATTACAAGCGTCTGGCGCGGCGGCTCGGCGTTGCGTCCCGGGTCGCGCTGGTCGGCGCGCAGGACGATCCGAAGCCGTTCTACGGCGCCGCTGACGTGTTCGTGCTGCCGACGCTGTATGACCCGTGTCCGAATGCCGCGCTCGAGGCGATGGCCTGCGGGCTTCCGGTCGTGACCAGCACCCGGTGCGGCGCCGCCGAGCTCGTGGTCGAGCACGACGCGGGATACGTGTGCGAAGCGCGCGATCTGGACGCGCTGACCGCGCACATGAGCACGTTGACCGATCCGCAAGCGCGCGCCGGGCGCGGCGAGCGCGCGCGCCAAGCGGTGCTGCCGCTGACGCCCGATGCGATGACCTTGCAGCTGGTGCTCCTGTATCGCGATCTCTTGGCCGCGGCGCACGCCGCGCGGACCGAGCCGGCGAAGAGTGCTGCGCTATAATCGCCGCCCGTTCATACGACCGCCGGCAGCCTGAGCAAAACCAAGCGCCGGCCCCCTCGGTCCCGCCGTGTCGCCCAGCCTGGCCCTCTATCGGCGTCTGCTGACCTACGTCCGCCCCTACTGGTGGGCGTTCGCGCTGGCGTTGATCGGCATGCTCATCGTTGCCGCCGGCGACACGCTGATGGCCTACATGGTGATGCCGATCATCCAGAAGTTGCAGAACCCCGATCCGGAGATGACGGTGCAGCTGCCACTGGCGGTGGTCGCGGTTTTCCTGCTGCGCGGCCTGGGCTCGTTCATGTCCGAGTACGGGATGGCGTGGACCGGCCATCGCGTCGTGTTCGACCTCCGGCGCGAGATGATCGATCGGCTGCTCTCTCTGCCGACGCCGTACTACGACGGCCAGTCGTCGGGCCGGCTGATTTCGAAGTTCACGTTCGATGCGTACCAGCTCGCCGCGGCCACCTCGTCGGCGATCACCACTTCGGTGCGCAGCGCCTTGACGATCGCCGGCACGCTCGGGCTCCTGTTCTGGCTCAACTGGAAGCTCACGCTCGTATCGATCATCATCTTGCCGGCAGTCGCCGTCGTCATCCGTTATTTCAGCCGGCGGCTGCGCCGCGTCGCGCGCGATGTGCAGCAGCGCACCGGCTCGATGAGCCATGTGCTCGAGGAAATCGTCGGCGCGCAGCGCGTGGTCAAGATCTTCGGCGGCCAGGCCTACGAGCGGGCACGCGCCGTCGCCGGAGCGAACCGTTTGCGCCAGTCGATGAGCAAGCAATCGTCGGCAAGTGCTGCCAGCTCGCCGTTCCTGCAATTCGTCGGCGCCTGCGCGGTCGGCCTGATCGTCTACCTCGCACTGAAGCAGAGCGAAACCGGCGGCTTCGACGCTGCGCGCTTCACTTCCTACGTGATCGCGCTGCTGACCCTGCTCGACCGGCTGCGGTCGATGTCCGGGGTGAACGCCAACATCCAGCGCGGACTCGCGGCGGCCGAAAGCATCTTCGGCCTGATCGACGAGCGACCGGAGGCCGACCACGGGACCGTCGAAATCGCGCGGCTGCGCGGTGAGCTTAAGTTCGAGCACGTGTGGTCACGCTATGCCGGCGCCGACAAGGACGCGCTGGAGGACGTCAGCCTGACGATCGCGCCCGGCGAAAGCGTGGCGCTGGTCGGCCCGTCGGGCAGCGGCAAGACTTCGCTGATCAACCTGATCCCGCGCTTCTACCAGCCCAGCGCCGGCCGCATTCTGCTCGACGGTCACGACATCGACGAGCTGACGTTGGCCAATCTGCGCAGCCACCTGGCGCTGGTCAGCCAGGAGGTGACGCTGTTCGATGACACGGTGGCGGCGAACATCGCCTACGGCGCGATGACCGGCGCCTCGCGCGAGGCCGTCGAAAAGGCGGCGCTGGCCGCGCATGCGCTGGACTTCATCCGCGAGCTGCCGGATGGATTCGACACGCTGATCGGCGAAAACGGCCTGCGCCTGTCCGGCGGGCAGCGGCAGCGGCTTGCGATCGCGCGCGCGATTCTGAAAAATGCGCCCATCCTGATCCTCGACGAAGCGACGTCGGCGCTCGACTCCGAGTCGGAGCGCCACGTGCAGGCGGCGATGGATGCGCTGATGCGCGGGCGCACGACGATCGTCATCGCGCATCGACTGTCGACGATCGAGCGCGTCGACCGCATCGTCGTGCTCGACGCCGGCCGGGTCGTCGAGCAGGGCACGCACAGCGAGCTGCTCGCGCGGGGCGGCCTTTACGCCAAGCTGCACCGGATCCAGTTTTCCCCGGCGGCCGCGGTCCCAGGCTAGTGCGCATCGTTCATACCGAGGCTTCGCTCGGGTGGGGCGGACAGGAGATCCGCATCCTCACCGAAGCCGCCGGCATGATCGCCCGCGGCCACAGCGTTGAAATCGCGTGCCCGCGCGAAGCGCGCCTTTTTGCCGAGGCGCCGCGCTTCGGCGTCCCGGCGACCGCGCTCCCGATCGGCCGCAAGCGGCCGCGCGGCGTCTTCGCGCTGCGGCGCTTCCTCGCCGCGCGAAAAATCGACGCGATCAACGCACACAGTTCGACCGATGCATGGCTGGCGGCGCTGGCCAGCAGCTCGATGTCCGGTCCGCCGGCGCTGGTGCGCACACGTCACATCTCGGCACCGGTGCCGCGCGACAGGCTGACGCGATGGCTGTACACCAAGGCAACCGCCGAGATCGTCACCACCGGCGAAGCGATACGTACGCAGCTGATCCGCGACATCGGTGTGCCGCCGCCCCGCGTAAGCTCCATTCCGACCGGCATCGATCCCGAGCGCTTCGCACCGGCCGACCGCGACGATGCGCGGCGTTCGCTCGGGCTGCCGCCGGCTGTGCCGCTGATCGGCATCGTCGCGACTTTGCGCAGCTGGAAAGGGCATCGCATCCTGGTCGAGGCGATGACGTTGCTCGCGCACCGCGACGCGCGCTTGGTGATCGTCGGCGACGGACCGCAGCGCGACGCGCTTCGCGCCCAGGTCGGCGCGCTCGGCCTCGCCGACCGCGTGCGGCTCGCGGGCAATCAGAACGATGTCGCGCCGTGGCTGGCCGCGCTCGACGTTTTCGCGCTGCCTTCGTACGCCAACGAGGGCGTGCCGCAAGCGCTGCTGCAGGCGATGCTGATGGCCTTGCCCTGCGTGACCACCGACGCGGGCGCGATCGGCGAGGCGGCGATCGCCGATCACACCGCAGTCGTCGTCGCCAAGGAGAACGCCGTCGCGCTCGCCGCGGGCATCGACCGTGTCCTGGCCGACGCCGCGCTGGCGCGGCGTATCGCGCTTGCCGGGAGGGAGCGCGCGCTCGACAAGTTCAGCCTCGCCGCGATGCTCGATCGGATGGAAGCGGTGTTTCAGCGCGCTGTCGACGGCGATGGCGAATAGCGCCGGTCATCGCTTCGCCGGACGCGCCCGGGTCGTCGCCCGCGCGCTCGCCCGGCGCGTCCCGACGCTCGGCCGCCGCAAGTCACCGCCCGCGCCGCAACGGATACTGATCGCGCACCAGCTGCTGCTCGGCGATACGCTGATGCTGACCTCGCTCGCGGCCAAGCTCCGCGCCCAGCATCCGGCCGCCGACATCGTGATGGCGCTGCCCGAGCCCTACGCGGCGCTCTACCAGTCGGCGCCGTACGGGGTACGCGCGCTCGGCTGGAACCCGCGCGCACCGGCGCGCTCGCCGCTGTGGCGCGAGCGCGGGTTCGACCTGGCCTTCGTTCCGGGCGACAACCGTTTCGGCTGGCTGGCGCAGGCGCTCGGCAGCCGCTGGATCGTCGGCTTCGCCGGCGACCGGCCGGCGCGCAAGAACTGGGCGTTCGACGAGCTGCATCGCTACCCGGATCAGCCGGCGGCGTGGACCGACATGGTCGCAACCCTCGCAGAGGGGCCGCCGCCGGCACCCTACGCAAGGCGCGACTGGAGCGACCCCGCCGCCGCCCCGTTCGAGCTACCGTCCGCCCGCTACGCGGTGTTGCACGTCGGCGCCAGCACGCCGCTCAAGCGCTGGGAAGCGGAGAAGTGGCGTACCCTTGCGGCGTGGCTCGCGGCGCGCGGCGTCGCGCCGGTATGGTCGGCGGGTCGTGGCGAAGAAATGATCGTGCGCGAATGCGATCCCGACGCCAGGCACCGCTCGTACGCCGGCGCGCTTTCCTTGCCCCAGCTGTGGCACCTGCTCGCCGGGGCCGCCCTGCTGGTCGCTCCCGACACCGGCGTCGCCCACCTCGGCCGGGTCGTCTCGGTGCCGACGGTCGCGCTGTTCGGTCCGGGATCGGCCTTGATCAGCGGCGCCGGCCTTTTCTGGCGCGACGCACCGTTTCGTGCGGTGACCGTCGATCCTTTCCCCTGCCGTGATCAGCGGCTATTGTTCAAGCGCGAGATCGCCTGGGTGCGCCGCTGCGGACGCGGACTCGACGAGTGTCCGCACCCGCGCTGCATGGAGGCGATCGACCTGGCGCGAAGTTGCGCCGCGATCGCCGATCTGGGTGTCGTAGAGCTCTGATCGCTGATCGAGAGCGGGGCGATCAGCCGCGGCGCCGCGCGAACAGCGGCACGGCGCCGGCCAGCGGCGCCGGCACCTCGCCCGGCAGCGCGTACTCCGGGATCCATGTCTTCAGCCACGCGCGAACCTCGGCGTCGCCGGCGGCGCGGTCGCGCTCGAGCCAGCCGACCATCTGCTCGACGGCCTCGCGGTGCCCCGGCAGCGCCTGCGCGATACGCAATTTCGGGTGCGGCGTCGGCAGCGTGGTCTCGCCGGAAGCCAGCGGCTCCTCGTAGAGCTTTTCGCCCGGCCGCAGCCCGGTGAACACCACGCGGATCTGGGCGGGATCGCCGCCGGAAAGGCGGATCATGTCGCGCGCGAGATCGACGATCTTGACCGGCTCGCCCATGTCGAGCACCAGCACTTCACCGCCCCGCCCCATCAATCCGGCCTGCAGCAACAGCTGTGTCGCTTCCGAAAGCGACATGAAATAGCGGGTGATCTCCGGATGCGTCACGGTGACCGGACCGCCGCGCGCGATCTGCTCCCTGAATCGGGGGATCACACTCCCGGCGCTGCCGAAAACGTTGCCGAACCGGACGATGACGAATTGAGTGGCGCCGTTCTGCAGGCTCTGGCAGATCATCTCGGCCAGCCGCTTCGACGCGCCCATCACATTGGTCGGATTGACCGCCTTGTCGGTCGATACCAGCACGAATTTCTCGACTTTCGCGCTCGCGGCCGCGCGCGCCAGCGTCCAGGTGCCGTAGGCGTTGTTGCGGACGGCCTGCCAGGCGTTGCTCTCTTCCATCAGCGGCACGTGCTTGTACGCCGCGGCATGGAAAATGACGCTCGGACGCTCGCGCGTGAGCACCTGCTCGACCAGCGACCGGTGCTTGACGTCGCCGACCAGCGTGGCGAGCGGCAGGTCCGCAAACTCGTCCTGCAGCACCTGCTGGATCTGGTAGAGCGCGTACTCCGACAGGTCGAGCAGCACCAGCCGCAGCGGCCGGAAGCGGGCGATCTGCCGGCACAACTCCGCGCCGATCGAGCCACCGGCGCCGGTCACCATCACGACACGGCCGCCGATCCAATCGCTCAAGCCGGCGCTGTCGAGCACGACCGGGTCGCGCGCCAGGATGTCGTCGAGCTCGACGTGACGGATCGTCGTCAGTTGCGAGCGGCCGCTGATCAGGTCGTCGTACGAAGGAACCGTCAGCGCCTCGACCCCGGCCGATGCGCAAAGCTCGGCGACCCGCCGGCGCACGCCGTGCGCGGCCGCCGGCAGCGCGATGATGACCGTGCGCACGCCGAAACGCTTGACCCACAGCGGAAGCTCGACGATCGGCCCGAGCACGCTGATGTTGCGCAGCAGCCTGCCCTGTTTGCCCGGATCGTCGTCGAGCAGCCCGACGACCCGCCACTGCCGGCTGTGCGCGAGCTCCTTGGTCAGCCGCGCTCCCGCCTCTCCGGCGCCGAGGATCAGCACCGGTTCGCCCAGCGCAGCCAGCGGACTGTACAGCCGATGCTCTTTCCAGATGCGGTAGGCGAACCGGCTGCCGGCCATCAGGAAGATCAGGATCAGCGGATACAGGATCAGCACGCTGCGCGGCACGACGGCCGTCAGGCGCAGCATGACCAGCACGACCGGGATCGCCACCGCGCCGAGTCCGACGGCAAGTACGATCCGCTGCAGGTCGGGCACGCTGGCGAAGCGCCACAGCCCGCGGTACAGGCCGAAGGCGAGAAAAATGCCAGCCTGCAACGGCAGGACCCAGGCGAGCGTCCGCGTCATGTCCGACAACTGCGGCTGGTGCAAGTCGAGATTGAAGCGCAGCCAGTACAGCCCGGTCCACGCGATGGCGGCCGCGACGACGTCATGGGCGAACGCCAGCAGAGCTCGCCAGTTAGCGCTTACTCTCATGCCATTCACCGATTCTGCTGCGCCATTGATGTGCCACCGTACCGAACAGCAAGGCGAGGGCCGCACCCCATACGACCAGCAGATACCATCCGGACTGCGGCGCGCGAGCCAGCGCGGCCAGCGCCGAGACCGCCGCGCCGATCATCAGGGCGGCATAGAGCGCCAGCGTGCCGGCGTGGCCGAGCCCCAGTTGCACCAACCGCTGGTAGCTGTGGTCGCGGTGGGCCTGCCAGACCCGCTCGCCGCCGAACAGCCGGCGGAGCAGGGTCGCGCTGGCATCCGCGATAAAAGGCAGGAAAACGAGCAGGGGAAACCAGCCCGGCCACCATCCCTGCCGCCACCCCTCGACCCCGAACACCGCGGCCAGGAAGCCCAAAGGCACGGAACCGACATCGCCGAGAAAAATGCGCGCGGGCGGCCAGTTCGCCAGCAGAAAGGGAATCGTCGCCGCCACGAGCGCGAGCAGGATCGAAGCACGGTCGCTTCCGGCCCAGAAGGCAGCGGCGGCGTAGGCGCCGAATCCGACGACGGTCATCGTGCCCGCCAGGCCATCGCTGCCATCCATGAAATTGTACAAATTCGCCACCCAGACGATGGCAACGACCACGATGGCCGCGACGATCGGATCGGGCGCCGGCCGCGCGAGCCAAAGCCAGGCGAGCGCCGCCAACAATTGCACGAACAGCCGCAAAGGCGCGGGTATGCCGCGCCGGTCATCGAAAAACGAAACAATCACCACGGCGGCCAGCGGCAAAAGCCACGGCTTCGCGCCCGAAAGCCAGAGGGTGCCCGCGCACCAACCGATCCAGATGGCGAGGCCGCCGCCGCGCCGAACGATGTCACGATGCAGCGAGCGCGCGTTCGGCCGATCGAACGGCAAACCTCCGGTGCGACCGAGCAAGCGAAGCGCGGTTCCGGACACGACGCCGGCAATCAATGCGGGCAGCAGGATAGACATTCGCCGCCGTTCGCGCGGAAACGGTCCGGATCGCGAAATCCGGCCGGCAAGCCGTTGTTTGCACCCATTTTTTGCCTGCCTCGCGCGCCAAACGCCGCAACGGCGGCGGAGCATGAATTATACGCGCTCGCACCCTCGGGCGGCGCTCTGTCCAAAAGGCATTCCTTGTTGCAATTAAGCAACAGGATTGACGGGGGTTTTAGGCCCTTGGGGTTTTAGCTTGCCTATCGAATCGCGCGTTTGGCACAATTGGGTCAACTTCTCCGTTGCTCCTGAGAAGGTTCCGGTGGCAGGCGCAATCGTAATCCTTGCCAATCTTATCGTTAGAGGAGAGATTCCATGAATAAGAAACTCGTCGCTCTCGCCGTGGCCGGCGCATTTGCGCTGCCGCTCGCGGCAGAAGCGCAAACCGGCGCACAGGTCACCCTGTACGGCCGTGCCAATATGGACCTCGAATTCGTCAAGGCCTCGGGCGCTGGCGCCGCGGACGGTTCGACGACAACCGTCACCCGCGTGTCCAGCAACTCGTCTCGTTTTGGCCTGCGCGGCACGGAAGCGCTCGGCGGCGGACTGACTGCCTTCTTCCAGGTCGAGAATTCGGTGAACTGGGACGGCAATGGCGCCGGCAATGCCAACACGATCGCGAATCGCGAGACCTTCGTCGGTCTGCAGGGCAGCTACGGCCAGATCTGGCTCGGTCGCTCGCTCTCGCCGTACGACGACACGACGCCGATCTGGGCGTCGGGTCCGTACAACTACAACACCGGCCTGTTCAACAACTCCAGCCTGTGGGCGAACAACTCGAACGCCATCGGTGGCGAAGCGATCGCCGGCTATGACGACCGCTACAGCAACAGCATCCGCTGGAACAGCCCGACATGGTCCGGATTCACCGTAGAAGTCCAGCTGGCAAGCAAAGAGAACACCGCCCACAGCTGGGGATTTTTCCCGGGCGTGTTCTATAACAATGGTCCGATTCAAGCCGGGTTCACCTACGCGCGGCATGACAAGATCCGTTGCTACAACGCGGCTGGGACTTCGTATGCGCCATGCGCCGCGTCATCCGGGATCACCGGGCTCGCTGCCAAGGACGATGCGTTCACGCTCGCCGGCAGCTACGACTTCGGCGTGGCCAGAGTGGCGCTGATGTACGAGCACCTGAAATACGAAACGCCGACGGGCGACCTGAAGCGCGACATGTGGGGCATTTCCGGCACGATTCCGATGGGCGGCGGCCTCTGGTACGTGTACTACGGCCGTGCAGGCGATGGCAAGGGCGGAGCGTCGGACAGCGAGACGCGCATCAACTCGCTGGTTCATGGCTCGGATTCGGCTTCGAGCAACTTCGAAATCGGCTACCGTTACGACCTGTCGAAGCGCACCAGCGTGAACGCGGGCTACGTGATGATCCGCAACGATGCACGTGCGAACTACACGTTCAACGTCAACGGGTACGCAGTCGCGCCCGGCGGCGATCCGCAAGGCTTCGTGCTGGGCATCATCCACAATTTCTAATCGGTTTCCAGCAACGGTTATTCAGCGTAACTGGCTTTAAAGTGATCACTCGGGCGTCCTCTGGACGCCCGTTTTTTTTCCGCGGCGGGCGCGATATCCTGTAGCGAGTCTGCACGCGCACCTTTCTCATGCCTGACGCCATCGACGAGCTGATCATCGGATTTGACCGCGCCTTGCGGACGCTGGCGGGAACGGCATCGGCGGCGCGGCCCAATCCGGCCGGCGCCATCGCCGCCGCCGAGCTGACTTCCGAAGAGCGCCGGCATGCGGCGGGGCTGATGCGGGTCAACCACACCGGCGAAGTCTGCGCGCAGGCCCTCTATCAGGCCCAGGCGCTGGTGGCGCGCGATCCGGAAGTCAAGCGGTGCTTTGCCGCGGCGGCGCGCGAAGAGGAAGATCATCTCGCGTGGACGCAGGAGCGGCTGTCCGAGCTCGGCGACCGGACGAGCCTGGCCAACCCGCTGTGGTACGCCGGATCGTTCGCGATCGGACTCGCTGCCGGGCTGGCCGGCGACCGCAGCAATCTCGGCTTCGTCGTCGAGACAGAACGCCAGGTCGAGGAGCACCTGTCTTCGCACATCGATCGCCTGCCCGCTGGCGATTCCCGCAGCCGCGCGATCGTCGCCGCGATGCGCGACGACGAGATCCGCCATGGCATGGCCGCGAGCGTCGCCGGCGCGCACACACTTCCGCTGCCGGTTCGGGCATTGATGCGAGCGACCGCAAAGCTGATGACGGTCACCGCCTATCGCATCTGAATCGGGCTGCAAGGTCACTGCGGTACACTGCGCTCATTTGTTTCGCCGGCGGAAAGACATGGTGATCGATGCGCCGAGGCATGCGCAGACCGGAGAGCGCCTTGCTTGATCGCATGGCGTTGCTGCTGCTGGTTGCGGGCCTTTTGCTGCCGCCGCTCGCCCGCGCGCAATTTGTCAATGTCAGCCTCTACGGCAACCTCAATATGGACGTCGAGCTCGTCAAAGGCGGGCAAGGCGACGGCAGCAATCCGTCGGTCGTGCGCGTGTCGAGCAACTCGTCCCGCTTCGGCTTGCGCGGCCACGAATACCTGGGCCACGGCCAGGTCGCGATCTTTCAGCTCGAGTCGTCCGTCCTGGGCGACACCGGCGGCTCGGCGCTTGCCTCGCGCGAAACCTGGGTCGGCCTCCAGGGCGACTGGGGCACGATGAAGCTCGGCAATTTCCTGACGCCGTACGACGACATTCATACGATTTTCGGCAACTCGCCGACATTGACGACCTCGATTCTCTCTACCGCGGCGCTGTGGGCACAGGGCGCATTGAGCAAGTCTGAGGGGGGGTTCGACGCGCGGCTCGGCAACTCGATCCGCTACGAGACGCCGCCGCTCGAGGGCTTTTCCGCCGCGCTGCAGTTCGCCACCAGAGACACGTCCGGCGATCCGAACGGCGGCGACAACGGCGACCGGCTGTCGGAGCTCCGGCACGCGAACGTGATCTCCGGAGGCGTCTTCTACAACAAAGGACCGTTCGATCTCGGCATCGCCTACGAGCGCAACTATCGCATACGGCCGACCGGTCCCAGCGACGATGCGCTTTCGATCACCGGCGGGTACGATTTCGGCACGGTGGCGAGCAATGTCGGCCTGCGCATCGCCGGCGTGTACGAGCACCTGAGGTACGACACGCCGACCGGCAGTCTGACGCGCGACTTCTACGGACTGTCCGGCACCGTGGCGGTCGGCGATGGAAACTTCTATGCGTTCTGGGGCAAGGCTGCCGATGGCAAGGGAAGCGCGATCGACGGCACGACGATAGGAGCCCTGGTCAAAGGCGCGGACAGCTCGAGCCAGCAATGGGAGTTGTCGTACAGCTACAACCTGTCGCTGCGGACGATGCTCTACGCCGGGTGGGTGAAGATCGACAACCGCCCCAACGCCGCGTACTCGTTCAACATCAATCCCTACCCGATCGCGCCCGGCGCCAAGCCCAGCGGCATCGCCTTGGGCATCGCGCACTTCTTCTGACGTCGCGTCCGCGATTCGTTTTGGGCTCGCCGGATCCCGCGCTTTAGGCGCCGCTCGACTTTTCCCAGGAGCGCAAGGCTTCGAGCCGCGCCGTCCTGATCCGCTGCGGCAGCTCCGGCGCATCGGGGTGCGCCGCGGCGATCGCGCCGGCATCGACGCCGCGAACGACCGCAAGCGCCGCGCGAATCCGCTCCGCCGGCTTGTAGCTTTCACCGCTGCGGCCCGGGCGGGACAGCGCATCGGCGGCGCAGGCACGCAATAAGCCGTCGAGGCGTTCGGGGCGGCGCAACGCGTCGGCCGCGAGCAGCAGATCGAGCAGCGTCGCAGCGCGTAGCTCCTGCGCGCGATGCACGTCGCCGTGATAGCGCGCGACCAGTCGGGCGAGCTCTGCGCAGTCGGCCGGCACGCGCAGACGCTCGCTCATCCGCTGTGCGAGGGCGACGCTGCGTGCCTCGTGCGCGATGTGTCTCGGCCAATTCGCGCGATCGCTCGTCGCCTTGCCCAGATCATGCGCGAGCACCGCATAGCGCACGGGCAGCGCGTCGCCGGCGGCTGCCGAGAAATCCAGCGCCTGCATCAGGTGCACGCCGGTGTCGAGCTCCGGGTGATGGAGCGGAGGCTGCGGTATACCGAACAGCGCATCGACCTCGGGCAGCAGTTGTGCCAGCGCACCGCAACGGCGCAGGACGCCGAAAAAAAGCGACGGATGCGCTTCCATCAGCGCCTTGGCGAGCTCCTGCCACACGCGCTCGGCGCTCAGGGTCGACAGTTCGCCGCCCGCGGCGATGTCGCGCATCAGCGCTTCGGTCTCCGCAGCGACGCTGAAGCCGAAACGCGCTGCGAAGCGAGCGACGCGCAGCACGCGCAGCGGATCCTCGGCAAACGCGGGGCTGACATGGCGCAGGATGCCGGCGCGCAGATCGGCGACGCCGCCGTGCGGATCGATCAGGTTGCCGTCGTCGTCGCGCGCGATCGCATTGATCGTTAGGTCGCGCCGCGCGAGGTCGGCTTCGAGCGTCACGTCGGGCGTGGTGTGAAAGACGAAGCCGCGATAGCCTCGGCCGCTCTTGCGCTCGGTTCGCGCCAGCGCGTACTCGTCGTTGGTCTGTGGATGCAGGAAGACCGGAAAGTCGCTGCCGACCGGACGGTAGCCTGCGGCCACCATCTGTTCGGGCGTGGCGCCGACCACGACGAAATCGCGATCGGCGACCGTGCGACCGAGAAGCTCGTCGCGCACCGAGCCGCCGACGCGGTAGACCTTCACGTTTCGGGTCTGCCCTAAGCGCCGCGGTGCGCGCGGATGCGGGCGAACCGGCTGGTCGGCGCCGCCGCGATGTAGGTCGGCGCGATCGCCTCGAGTGCCACCGGTGGTCCCCCGAGCAGCGGCGGGAACGGGCAGTCGCAGACGCTGTCTTGCTGCATCGACGCCAGGTTGTCCCGGCTCATCAGCTTCCCCGGCAGCCGTTCGAGCACGGCCGCCTGGAGCTTCGAAAGACCGGATCCCAGAGCGAGGATCGGCCGCCGGTGGCCGGTAAGCTCGCCGACGTAGGCGACGAGCTCGCGCAGCGTGTAGACCTTCGGACCGCACAGCGGATAGCGCTCGCCGTGGGTCGCGTCGTCGCCAAGCGCGCGCACGTAGGCGTCCGCGACGTCGTCGACCGCCACCGGCTGGAAGCGCGCCTCCGCGCACGCCAACGCGATCACCGGGAGCAGACGCTGCAGCTTGGCGAACAGGTTGAGAAACGAATCCTCAGGCCCGACGATGATCGACGGCTGGAAAATCGTCCATCGCAGACCGGATGCAGCGATCAGCGCCTCGGCTTCACCCTTGCTTCGCAGGTACCGGCTCGGCCCTTGCGGATCGGCGTTGAGCGCGCTCATGTGCAGCAGGCGCGGAACGGCGCCTTCGCGGCATGCGGCGATCAGCTTGCGCGGCAGTTCGACATGAACCCGATCGAACTCGCCGGCCCGCGATTCGTTGAGGATGCCGATCAGGTTGACCGCCGCCGCAGCGCCGCGAACCAGGCGCGCCAGCACCGAGGGGTCGTGCACGTCGGCCTCGACGACGTCGACCGTAGGCAAGAGAATCAGGTGCCTCGCGCGCTCGCGGCGACGGGTCGGAACGACGACGCGGTTCCCCGCAGTGACCAGCCGCGAGACCAGATGCCGGCCGACGAATCCGGTGCCGCCGAGGACGACGATAGTGCCGGTCATGGCGACGCGGTGCGATCGGCGGCAGCCATCGGCGAAGCCGCCGTCGTGCCGCGCGGCGTGACGATGCCGAGTCGATCGGTCAGCGTCACGTAAGGCAGGCCGAGCTGCGCCTGGTAGAACATCGCATTGGCCATCACCTTCTTGACGTAGTCGCGGGTCTCGTTGAACGGAATCGTCTCGGCGTAGATCGCCCCCTCGAGCGGCTCGGCGCCGCGCCAGCTCTGCGCGCGCCCCGGTCCGGCGTTGTACGCGGCGGTCGCGAGCACCGGCAGACCGTCGAGGCGGTCGAGCACATGACGAAGATAAAAAGTGCCGAAGCGCGCATTGATCTCAGGCTCTCCAAGCTGCGTGATGCGATAGTCGCTGCGATGGGTCTGCTGGGCGATCCAGCGCGCGGTCGGTGCCATCAGCTGCATCAGGCCGATCGCCCCCGCGCTGGAGACAACGTCGGCGGCAAAGCGGCTTTCCTGCCGCGTCAGCCCGAACACCCACGCCTCGTCGAGTCCCATGTCGCGGACCGCCGAGCCGATCGCCTCGCGGTAAGGCGTCTGGTAGCGCAGGCCGAAGTCGTGTCGTCGCTGCGTCCGGTCGGCGGTATTGATCGAGCGATCGTACAGACCGTTCCGGCGCGCGAACTCGCTGGCGAGCAAAAGCGACCGGTCGTCGATGCCGCGCACGACGTATATCCATTCGCGTTGCGCCTCGGCACGCATGCCCAGCGCGGCAAGGCGAACCACGCGCTGGACGGCCGGACGCGCACCGAAAGCCGCCAGCGCGTCGTCGTCGATCGGCAGAGGCTCGCTGACGGGCATGATCGAAGCCCCGATCGCATCGGCGGCGAGGAAGCCGTAGAAGTGCGGCTCGGCGGCGAGGCTCCCGAACAGCCGGATCGCGTCATCCTTGCGCGATTGCGCCTCGAATGCGCGCGCCCTCCAATACCGCCACGCCGGTTCCTGCGCCTGGCTTTCGGGCATCGCGTCGATCGCGCGAGCCACATCGTGCCAGGCGAGCGCGCGCAGCGCCGCGCGCACGCGCCATTCGCGCTGCACCTCGTTCAGCGGGGCGTCACCGACGTCGCGATACCAGGTATTGGCTTCGGGCAGCAGCTGCCGTGCCGCGCTGTATGCGACCAGCGCATTGCCGTAGCGCCGGTCCGCTTCGGGCAGGCGCGCGCGCCAGCGTACCCAGGCGCGATGCGCGGCATCGGCGTCGCTTCTCGCCACCCGGTCGAGTGCGTACAGCGCGATCTCGCGGCCGCTGCGGGAGCCGAAGCGAAACTCGCCTTTGGCCAGCGCGGTCCGGGCATTGCGCTCGACCCGATCGTATTCGGTCGCTGCCGGGCGATCGTTGGCCGGAAGCTCGCCGACGAGGCGCGCCGCGAGCCGGAAATTGCCCGCCTCGTGCGCCAGCCGGAAGCGGTCCCAGAGGTCGTTCGTCGTGATCTGCCCGCGCGCCTGCAGCTCGGCGAACAGCGGCTGGCACGACTCGGGCTGGTCGCGGCCGCTGAACCAGTACGGCCGTGCGTCGGCCAACGCCGCGTCGCGATTCGTTTCGCGGCGCCACTGCAGGGCGAAGCAGGCGAGCTCGGTATCTTCGCCGTTGCGCTTCGGATATTCGGTGGCGAATTCGGTCCAGAGCGCGCGCTTGCCCAGCGATTTCAGCCATTCGGCGCGCAGGGTGTCGGCCAGCGGCGTGCCGTCGTTGCGCTCCAGAAACGAGCGCACGCGCTCCGGCGCCGCATCGTCCAGGCCGAGGCGCAGCTGCCAGTAAGTTACGTAGGGCTCGAGCAAATGACCCTTTGCGCGCGGCGCAACCCTGTCCAGCGCTGCCGCATCGCTGGCGAGAAACGCTTCGCGCGCCGCAAGGAAATCGGCATCGGTCGGCTCGGCGTGGATAGCGGCGGCGAAGGCGCCGGCGGCGGCGAACACCAGACAGCGCAGGACCGCTCCGGGAGTAGTCGACGTAAGCATCAGCGCGATTATCGCCTATTGTCGAGCCTCGTCGACGGTCCGGTTCCATGCTGCGTCAGCAAGCAGCGCGATTGGCCGATGGTAAAATTACCGCCTGCCGGCACGACCCGACGCGTAGCGAAGGACGATCAGATGGCTCGACAGCAAAAGTCCGTTCAGGTCGGCGTGGTCATGGGCAGCGAAACCGATTGGGAAGTGATGCAGCACGCGGTCGCGCAGCTTGCCGCATTCGGCGTGCCCTATGAAGCCAAGGTCGTGTCGGCGCACCGCACGCCCGACGCGATGTTCGCCTATGCCAGCAGCGCGGCGTCGCGGGGCCTGGCATGCATCATCGCCGGCGCCGGCGGCGCTGCCCACCTGCCGGGAATGCTCGCCGCCAAGACGACCCTCCCGGTCCTCGGCGTACCGATACCGACGCGGCATCTGAATGGCGAGGATTCACTCCTTTCCATCGTCCAGATGCCCAAGGGAGTGCCCGTGGCGACTTTCGCGATCGGCGAAGCGGGAGCGGCGAACGCGGCGCTGTTCGCCGTCGCGATCCTCGCGCGCGGCAATCCCGCGCTTGCCAAAAAGCTCGCCGAGTTCCGCACCGCCCAGACCACGGCCAGCGGCGCGATGACCTTGCCGCCGAAGCTCCGCGCGAAGTGATCGCCCCGGGCGCTTGGCTCGGGCTGCTCGGTGGCGGACAGCTGGGCAGGATGTTCTGCATGGCGGCGCAGAGCATGGGCTATCGCGTCGCCGTGCTCGATCCGGGCGACGAGAGCCCGGCCGGATCGGTCGCCGACCGGCACATCCGCTCCCACTACGCCGACCGAAACGGCCTGGCCGCGCTCGCCGAGCTGGTCGACGCAGCAACGACCGAGTTCGAGAACGTTCCGGCCGCGAGCCTCGAGTACCTGGGGCGTCACGCCCGTGTCACGCCGTCGGCGCAGAGCGTGGCAATCGCGCAGGACCGGATCCGCGAAAAGCAATTCCTCGCGAGCAACGGCTTCGCGGTCGCGCCGTTCGCCGTGCTGGCGACCGACGCCGACGCGCGAGCGGTCGACCCGGCGCTGGTGCCCGGAATCGTCAAGAGCGCGCGCTTCGGTTACGACGGCAAAGGTCAGATTCGCGTCGATAGCGCAGCTGGTATCCCGGCGGCGTTCGCTGCGATGGGTGCCGCCCCTTGTGTGCTCGAACGCCTGCTCCCGTTGACGTGCGAGCTGTCGGTCATCGTGGCGCGCAACGACCGCGGCGACGCGGTGACCTGGCCGGTCGCCGAGAACCGCCATCGCGACGGAATCCTCGACTCGACGATAGTTCCGGCGCGGATCGCGCCTGCGCTCGCGTCCGAGGCCCGGGACATCGCGCTCAAGGTGGCCGCCGCGCTCGATTATCGCGGCGTGCTGTGCGTCGAGCTCTTTGTCGTCGGCGCCAGCCTGCTTATCAATGAGATCGCGCCGCGTCCGCACAACAGCGGGCATTACACGATCGACGCCTGCGTCACCTCCCAATTCGAGCAGCAGGTGCGCGTCCTGGCCGACTTGCCGCTCGGCGACACGCGCGCGCACGGGCCGGCGGTCATGATCAACCTGCTCGGAGACGTCTGGTTCGGCGCACCTTCCGAGGCAGCGGAAGGCGGTCTCCGTGAGCCCGATTGGCGCGCAGTGCTCGAAGTCCCCGAAGCCAAGCTGCACCTGTATGGGAAGCACGAAGCGCGCCGTGGCCGGAAGATGGGACACGTGACCTGCGTTGCGCCGACGCTCGAGCAGGCGCTGTCGGCAGCCCGGACGGTCCGCCGACAGCTTCGAATCCCCGACGATGGTGAGGCATGAGCGCCGCCGGAACGCTTCAAGGCGCGAATTGCGCCCCCATCGGGGGCAGCGCAGCGGCGCCAGCCGCAAGCGTGGGGGGCCCATGAGCGAGGCGGTAGCTTCAAGACCCGAACGGCCATCGCCGGGCTATTGCCTGGGGCCGACGCGCCGGGAAATGAACGGCGACGGCGCGCAATGGAGGCCCTGACTTGAGCGCGCCGCTCGATGGCGTGCGAGTGCTCGACCTTTCCCGCCTGCTGCCCGGTCCGGTGTGCACGCTGCATCTGGCCGATCTCGGTGCCGACGTCGTCAAGGTCGAGGATACCGGTGCCGGCGATTATGCGCGGTCGCTGGGCCTCGCGCCGACCGATGGACGCGCCGCCTCGGACCCGCCGTCGGCGTTCTTTCGCATGGTCAATCGCAACAAGCGCAGCCTTGCGCTGGACCTCAAGGCCCCGGCCGGCCGCGAAGCGTTCCTGCGGCTGGCGCAACGCGCCGATGTGATCGTCGAGAGCTTCCGCCCGGGCGTGGTCGACAAGCTCGGCGTCGGCTATGCGGCGGTGGCGGCGCGCAACCCACGGATTGTCTATTGCTCGATCACCGGGTATGGACAGACGGGGCCGTACCGGGATCGGGCCGGCCACGACATCAACTATCTGGGCTACGCCGGCGTCCTCGACCAGACGGGAACCAGCGGCGGCCCGCCGGCGCTATCGAATCTGCAGGTGGCCGATCTCTTGGGCGGGTCGATGAACGCATCGACGGCGATTCTCGCCGCGCTGTTCGGCGCGTCGCGCACCGGCCAGGGCTCGCACGTCGACGTCGCCATGACCGAGGGGTCGCTCGCGCACAACATCTTTGCGCTGCACGCGATCGAGACTCTCGGGCGGGCCCAGGCGCGCGGGGCCGATCTCTTGACCGGGGGCGTGCCCTGCTACGGCGTCTATGCGACGCAGGACGGCCGTTATCTCGCGGTGGGCGCGCTCGAAAGCAAATTCTGGCGCGTGCTGTGCGAGGCGCTCGATCGCCCGGACCTCATCGCCGGACAGTTGTCGACCGGACATGCCGGGGCTCTGGTGCGCCAGCAGCTGGCGGCGGTTTTTGCGCAGCGCACGCAGGCGCAGTGGATCGAGCGCCTCGCCGACATCGAGTGCTGCGTCTCGCCGGTGCTGTCGCTCGACGAGTCGCTCGCCGATGCGCAGGTCCGCGCGCGCGACATGATCGTCAGCGGCGCCGATGGGATCCGGCAATACGCGCCGCCGTTTCGATTGTCGGGGCACGCATTCGCGATCACGCGCTCCGCGCCTGCCCAGGGCCAGCATTCGGTCGAGATACTGCGCGAAGCCGGATTCAGCGCGGAAGAAATCGGTCTGCTCGCCGACAGCGGCACGATTTCCGAGCCTCGTAGCGCGCGTTAAAGGCGGGCCGGCGCTCCTTTTGGCCATGGAATCAACGTAGTCGGTCGTTCCAGGGATAACGCTGCGTCGCTATGTTGCCCAGCGCACCGTGCACTGCCCGAATCACGCGTACAAAGGAGGCTGCTCAATCGGACTCACAAGGACTCCCAATGATCAAGAAAGTACTTTTTGTCAGCATGATGGCCGCTTCGGTCGGCGGTATCGCGGTACCTGCCGCCGCCGCCATCTACGTGCAGGTCGCGCCGCCGGAAATGCGCGTCGAGGCCGTACCAGCACCGCGCGTCGGCTATGTCTGGGCGCC
>DATNAR010000413.1:0-3405 GCA_035607385.1 Casimicrobiaceae bacterium
GGCTGCACGATGGGCGAATATTTCCGCGATCGCGGCGAGGATGCGCTGATCATCTACGACGACCTGACCAAGCAGGCCTGGGCGTACCGCCAGATTTCTCTGCTGCTGCGCCGGCCGCCGGGCCGCGAGGCCTACCCCGGCGACGTGTTCTATCTGCACTCGCGCCTGCTGGAACGCGGCGCGCGGGTCAACGAGGAATACGTCGAGAAGTTCACCAAGGGCGCGGTCAAGGGCAGGACGGGGTCGCTCACCGCGCTGCCGATCATCGAGACGCAGGCCGGCGACGTGACGGCCTTCGTGCCGACCAACGTGATCTCCATTACCGACGGTCAGATCTTCCTCGAGACGGATCTGTTCAACGCCGGGATCCGGCCGGCGATCAATGCGGGTATTTCCGTATCGCGGGTGGGCGGCGACGCGCAGACGAAAGTCATCAAGAAGCTCGGCGGTGGCGTGCGGTTGTCGCTCGCGCAATTCCGCGAACTCGCGGCGTTCGCGCAGTTCGCATCGGATTTGGACGAGGCGACGCGCAAGCAGCTCGATCGCGGCCGCGTCGTGACCGAGCTCATGAAGCAGCCGCAGTATTCGCCGCTTTCCGTCGCGGAGCAGGCGCTGACGCTGTTTGCCGTCAATCGCGGCTTCTATGACGACGTGCCCGTCGACAAGGCGCTGGCGTTCGAGTCCGCGCTGCGCCAGTTCATGAAGGGCAAGTACGCGCCGATCGTCGACAGGATCGAGACGACCAAGGAAATGAGCGCCGACGACGAGAAAGCGCTTGCCGCGGCGATCGAGGATTTCAGGAAGACCGGAACGTACTGATCGGGAACGAATGGCGGGATCGAAAGAGATTCGCAACAAGATCAAGAGCGTGCAGAGCACGCGCAAGATCACCAAGGCGATGGAGATGGTTGCGGCTTCGAAGATGAAGAAGGCGCAGGACCGCATGCGCGCAGCCCGCCCGTACGTCGAGCGCGCGTTCGGCATCGCGATGCACATCGCGAAGGCCAATACCGAGTACAAGCACCCGTTCCTGCACAAGCGCGACGTCGTGAAGCGCGTCGGCGTGATCGTCATCACGACCGACAAGGGCCTGTGCGGCGGCCTCAACACGAACGTGCTGCGGCTGATGATGCAGCGCTTCAAGGAATGGCGCGGCAATGGCCTCGACGTCGATTTCGTCATGATCGGCAACAAGGGGCTTGGCTTCGTCAACCGGATGGGCGGGAACATCGTGTCGAGCGTCGTGCAGCTCGGCGATCGCCCGCGCCTCGAGCGGCTCGTCGGTGCGGTCAAGGTGCTGATGGACGAATATCTGGACGGCAAGGTCGACGAGATTCACATCTTTTCGACGAACTTCGTCAATACGATGAAGCAGGAGCCGCGGCAGATACGAATCGTGCCGATTCCCGAGGAATACCGGACGGCCGCGGGGGAGCTGCGCACGTCGCAGATTTCCGACGGTGCATGGGATTACATCTACGAGCCGGACGCGCGCGAGTTGCTCGACGGGATGATGCGGCGCTACATGGAAGCGGTCATCTTCCAGATGGTCAACGAGAACATGGCCTCCGAGCAGTCGGCCCGGATGGTGGCGATGAAGGCCGCCTCCGACAATGCCGGCAAGATCATCGACGAGCTGCAGCTCATCTACAACAAGACGCGGCAGGCCGGCATCACCAAGGAATTGAGCGAAATTGTCGGCGGCGCCGCGGCGGTATAGGGAAACGAAATGGATCAACGCGTAACGAACCAGGGAACGATCGTCCAATGCATCGGCGCCGTCGTCGACGTGGAATTCCCGCGCGACCACATGCCGAAGATCTACGACGCGCTGAAGATGGACGAGATCGGCCTGACGCTCGAGGTGCAGCAGCAACTGGGCGATGGCGTCGTGCGCACGATCGCGCTCGGCTCGTCCGACGGCCTTCGCCGCGGCATGCAGGTGGTCAACACCGGCGCGCCGATCATGGTGCCCGTCGGACCGAAGACGCTCGGCCGCATCATGGACGTGCTCGGGCGCCCGATCGACGAGCGCGGACCGGTCGATGCGGAAAAGGAAATGTCGATCCACCGGAATGCGCCGGCCTTCGACGAGCTGTCGCCGTCGCAGGAACTGCTCGAAACCGGCATCAAGGTCATCGACCTCTGCTGTCCGTTTGCGAAAGGCGGCAAGGTCGGCCTCTTCGGCGGCGCCGGCGTCGGCAAGACGGTGAACATGATGGAGCTCATCAACAACATCGCCAAAGCGCATTCGGGCCTGTCGGTGTTCACCGGTGTCGGCGAGCGCACGCGCGAAGGCAACGACTTCTATCACGAGATGATGGAAGCGGGCGTGGTCAACAAGGACGACCTTTCCAAGTCGAAAGTGGCGATGGTGTACGGGCAGATGAACGAGCCGCCCGGCAACCGTCTGCGGGTGGCGCTGACCGGGCTCACAATGGCCGAGTACTTCCGCGACGAAGGCCGCGACGTGCTGCTCTTCATCGACAATATCTATCGCTTCACGCTCGCCGGCACGGAGGTGTCGGCGCTGCTTGGGCGCATGCCGTCTGCGGTGGGCTACCAGCCCACACTTGCCGAGGAAATGGGCCGGCTGCAGGAACGCATCACGTCGACGAAGACCGGCTCGATCACGTCGATCCAGGCCGTGTACGTGCCCGCGGACGACCTGACCGATCCGTCGCCCGCGACGACGTTCGGCCACCTCGATGCGACGGTCGTGCTGTCGCGCGATATCGCGTCGCTCGGCATCTACCCCGCGGTCGATCCGCTCGACTCGACGTCGCGCCAGGTGGACCCCAACGTGATCGGCGAGGAGCACTACGGCACGACGCGTGCCGTGCAATCGGTGCTGCAGCGCTACAAGGAGCTGCGCGACATCATCGCGATTCTCGGCATGGACGAGCTGTCACCCGAGGACAAGCTCGCGGTGGCGCGCGCGCGCAAGATCCAGCGCTTCCTGTCGCAGCCATTCAGCGTCGCCGAAGTGTTCACCGGCTCGCCGGGCAAGTATGTTTCGCTGAAGGACACGATCAAGGGCTTCCAGATGATCGTCAACGGCGAATGCGATGCGCTGCCGGAGCAGGCGTTCTACATGGTCGGCGGCATCGAGGAAGCGTTCGAGAAGGCGAAGACGCTGCAATAATGGCCAACACCATTCACGTCGACGTCGTCAGCGCCGAAGAGCAGATTTATTCGGGCGAAGCGGAATTCGTCATCCTCCCCGGCATCGAGGGCGAGCTCGGCATCCTGCCCCACCATGCGCCGCTCATCACGACGCTCGGTGTCGGTGAGCTGCGGATCAAGAAGGCGGGTGCCGAGGAATCGTTCGCGATCGTGGGTGGCTTCCTGCAGGTCCGGCCCGACAAGGTCGTCGTGATGGCGGAGACCGCCGACCTCGCGTCC
>DATNAR010000024.1:0-8407 GCA_035607385.1 Casimicrobiaceae bacterium
CGACAAGGCGGCGGTGGAAAAAGCGATGCAGGGACACGTACTCGCCCAGGCCGTTCTGCTCGGCACGTATCAAAAGCGCAAATGAGTTGCGTCCGGATGCTCGGCGAGCGGGTCCCGCATGCGGTCGGCGGGGCCCGGCGCGATCCCGGGGCCGACTGTCGCCGGCCGGCGCGGATTGCTTCGCAATATCAATTTGTTGATCCCGGTGCCCGCTTGAGAGTAGAGTCCCCGGAACCGAGCAGAGTCGGTGGAGGATGCGGTAAGAATCGTGCAGAGCCCTTATCCGGTGGCACGGTTAGTGCATGTGTCCGTTCACGGAGGTAGATAAGCCGCATGGATTCCGTCATTGCGCTTGCAGACCTGCAGTCGATCTACTCGGTCGCCGAAGTCGACCGGGCGGCCGAGGACGGCGCAGCCCGGCGGAATGAAGGACTGAAGAGCTGGTACGACCGCATGCGCGAGCTCGGCGGTTCGCGGTACATCATCAAGCCGTCGACGGCGGCGGCAGTCGACGAATTGCACGAGACGTCGCCGAATTTCGCCAGCGTCGTCGACGATCTGCGCAAGTACCTGGCGCTGGCCATCGCCGGCAACGAGGCGGTGCAGTTCACCCCGCTCCTGCTGCTGGGCGAACCCGGCCTCGGCAAGACCTATTTTGCGAAAAAACTCGCGCAGGCGCTGGGCACCGGGTTCGAGTTCGTCTCGATGAGCTCGCTGACCGCCGGATGGATCCTCACCGGCGCCTCGGCGCAATGGAACAACGCGCGGCCAGGCAAGGTCGCGCACACCTTGATCGACGGCGAATTCGCCAATCCGGTCGTCGTGCTCGACGAGATCGACAAGGCCGGCGGCGACTCGCGCTACGACCCGATGGGCGCGCTGTACACGCTGCTCGAGCGCGACACCGCCGCGCATTTCAAGGACGAGTTCATCGACGTCGACATGGATGCCTCGCACATCCTCTGGATCGCCACCGCGAACGACGAATCGATGATCCCGGAGCCGATCCTCAACCGGATGAACGTCTACGCAATCGAACGGCCCGATGCGGCGGGCGCGCGCACGATCGCGCTGGCGGTGTATCACGAGATCCTCGACGCGCATCGATGGCCGTTCCCGCCCGAGCCGACCGAGTCGGTGCTCGAGCGGCTGGCCGCGGTGCCGGCGCGGGACATGCGCAAGCTGCTGCTCGACGCGTTCGGCACGGCCCGGCTCGCCAATCGCGATTACCTCGTGCCCGAAGACATCGATGCGAAAAAGCTCTGCGGACGCAAGGCGCGCGTGGGATTCTGAAACGAACCGAACGTCCGTGCGTTGGAATCCGCGCGCCGCGGGCGTATCCTAGTCGCATGACATCGCGTCAGCGCAAAGCCGTCAGGCTCGCCCATCCGACGCCGCAGGAGGAAGAAGCGGCGTTCATCCGCGGTCTGGAAAAGCATGGACAGGCGGTGACGGGCAAGGGGCCGTTGCCGGCGGGAGCCACGCACCGGCTGACGATCGCCTCCTCCGGAGCCAAGCGGGTCAAGCGCAAACGGTTCTCCGCCGTTTAGCCGCGTTCGTGTCGCCGCCTGCAGCCGCAGGCAAAACGCAGTCGCCGCAATACCAGCTGACCATCGATGCGCACCACGGCGTGCGTCGCGACGCCGTGCGCGCTGGCGATGGCGCCGTGCCGGCCGGGCTTCGCCGCCGACCTCGCGTCGTACGCGATCGCGCCGCGCCGCACCAGGCTTGCGACAAAGTTCCGGACCTCGTCCTCGGTCGCCTGCTTGTCGGGCAAAGCGCCGAACACCGCAGCATGGCGATTGGTATGTCCGATCAGCGCCGGCTCGGCGCCCAGCGCGACGACTTTCGCCAGCTTCGGGCTCAAGCCCTTGAGCGATACTTCGCGCTGGTGGCTCGCTTCGGCGACGCGCTGACCGCCCAGGTCGAACGAGCGCATGCGCAGCGCGGTCCGCGGCGGAACGCCGAGCCGTGCCTTCAGGTCGTCCAGCGTCGCCTTCGCCACCGGCGCCGCCGCCTTGCCCTTCCTCGCCGCCGGCTTGCCGCGCAGTGCCGATCGCGGCGCGAGAAGGGCGTCGCTGCCGAGCAGAATCCCATGCTTGTGGAAGGCATCGCGAATGGCGTCGCGATGTCTGCCGGCGTGGAGGTGCTCGTCCTCGAGCGCCATCGCACGCCCCACCGCCTGGTAGAAACGCGGCGTGTGCTGCGCCTTGACCGCCGCGCGCACCAACAGCTTGCCGGCTTTGTGCGCAGCGTCCGTCAGCGCTTTCGCGTCCTTCTTCGGCGACGCTGCAAAGATGTTGCGAATGACGTCGTAAAAGCAGCCGACGAACACCTGGCCGAAACTGTGGATCTCGTTGATCAGCACGCCCGGCCCGCCGTCGTCGGGCAGCGTGCTGGGGATGACCCACTGGTAGGTGTTCCGGGCGTGCCGGGCCTTGGCGCCGTTATGCGTGGCGTCGAAATCGCGCAGCCCGTTCGCCAGCGATTCGATCAGCGTCTCGACGAAGTTGGCGCCGGCGAGCTTCGGCGCCTGCTTGAGCAGGGCCTTGCGCGTTTCGAGGTCGGCCAGCGCCGTCAGCAGCGCGACGCAGTCGCCGAACGCCTCGTGAAATGCGTTGGGCTCCGGAAAGTTGCTGTCCCAGAGCTCGGGCCGGACCGCGTCGAGCAGCGCGTGCCCGCACTCGTGCGAGACGACGTCGGTGCTCGCGGCGAATCGCCGCAGCAGCTTGGTCGTCTTGCTACGGAAATGGTAGTAGCCAAGTGAGTCCCGGTCGTAATAAGCGTTGAGATCCGAACCCTCGTCGATGTTGACCTTCAACTTCTTCCGTTGCGTGCTCCCATGCCAATGCTTGAGCGGTCCGGCGATCTTTTCCCACATGAGAAGCGCGCGCATGACCGCCTCGCGGCACTGCCAGACCAGGAACTGCGCGCTGTCCGGCGGCCATACTTTGAGCGGCGGCAGCGTGCCGAAGGCGAAGGCGGTCTTGCCCTTCTTGCGCGCCGCCGCCGGCGCGATCTTGCGTGGTGGCGGCGATTTTTTTGCTTCCGGATCGTTCGGGATGAACAGGATCGGCACGGCTGTGATCTCCTGAGCGAAGGATGCGCTTACGCGAATTGCCGCTTGAGGCTGGGCGAGGCTCGCCGCAGAAGTCTGGCCGGCCGGGGCGCGACCGCGCCGCGGCGGCCGGCCAGCGCGGCATGCATCGCGGCATACGCAGCGGGATCGGCGGCGAGATGAAAGGTGATCTCGTCGGTGAATGCGGCAAGCCGGCCCGCCAGCTCGCGTTCCTTCACGCCGAACAGTTTGAGCAGCCAGGCGCGCACGCGCGCCGCCTCCGCCCGCGGAAAATACGAGGCGATCCGGTCGAAGTCATTCTCGACCGGCGCCCGGATTCCGGCGCGCACCGCCATGCCGGCGGCGTGGACGGTGGCGGGCAGCGCGGCCTCCAGCAGCGATTGCGCGTTGGCGATGCCCGCTCCCAGCGCAGTCGTCGGCCACGGCACCGGCGTGCCCGCGTGCCCGACGGTGATCAGCATTTCCTTGAATACCGAAGCGATCCGCGCGCGGCCGTATTTCGTCACCAGGTTCGCGCGCCCGTGGTGCGCCAGCCACAACGCGCCGATGCCGGCGACATGCGCTGCGGCGTACGAGGTCCCGGAGCTGCGATCGACGTCGAACGTGCCGTCGCTTCGGGTCCTGGCGCGCCAGACCGACTCGCCGGGCGCCGTGATGTCGACCGCCGCGCCGCTGGCCGAGCCGGACCATCGTCGGCTGTCGGCGTTGCATGCTGCCACGGCGATGACTTCGTCGTAGCGGGCCGGATAGACGACGAACGGCCATTCGTTGCCGGCGGCCGCCACCAGCATCAGGCCGGCCTCGACCGCGTCGCGCACCGCCTCGTGCAGCGCGAATCCACCCCATGGGCCGCCGAGGCTCATCGAGACGACATGCGCATCGTCGTCGATGGCGCGATAGAGCGCGGCGCAAAGGCGCGTCCAGGAGAAATGGACGACGCTGCTGCTTACCCGCAGCGGAATCAGCGACGCCTGCGGCGCGACGCCGGTGACGTGGATCGCGCCCGCGGGGCCGACGTCGCTCACGATCACGCTGCCGGTGCTGGTCCCGTGACCCGCGTTCGGCGGATCGAGCGGGTCGAGTGCGTCCGGCGTATCGGCGACGAAGTCGTAGCCCTTGGCAAACAGAATGTCGGAGCGGATGAGCTCGGGATGCCGCGTGTAGCCGGTGTCCGGATGCGCGACGACCGAGCCCTTGCCCTGCGGTCCGTTCGCCGTCGGAACATTCCACGCCTCGAACACGTGACAAAGCTTGAGCGCCCAGTCGTTGTCATCGCTGCCCGGCAGGTTGACCGACGTGGCGCCCGCCGCGCCGCGCCGCGCCGGCGCGCGATACGGTCCGATCGCCGGCAGAACGAACGCCGGCTCGGCGTGCATGACATCGCGCCGCGCGCGCAGCCGATAGGTGAGTTCCCACGCCTGGGCCGGCGAGGGATTCGGCGTTCCGCGCGGTGGCAACACGAGCACGCTGCGCGCCCGCTTGCCGTAAGGCTGGATCCGCCAGGCGAGATGCTCCGCTTTCAGGATCCTGCGGACGGCGGCGACCGCTTGCTTCGCGCCGGCCACCGGCTCGCCGGGGCGAATGCTGATGCCCTCGAATTGCAGATGGTGCAGGCGCTCGGGCTTGCGTCGCGCCGTGGCGTCGCGTTTGGACATGGCTGCTGCGTGTAGAGAGACTTCGACTGGCGGCTACTATCCGCCCGCCGCGTCGGCGATGTAAAGAGGATGTGAATTTTCGGCACGGCGCGCTCGGTGCCCTGCCCGACTGGGCGGCGCAATCGGCCTGCTGGTCATCGGCAAGCATGTGTTCTACTCTTTGCCATCGCTCGCGGGATTGCCGCCGGCGAACCGTACGCCCAAGCAACCATCGATCGGGGGATCATGGGTGCGCGACAACGAATCGGTGCGGTGATGGCCTCGGCAGGCTGGTCTGCGGTGACGCTGGTATGGGTCGCCGGGACGATTCTTCATTTTTTCACCGCGATCGTGGCCTTCGACCTTGCGGGCGCCGGCCTCAGGCGATACGTCGCCGCGATCGCGGCGTTCATCTTCCCGTTGGCGGGAGAGGTCGCGGTGATGGTCGCCGCGTGGAAAGCCTCGGGCTCGATGATCAACAGCTACTCGATCTGGGTCTTGCTCTGGGCCGCTTTTGGGTTTGCGATCTATTGCTTGATCGCGTTCGGCAACTGGCTGGCGGACCGGGACAAGGCGCCGCCGCAGGAAACGCCGTGATCGCAGCGAAGTCGCAAGGGTAGCGCTGCGCAGGAAAAGCGACCGCGCAAGTCCGGCGTTGCCGCATGCTTCGCCATGCGCTACAGTCTGCCGGCTATGAACGAAGGGAAACGAAACCGCTGCATCGTGGGCGGGCAGTCCGCGGGCCGCGCATGAACGACGCGGCACGCGTTGCGCCGAAAACGCAGACCGGTGCCGGCTGGGGCAGCGACGCCATCGCGGACCTGCTGCGCGCGCTCGACATCCCGTACATCGCGCTGACCCCGGGCGCCAGCTTCCGCGGGTTGCACGACAGCCTGGTCAACCACCTCGGCAACACACGGCCGGAAATGCTGCTGTGCCTGCACGAGGAGCACGCGGTCGCGCTCGCCCACGGCTATGCGCGCGTCACCGGACGGCCGCTCGCGGTCGCGCTGCATGCGAACGTCGGGCTGATGCACGCGACGATGGCGATCTTCAACGCCTGGTGCGATCGCATTCCGATCCTGCTCTTAGGGGGCGTCGGACCGATCGACGCGGTCAAGCGCCGGCCATGGGTCGACTGGATCCACACGATGCGCGACCTTGGCGCGCTGGTGCGCGGCTATGTCAAGTGGGACGACCAGCCGGGATCGGTGGCGGCCGCGCTCGAATCGATCCTGCGCGCGCATCGCATCGCGCTGACGTTGCCGCAGGGGCCGGTCTACGTCTCGCTCGATGCCGCCCTGCAGGAAGAGGCGCTGGCCGCGCGCGTCCCGTTGCCGGCGCTCGACCGCTATCCGGAACCGTTGGCCGGTGCGCCGCCGCACGACGCGGTGCGCGAGGCGGCGGGCCTGCTCGGCAGCGGCAAGCGACCGCTGATCATGCTCGGCCGCATGTCGAACGATCCGCAGGCGTTCGCGCTGCGCGTCGCCCTTGCCGAGCGACTTTCGGCGGTGGTGCTGACCGACATCAAGACCGGCGCCTCGTTCCCGACGCAGCATCCGCTGCATCCGTTCCCGCCCAGCCTCTACGTCGGCGACGAGGCGGCACGCGCGATCCGCGAGGCCGACGTCATTCTTTCGCTCGACTGGATCGACCTGGGCGGCACCTTGTCGCAGGCCTGCGGCGGCGAGCTGCCGTTCGGCCAGGTGATTCACTGCTCGCTCGACCAGTACGTGCACCACGGCTCGAACATGGACTATCAGGCGCTGCCGCCGACCGATCTGTCGATCCTGGCGCCGCCCGATGCCCTGGTCGCGGCGCTGGTCGCGGCGCTCGGGCCACGCGCGGCCGCGCAGTCTTCCCCGTGGTTCGCCAAAGCCACCGCGGCGAGAACCGAGGACGACGCACGCAAGGCGAGCGCCGATTGCATGCCGCTCGAGGAGCTCGCACGGGTGACGACCGAAACGCTCGCGCCGTATCGCCCTTCGTATATCCGTTTGCCGTTGGGCTGGCCCGGCGAATACTGCCGCTTCACGCATCCCAAGGATTACATCGGCTTCGACGGCGGCGGCGGTATCGGCTCCGGCCCGGGGATGACAGTGGGCGCCGCGCTGGCGCTGCGCGGCGGCGATCGTCTGCCGGTCGCGGTGCTGGGCGACGGCGACTACCTGATGGGCCTGACCGCGCTGTGGACCGGCGTGCACTATCGCGTTCCGGCGCTCATCATCGTCGCCAACAACGAATCGTTCTTCAACGACGAGCTGCACCAGGAGCGGATGGCTCGCCTGCGCGGCCGGCCGGTCGAGAACCGCTGGATCGGCATGCGCATGACCGATCCGCCGATCGACCTGGCGACGCTCGCTCGCGGGCAGGGAGCGAATGCCTACGGCCCGATCCGCAGCGCCGAGGCGCTCGCAGCGGCGATCGCCGAGGGCGCCGAAGCGGTTCGCGCGGGCGCTCTGGTCGTGATCGATGCGCGCGTCGCACCCGAGTATTCGCGCGCGGTGTCCTCGTCGCTGCTCAAGCACCTGCCGGCACAAAAGTGACGCTGACCCGGATGCTCCAGCACGCCGACACTCCTCTCGACCCGCGGCTGCCGCGTCATCGCGGCCTGTATTACGGCGGCGCGTGGCAGGCGACGGCGGGCGGCCGGGAGACCGCGCTCTTAAGCCCCGGGACCGGCGAATCGCTCGGCACCGCCGTCGACGCCTCGACCCAGGACGTCGATCGCGCCGTCATCGCGGCAAGGCAGGCGTTTGAATCCTGGCGCGACGTGCCGGCACAGCAGCGGGCGGCCGCGATACGCAAGGCCGCGGCGATCCTGCGCGACCACGCCGAGGAGCTCGCCTGGATCGACGCCATCGACGGCGGCAATCCGTTGACGGCGATGCTGTTCGACGTCGGCATCAGCGCCGACTACATGGATTACTTCGCCGGCCTGGTCACCGAGATCAAGGGCAGCACCATCCCGATCGGCCCGGCCACGCTCAACTACACGGTGCGCGAGCCGCTGGGTGTGGTCGCGCGCATCGGCGCGTTCAACCACCCGCTGCTCTTCGTCGCCGGCAAATGCGGGGCGCCGCTCGCCGCGGGCAATGTGCTGATCGTCAAGCCGGCCGAGCAGACGCCGCTCTCGGCACTGCGGCTCGCCGAGCTCTGGGCGGATGTGTTTCCTCCGGGCGTGTTCAGCGTCGTCACCGGTGGCCGCGACGCCGGCGCCGCGCTGGTCGCGCATCCGAAAGTAGCGAAGATCGGCTTCATTGGCAGCGTCGGCGGCGGTCGCGCGGTGATGCAGGGCGCGAGCGCGACACTGAAGGCGCTGACGCTGGAGCTTGGCGGCAAGAACGCATTGATCGCCTGCGCCGACGCCGCGCCTGCCGACGTCGCCGACGGCGTGGTTCGCGGCATGAATTTCCGCTACGTCACCGGCCAGTCGTGCAATTCGACCAGCCGCGTCTACCTGCATACCGACATCCACGATGCGACGCTGCCCGAGATCGTCAAGCGCGTCGCGGCGATCAGGATCGGACTGCCGACCGAGCGCGACACCGAGATGTCGTGCCTGGCGAGCCAGGCGCAGTTCGACAAGACGATGAGCTACATCAAGCTCAGCCTGGAGGGCGGCGCGCGGATCGCTTATGGCGGCAAGCGGCCGGCCGACCCGAAGCTCGCCCGTGGATTCTTCGTCGAGCCG
>DATNAR010000031.1:0-2834 GCA_035607385.1 Casimicrobiaceae bacterium
GTTGTCGTCGAAGATGACGATCTTGGCCTGCTTGAAATTGGCGCGGGCGAAGCGCTCGTTGCTGCCTCCCGGATTCTCGATGACCGTCACGCCGGGCTTGTCGATGTCGGCGATCGTCTGGAACTTTCCGACGTTCTCGCAGCGGGTGATCGGGGCCTTGCCGTTCACCATGTAAGGCTCGGAGAAGAACGCCCGCTTCTGCCGCTCGAGCGTCACCGAAATACCGCCGACGGCCAGGTCGCATTTTTCGACAAAGTCGTCCATCAGCTTCGGCCAGCTCGTCTTGACGAACTTCGCCTCGACGCCCAGTGCCTTCGCCATCGCCTGCGCGATGTCGACGTCGAGGCCCTCGAAGCTCGTATCCGTCCTGGCCAGGCTGAACGGCTTGTAATCGCCCGGCGTGCAGACGCGCAATGCGCCGGCCTTCTGGATCGTGTCGAGCCGGGACTCCTGCGCCAGGGCGGCGCTGGCGCCGAGCATCGCCAGCGTAAGGACGACGAATAGCCTGATCATTGACTGCTCCCAGGGAGTTGCCGCGCCCGGCGGTCCGCAGCGCCGGCCTGCCCGTCGATTATAGGGCACAGCATGCCCGGCAAGAGGCCGATTGCCCGCCTTCAGCCACTATGCTATTGTCATGAACACCCCGATCGACGCCTTGCGCCATGAAGATCCGGACGCTGGTCACCAAGCGACAGTACTACGGCATGGAAGCGGTCGCGCTGCGCGCGGCGATGGCGCGGGTGCTCTCGCGCGTCGCGGGCCTGCCCGCCGATGCGGCGCGCGTCAGCCGGCGCCATCTCTACCTGGACTTCGGGCTCGACACCGCCGTGGCGCAGGACACGCTCGACCAGATGGTCGCCGACGGCTTGCTTCAGCAGCCGGATGAACGGCAAGCCGATTTCGCGCTGACCGAGCGCTTCCTCGAATTCGCCACCGCGCGGGTCGTCGAACCTTTGCCGCGCGACCGCGCCCGGCAGTTACTGGGCAAGGTCTGCTTGCTGGCGACCCAGATCAACGCCGACTGGAAATCCAACCCGCTCGAGATCGCCGCGCTGGCGCCGTTCGGCAGTTACATCAGCCAGGACAAGCTGCTGGCCGAATTGCCGCTGGGCATTGTCGTGCGGCCGCGGTCGCCGTCGCGCAAGGCCCGCTGGGCGCGGACGGTCAGCCGGCGCGATGGTGCGAGGCAGATCCGTGCCGCAGTGCGCGAGCTCTCGACCTTTTTCCATATCCGCATGGTCAGCGATCCGAAGCTGCTGCCGCAGCCGTTCGCGGTCGTCTTTCAGGACAGCGGCGATGAAGACGTCGAGACATCGCCCGCGCCGGCCGAGCCGGCCAGCCAATCCCAAGCCTGAAACGCGACCCGCCGCGCCTGCGCGGCCTCACATCGCTGCTGCTAAACTGCCGCCGCGATGGATGCCGAGCTGCAGGCCAGTTACGACGAATTCCCCTACCTGAGCCTGGCTTTTCCGCAGTCGCACCCCGACCGGCTCGCAACGATCGCGCGGCTGCACGGCCTGACGCCTGCGCCCGTCGGCGAATGCCGCGTGCTCGAAATCGGCTGCGCCGCCGGCGGGAACCTGATCCCGATGGCAGCCGCGCTGCCGCGCTCGCGCTTCCTCGGCATCGATTTTTCCGCGGTCCAGGTGCGAGAAGGCGCCGCCGACATTGCCGCGCTGAGGCTTACCAACATCGAGCTCGAGCAGGCGGACCTGCGCGATTTCGGCGAAGCGTCCGGCGTGTTCGACTACATCATCGCGCACGGCGTCTATTCGTGGGTGCCGGCCGACGTGCAGGACAAGCTGCTCGAAGTTTGCTCGCGGCAGCTCGCGCCCCATGGCATCGCCTACATCAGCTACAACACCCTGCCCGGCTGGAACATGCGCGGCATCGTCCGCGACGCGATGCGCTATCACACGCGCCAGTTTCCGGACGCCCGCACCCGCGTGCAACAAGCTCGCGCTACCTTGGACTTCCTAACCGAAGCGACCGAGGATGCTCAGGGGCCTTACGCGCTGATGCTGCGTTGGGAGGCAGGGCAGCTGCGGCGCAAACCTGACTACTATGTTCTGCACGATCATCTTGAGGAGTTCAACGAAGCGCTTTTTTTTCATCAGTTCGCAGCGCGTGTCGCAGAGCACAGTCTCGCCTTTCTCGCCGAAGCCGAGTTCCGCATGATGATGATCCACGGCCTCGCGGCGCCGGTCGCACAGACGCTCGACCGCATGGCGCCTGAAATCTTGCAACGCGAGCAGCTTACCGATTTCCTGGTCAACCGCACCTTTCGCCAAACGTTGCTGGTGCATACGCAGGCTCCGATCGATCGCGCGTTGACACCCGAGCGCGTCAACTCGCTCCGGGTCGCGTCGGCAGCACGCGCTTCCGGCGGCGGCAGCGATCCGCGTTCACTGGCGGTGGATGAATTTCGCATGCCCGATGGCAGCGCCTTACGGACGCCGCATCCGATATCCAAGGCAGCGATGGCGGTGCTTGCCCAGCACTGGCCGGCGCCGATACCCTTTTCCGATCTTGCCGCGATGGCGGCGGCGCGTATCGGATTGACCGGCGACGTCGACGACATCCAGAGCGCGACGCTAGCCTCGGACATGCTCAAATCCTTTTGCGCCGGCGTGGTGGAACTGCATGTGCTCGGCCCGGCGTTCGTGATCGAGCCCGGTGCATGGCCACAAGCGTCGCCGGTGGCGCGGCTGCAGGCTGCCCGCGGCGCGCATGTGACCAATATGCGCCACGAAATAGTCGGTATCAAAGACGCCGATCGCCTTTTGCTATCGCTGCTCGACGGTTCTCTCCAGCGTGCGGCAATCGCGGCGCAG
>DATNAR010000038.1:0-2082 GCA_035607385.1 Casimicrobiaceae bacterium
CTCGGCTTGTTCGGACACGATCCGTGGAAGCCGGATGACGCGACGACGTTCGGTGTCGCGCATGATGTGCTCAGCAACGGCGACTGGCTGGCGCCGCAACTCGCGGGTGCGCCGGCAGCGGTGCGGCCGCCGTTGTTCTACGCCCTGACTGCGGCGAGCGCCGCGGCGCTGCAACCGCTGCTGGCAATGCACGACGGCGCGCGCGTGGCCAACGCCCTTTGCCTCGGATTGACCTTGTGGCTGCTCGCGCTTTCCGGTCGCGAGCTCTACGGCGGCGCCTTTCGCTGGCTGCCGGTGCTGATTTTCATCGGCTGCGTCGGGTTGTGGGACCGCGGCCACGCGCTTGCGCCGGAAATCGGTTTGCTGCCCGCTTACGCGCTGGCGCTCTATGCGCTGGCACTGGCACCGCGGCGGGCGTTGATCTCGGGATTGCTGCTCGGTGCCAGCGCGGGCATCGCCTTCCTCGTGCGAGGAACGTCCTGGCCCGTGATGATCGCCCTGACGGCGCTGCTGCTGCTCGCCTTTCCGCAGTGGCGCACGCGCCGCTACGCCGCGACGCTCGCGCTGGCCGTGCTCGTCGCTGCCCCGTTGCTGGTGGCGTGGCCGTTGGCGATGTATTGGCGCGATCCGGCGATTTTCGCGCTGTGGTCGGAGGGACAAAGCATCGCGCGCTTCCTGGGCATCGCCGCCGGATCGCCGCCGGCCGAGCCGTTTTATTATCTGAAGAATCTGCTGTGGTTCGCGTGGCCTGCTCTGCCGCTGGCACTGTGGACGCTGTGGCTGCGGGGGCGCGGCTACAACGGCGGCCTCGCGCAGCCCGGCATCGCGCTGCCGGTGACGATGAGCATCGTGCTTCTGGCCATTCTGTCGGCTGCGGCGGAGCCGCGCGCGACGCTGGCGCTGCCGCTGCTGCTGCCGCTGTCCCTGCTCGGCGCGGCGGAAGTCGACACGCTCAAGCGCGGTACGTCGGGCGCGCTCGACTGGTTCGGCATCCTGACCTTCGGCCTGGTCGCGGTCCTCGTCTGGGCGCTGTGGCTCGAATCCTTATGGCACGGCTTGCCTGAGCCGATCGCCCGCATCTTTCGCGATACGCAGCCCGGCTTTCGCCCGCCGCTGCAGCTGCTGGCGTTGCTGGTCTCAGGATTCCTGAGTCTGCTCTGGATCGTGCTGGTCCGGCCTGCGCGTCGCTCGAATCGCCGTGCGGTGCTCAACTGGGCCGCCGGCATGACGCTGGTGTGGGGGCTTTATACGACGCTGTGGCTGCCCTATCTGGATTCCCGGCGCAGCTACCGTCCGGTGGCCGAATCGCTGGTGCAGCAGTTGCCCGCCGGCACATCGTGTCTGGCGAGCCATGAGCTCGGTGAACCGCAGCGCGCGCTGATCGAGTATTTCGCCGGCATCGTGCCGGTGCGCGACGATCTTGCCGCGGCGAACACGTGTCCGCTGCTGCTGATGCAGGTTGGCCGCGACGACAGCGATACGCCGCCGGACTCCTCGTGGGAAAAAATCTGGGAAGGTCACCGGCGCGGCGATGACACCGAGCGCTTCCTGCTGTTCCGGCGGCCGCCGGCGACCTCGTGATCCGGTGAACATGGCGATGCGCATGTGCGAGCGGCGACGATGAAGTTCATCGACGAAGCCAAGATCGAAGTCATCGCCGGCGACGGAGGCAACGGTGCCGTGTCGTTTCGCCGCGAAAAGTACGTCCCTCGCGGCGGACCGGACGGCGGCGACGGCGGCCGGGGCGGGAGCATCCACGCGATCGCCGACCGCAACATCAACACGCTGATCGATTACCGCTTCGCGCGCATCCACCGGGCCAAGCGCGGCGAAAACGGCCGCGGCGCGGATCAGTACGGACGCGGCGCCGAAGACATTGTCCTGCGCATGCCGGTGGGCACCGTCGTCACCGACGCGGAGACGGGGGAAATGATCGCCGATCTGGCCGTGGACGGCCGGTCGGCGCTGCTCGCCAAAGGCGGGCAGGGAGGCCTGGGCAACCTGCATTTCAAATCCAGCACGAATCGAGCGCCGCGACAGTCGACGCCGGGCGAGCGCGGCGAGCAGCGGCAATTGCGCCTC
>DATNAR010000046.1:0-3263 GCA_035607385.1 Casimicrobiaceae bacterium
ACCGCCGGCGTCGATACGATCGACTTCGTCATTTTTCCGCCGCGCTGGCTGGTGATGGAGCATACGTTCCGCCCGCCGTGGTTCCACCGCAACGTCGCCAGCGAGTTCATGGGCCTGATCGAAGGCGTCTACGATGCCAAGGCCGAAGGTTTCCTGCCGGGCGGTGCCAGCCTGCACAACTGCATGAGCGGCCACGGGCCCGACGCCGAAACCTTCGCGCGGGCATCCGCGGCCGACGTCTCGCGGCCGCAGCGCGTATCCGACACGATGGCGTTCATGTTCGAGACGCGCACCGTCATCCATCCGACGCAGCACGCGCTGGAATCGGCGCAGCGCCAACCCGAGTATTACCGCTGCTGGGCGACGCTGGCCAGCCATTTCGATCCGGACAAACCCTGAAAGCCCCATGAGCGCTCCCTACGAGAACATCGTCGTCGAAACGCGCGACCGCGTCGGCATCATCCGTCTCAACCGGCCGCAGCGCATGAACGCGCTCAACGAGGCGCTGGCCGGCGAGCTCGGCCGCGCGCTGGCCGCGTTCGACGCCGACGCCGCCATCGGCGCGATCGTCATCACCGGCAACGAAAAAGCCTTCGCCGCCGGCGCCGACATCGGCGCGATGGCCGAATGGGACTACCAGAAGGTGTACGCCGACAACTACATCATGAGCTGGGAGTCGGTCCGCGGCACGCGCAAGCCGGTGATCGCCGCGGTGGCCGGCTACGCGCTGGGCGGAGGGTGCGAGCTGGCGATGATGTGCGACCTGATCATCGCTGCCGATACGGCGAAATTCGGCCAGCCGGAAATAACGATAGGAACGATGCCGGGCATGGGCGGCACCCAGCGCCTGCCGCGCGCGGTGGGCAAGGCCAAGGCGATGGACTGGTGCCTGACCGGTCGCATGATCGATGCACAGGAAGCCGAGCGCTCGGGACTGGTGGCACGCGTGGTTTCGGCCGACAAGCTGTTCGATGAAGCGCTCGCCGTCGCGACCAGGATTGCCGGCTATTCGCTGCCCGTCGTGCTCAAGATCAAGGAAGCGATCAATCGCGCGTACGAATCATCGCTGTCCGAGGGCCTGATGTCCGAGCGCCGCGAGTTTCACGCGACGTTCGCGCTCGAGGACCAGAAAGAGGGCATGCGCGCGTTCGTCGAAAAGCGCAAGCCCGAGTTCAAGCACCGCTAGACGCGGTCCCGTTCAAAGCAGCGGGCCCAGCAGGCGCGCCAGGTTCTCGGCGACCTTCACCACCCCTTGCCGCTTCGACCACCCGGCGGGATCGAGCATCTGTCCGTCGCGCAGATACCGCGCCTGTTCGCGCGCCAGGCTGGCGCACACGCCGGCATCGTAAAGCAGGACGACGATCTCGGCGTTGAGCGCGAACGAGCGCACGTCGAGATTCGACGATCCGATCCAGGCGATCCGGTCATCGATCGTCACGTGCTTGGCGTGCAGGAAGCGCTTCCCGTAGCGGCAAATACGCACGCCGGAACCGAGCAGCTCATCGTAGTAGGAACGCTGGGCGAGATGGACGAGGATCTGGTCCATCTGCAGTGGCACGACCAGCGTCACCTCGATGCCGCGCAGGACGGCGGTCTGCAGCGCTTGCAGCAACGCTTCGTCGGGCACGAGGTATGGCATCGTGATGACGATGCGGCTTGCCGCCGCGTGAATCAACGAGACGATCAGGCGCTGGTTGTTCTCGCGCGGATAGCCGGGCCCGCTCGGCAGCGTCTGCGCGGTCACCTCGCCGGTTATCCTCGGTTCCGGGAAGTAGCGCGGGTCGCCGAGCGCCTCGCCGGTCTCGGCGTACCAGTCCTCGACAAAGACCGCCTGCAGCTCGAGCGCGATCGGCCCGCTCAGCCGCACGTTCAGTTCCTCGAAGGTGAGCCCGCGCTTGAACGTCGCGTCGACCAGGTTTTGCGAGCCGGTGTACGCGATGCGGCCGTCGATCACCGCGATCTTGCGATGATTGCGCAAATCGATGCGGCCGGTGCGACGCCGGAAAAAACCGACGCCCATCGTTTCCTCGGCCAGAATTCCGGCCGCCAGAAGCCGCGGCAGCATCCGCCCGAAGTCCGGACGCGACCCCAGCGAATCGGCCAGCAGGCGACAGACGACGCCACGGTCGACCGCTCGCCCCAGCGCTTCGACGACGCGAGCGGTCGTGGCATCGTCGGCGACGATGTAGAACAACAGGTGCACGTGGTCGTTCGCCATATCGATGTCGGCGATCAAACGGTCGATCGTCCCGTCGTAATCGGCGAGGATCTCCGCGGTGTTGCCGCCCAGTATCGGCAGGCGGCCGAGGTTTGCCGCCAGGGTCACCGCATGGTCGAGCGTCGGGCCGAGTTGCGGATGGAAGATGTTGGGGTCGCGGCCGAGGCGCTCGTACACCGGCTTCGACAGTTCCATGAACTCGACGTGCCGCTGCATGCGCCAGGCCGGCGGCGTCGGGCGGCCGATGAGCAGGTAAAGCGCGATACCGATCGCCGGCTCGAAAAAGATCAGCAGCAGCCAGCCCTTAGCCGCCTCGGGCGAACGGCGGAACGGCACGACGACGATCATCGCGATGCGCACCGCCCATTCGGCGGCAAAGAAAACGTTGACCCAGAAGGTCTGGTCGGTGAGAAGCGCGGACATGTCGTGTTCGCGTCGCGAATCGCGCGGACACGCCAGCGGATGCTGGCATTCGCTGCGGGAGCCGCCGACGCCCGCCTGCGATTCTACGCAGGTTTGCCTCTCGCGGCTCACGCGCGGAACGGCGTCGCGGCGCGCCGCGTCCAACGTCATTGCGGTGATACGATGCTCGTTTTCGCGCGCCGACCGGATGGAGATTCGAGATGAAACTGCAAGACAAATGCGCAATCGTCACCGGCGCGGCCAGCGGGATCGGCAGGGAGATCGCGCTAACCTATGCGCGTGAGGGCGCGAAGGTCGCGATCGCTGACCTCAACGAGCAAGCTGCCGAAGCGACTGCAAAGGAGATTCATCGGGCCGGCGGCCAGGCGATCGGCGTGGCGATGGACGTGACCGACGAACAGGCGGTCACCAGCGGCGTCGCGGCGGTCGTCACGGCGTTCGGCGGAATCGACATCCTGGTCAGCAACGCCGGCATCCAGATCGTGCATCCGCTGGAGGAATTCAGTTACGCCGAGTGGAAGAAGCTGATGGCGATCCACGTCGACGGCGCGTTTCTGACGACCCGGGCCTGCCTGCCGCACATGTACGCCTCGGGGCGCGGCGGCAGCATCATCTACATGGG
>DATNAR010000052.1:0-14886 GCA_035607385.1 Casimicrobiaceae bacterium
GAGCCTGGGCCGGTGGCGTCGGTCAATCCGCTCGACCTCGCAGCGTTCGGCGTGGAGCCCGGCGGCACGATCAGCATCGCGTCGCGACGCGGCGCGGTGACGCTCTTCGCGCGCGCCGACGAGGGCACGCCGCGCGGCGCGGTGTTCATCCCGTTCTGCTACTACGAGGCGGCCGCCAACCTGCTCACCAACCCGGCGCTTGACCCGTTCGGCAAGATTCCCGAGTTCAAGTACTGCGCGGTCAGGATCCGTCCGGGCGGCGATGCGCCGGTCGCGACCGGCTACAACGACCTCGAGGGCCAGCGCGAGGCCGCCGCACCCGCCGACTGACTCGATGGGGCCGTCAGGGCCGCATCGCCTTCCACCACATCCACGCGCCGAGCACGAAGAGCAGCAGCGCGAACGCGGCGCGCAGCCGCGCGACCGGCATCGCATGCGCGACGCGCGCGCCGAGCGGCGCGAGCAGCATGCTCATGACGACGATCCCGGCAAGCGCCGGCAGGTAGACGTAGCCGACCGAGCCCGCAGGCAGGCCATCGACGCGCCAGCCGGCGAACACGAAGCCGATCGCCGACGCCAGCGCCACCGGCCAGCCGATCGCCGCCGACGTCGCGACGGCGGTGTGCATCTTGATGTCGCTGCGCGTCATGAACGGCACCGCCAGGAACGCGCCGCCGGTGCCGACCATGCCTGCAACGATCCCGATCACGGCGCCTACGCCGAACATCGCCGGCTTGCCCGGCAGGGGGTGCGTCGCGCGCGGCGCGCGCGTGCCGAGCATCCGCAGCGCGGCGACCCACGTGAACGAGCCGAAGATCGCCGCCATCACGCGCATCGGCAGCGCCGAGGCGATCTGCGGTCCGACCAGCGAGCCGATGACGAGGCCGGGCGCCATCGCCTGCACGATCGGCCAGGCGACCGCGCCGCGCTTGTGATGCGCGCGCGCCGAGGCGAACGCGGTGAACACGATCGACGCCGCCGACGTGCCGATCGCCAGGGGCAACAGGTGCGCGTGGTCGAGGCCTTGGTACGCGAACACCTCGGCGAGCACCGGCACGATCGTGAAGCCGCCGCCGATGCCGAGCAGCCCCGCGAGGAAGCCGACATAGGCACCGAGCGCGACGAAAATCGCCCAGAGGGCGGGCGTCATGCGCGCGCCGTGCGCGCGGCGAGCCGCGTGATGTGGCGCCAGTGCGCCGGCTCGACCGGCGTGATCGACAGCCGATTGCCGCGCTTGAGCAGCAGCATGCCGTCGAGCGCGGGATCGTCGCGCAGCGTGGCGAGCGCGATCAGCGGCGTCTTCTCGCGCAGCGTCACCTCGACATTGCACCAGCGCGGCGCGTCTTTCGTGGACTTCGCGTCGTAGTACGGGCTCTTGCGATCGAACTGCGACGCGTCGGGGTAGGCCGCCTTGGTGACCTCGACGATGCCGGCGATGCCGGGCTCGGGGCAGCTCGAGTGATAGAAGAACGCGAGATCGCCAACGCGCATGTCATCGCGCATGTAGTTGCGCGCCTGGTAGTTGCGCACGCCGAACCACGCGATCGTCTTGTTGGGCGCGCGCGCGAGGTCGTCGATCGACACCTCGTCGGGCTCGGACTTCATCAGCCAGTGACGCATGCCGTGCGAGCCGCGTGCATCCGGGATCCGGTGACCATGCGCCAGTCTAAACCCTGCGCCGAGCGCAGGATCGCCGCGCATGATCGGCGTCCCGGCGCGCGCGCGGTGTGGACGGCGATGGCGCGATCCGTCCAGCGGATCGCGCCATCGCATGCCCGAAAGGACCCCCGCAAGTGCCGTCGTGGCCGTCTGGCCTTGAACCGAAGTTCAAGTCGGCGGTCTGCCGGAGCCTTCAGGCACATCCGCGTGGGACGCGCACACCGGCTCGCTGGCTCGACCACCTCGCACTAATGGCATTGGTTCAAAGACACACGTGGCCCGTGTCGAACACCGCAGGGGATTGAACGGAGGGCGGCGCCGCGACGCGCGCCGCGCGCGTCAGAACAGCTTGTCCTGGCTCGCGAGCAGCGAATCGATCGCCGTGCCCATGTCACGAATTCTACGCTGCGCGCTTCCGCCGTCAATCGCGGGTTCGGACGCGCTTCGCGGCGTGGTGTCGCCGCGTGCGTGCCGCGACTTGTCGCGCAGGAGATCGTGCGCGATGTTGAGCGCCGCCATCACCGCGATGCGATCGGGCCCGCTGACCTTGCCCTGGTCGCGGATCTCGCGCATGCGCCGATCGAGGAACGTCACCGCCTGCAGGAGCTCGGCGCGCTCGCTCTCCTTGCAGGCGATCCGGTAATCGCGGCCGAGGATGCTGACGTCGAGCGTGACCGCGCGATCGGGTGCCGCGCGCGCGGCGCCGTCGCGCGGCGCCACCTCGCGCGGCGCCACATCGCGCGGCGCCACATCGCGCGGCGCCGTATCGCGCGTCGTCATGTCGGATGCGTCGTCATGTCGAATGCGTCGTCATGTCGGATGCGTCGTCATGTGCGGCGCGGGATCATGTCGCGCGCGGTCACGCCTCGGGGATGCGCGCCATCAGCATGTCGAGGCGCGTGCCGGCCTCGTGCATCCGCGTCAGGAGCTCGCGATTGCGCGCCTGCGCGGCTTCGAGATCGCGGCGCAGGACTTCGTTGGCCGTGCCCATCTCGCGCGCGTGCGCGATCAGTGTCGCGACCTTCTGCTCGAGCTGTCCGATTTCGGCGTCCATCCGTGAAACTGTGGCATGCCGCCGCAGGAGCGTCAACATCGCGCGGGCCGTCCCCCGGCGGCTGCCGACCGCCGGTCCGCCGTCAGGTCGCGAGCGGCTCGTAGTGGACCCGCAGCACCTCGAGCTCCTCGGCGCCGGCGGGGGTGTGCAGCGTCACGACGTCGCCTTCGCGGCTCTTGAGCAGCGCCCGTGCCATCGGGGAGATCCAGCTGATGTAACCGCGCGCGGTGTCGATCTCGTCGATGCCGACGATCGACACCGTGCGCGTCGCGCCGCTCTCGTCGCCGACGGTAACCGTGGCGCCGAAGTAGACGCGGTCGGCGTTGTCGTCGTCGCGCCGCGCGGCCGGGTCGACGACCTCGGCGGCATCGAGGCGCTTCACCAGGAAGCGGATGCGCCGGTCGATCTCGCGCAGGCGCTTCTTGCCGTAGATGTAATCGCCGTTCTCGGACCGGTCGCCGTTGCTCGCGGCCCACGACACCGTCGCGACGACCTCCGGCCGGTCCTTGTCGACCAGCGCGTTCAGCTCGGCCTTGAGGCGCGCGAATCCGCCCGGCGTCATGTAGTTCCGGGCGCCCTCGGGCAGCGGCGACGCTTCCTCGACATCGTCGTCGATGTCATCGTCGTCTTCGCGGGTGAATGCCTTGCTCATCTCGGAATCGAACGTCCTGGGCTCGCTGCGGACGCCGCCGTTGCGACGCAAGAGCATGATGGCCGCAACGCCGGCCGAAACGAAATTATAGTCCACCTGCCGGACGCTATAATCGTTGCCCTTCCGACTGCCGCCGAGTGGCGACTTGCAGTCGCAAGCTCGCCGCGATGACCCGGATTCCCGCCACGCTGGCTCTCGCCACCCTCGCCGCCGTTACGCTCGCCGCATTTGCACTGGCGCTGGGCGTCGGCAGCATCCCGCTCGATCCGATGACTGTGCTGCGCGCGCTGTCCGGCGCCGGGGACCCGATGTCCCGCACGATCGTGCAGGAGCTGCGTCTGCCGCGCGCGCTGGCCGCGTTCGCGACCGGCGGCTCGCTGGCCACGGCGGGCGCGCTGTTGCAGGTATTGCTGCGCAATCCCTTGGCCGATCCGTACGTGCTCGGCGTCTCTGGTGGCGCGGCGGTCGGCGCGCTGGCGGCGATGCTGCTGGGCGCGGTTGCCTGGCTGATTCCGGCAGGCGCCTTTGCCGGTGCATTCATCTCGACGGTGTTGGTCTTCGCGCTCGCTCGCGGCAGCGGCGCCTGGTCGCCGACGCGGCTGCTGCTGACCGGCGTCATCGTCGCCGCAGGCTGGGGCGCGGTGGTCGCGCTGTTGCTGTCGCTCGCGCCCGAGGCGCAGCTGCGCGGCATGCTGTTCTGGCTGATCGGCGACCTGTCGGCGCCGCCGGCGGCGTGGACGCCGCTGCTCGTACTCGGGCTGGCGATGGCCGTCGCGCTGCCGTTTGCGCGCGACTTGAACGCGCTCTCCCGCGGCGATGCGATCGCGGCGGCGCTGGGCGTATCGATCGCGCGGCTCCCCTGGCTGATTTTCGCCCTCGCGGCACTGCTGACCGCCGTTGCGGTGACCACGGCCGGCGCCATCGGCTTCGTCGGTCTGATCGTGCCGCACGCGGTGCGGCTCGTGATCGGCAACGATCAGCGCGCACTGCTGCCGGCCTCGGCCCTTGCCGGCGGCGCGATGCTGCTCGTCGCCGATACGCTGGCACGCGAGCTCGCCGCGCCGGCCCAGCTGCCGGTCGGCGTGGTCACCGCGCTGATCGGCGTTCCGGTGTTCCTGATCCTGCTGCGCCGCGAGCGATGAGCGAGCCGGCGCTGCTCTGCGTGCGCGGACTGACGGTCCGCATCGCCGCGCTGACCGTGTGCCGCAATCTGCAATTCGCGGTGGCCCCCGGGGAATGCTGGGCGATCCTCGGCCGCAACGGCGCCGGCAAGACGACGCTGTTGCACACGCTGGCGGGACTGCGGCCGGCCGCCGCCGGCACGATCGAGATCGCCGGACGGCCGCTGGCGCAATCGTCGCCGCGCGATATCGCGCGCCGCCGCGCGGTGCTGCCGCAGGACGACAGCGACGCATTCGCCGCGACCGTGCTCGAGACGGCGCTGGTCGGCAGGCACCCGCATCTGTCGCGCTGGCAAAGGGAAGGCGCTGCGGATCTCGCCATCGCCCGCGCAGCACTGGCGGCAATGGACATCGGCGGCGCCGAAGCGCGCGACGTGCGCACGCTATCCGGCGGCGAGCGGCGCCGCGTTGCCCTGGCGGCACTGCTGACGCAGCAGCCGGACCTGTTGTTTCTCGACGAGCCGTCGAGTCATCTCGACCTTGCGCATCAGCTTGCGCTCCTCGATCGGCTGGCCGGGCTGGCGCGCGGCGAAGGCAAGGCGGTGCTGATGGTCCTGCACGACGTCAACCTCGCCGTTCGCTGCTGCGACCATGCGCTGCTGCTCGACGGCGGCGCGGCGCAGGCGGGACCGGCGGCGGAGCTCCTGACGGCGGCGCGGCTGTCGCGCCTCTACGGCGTGCCCCTGCGGGCGATCGAGACCGAGCGCGGACCGGTGTTCGCGCCGGGCTGAAGCGGCTCGCCCCGGCCGTCAGCGCGCGAGGTTCACCCGCGCGCGATCGATTACCGCGCACAGGGCTTCGGCGCCGTCGACAAAGCGCGGACCGGCGCGGTGCAGCATGTTGGCGTCGACGACGAAGAGATTGTCCGCGCGCACCGCCGGCAGATCGGGCCACCGCCGCCAGTCGTCGAGCCACGGCGGACGTATCGCGCCGTCGGTTCCGGCGATGATCGCCGATGGGCGCGCCGCCAGCACGGCTTCGATGCTGACCGACGGTGCCGGCAATGAAAGCCGCCGGAAGACATTTTCACCCCCGCAAAGCTCGATCGCCGCGGTGATCAGGTGCGCGCCTCCGATCGTGTACAAGGGCTGATGCCAGATTTCGTAAAACACGCGAACCGCGCTCGCGCCGTGCCCGCGCTCGCGCAGCGCCGCCAGCCGCGAACGGAAGCGCACGGCGGCAGGCCCCGCGACGTCCGCCGTACCGGCGAGCGTGCCCAGACGCTCGATGTCGAGCGCAATCGCCTCGGGCGTGTGCGGATCGGTGCGATAGACGGGAATCCCCAGTGCCTGCAGCCGCTCGATCTGGGCCGGGGCGACGTACGGCCACGCGACGGCGAGATCGGGAGCGAGACTGACGATGCGCTCGAGATCCAGTGCGCGCGCATCGCCGACGCGCGGCCGTTGCGCCGCTTCCGGCGGCCAGTCGGCCGGCTCGGTGACCGCGACGACGCGATCCCCGGCACCGGCGGCATACAGCAGCTCGGTGGCGCTCGGGGCCAGGCTGACGATACGCCGCGCCGGGGCCGGCAGCGCCACGACCGCGCCCGTGCCGTCGACGACGGTCACCGGGTCGGCCAGTGCGGCACCGGCAAGCGCCATGATCAGCGCGATGCCGACCCAGGCTCGTAAGTGCACACTCATCGGGGCTAGTACCGCCAGCGTACGCCGGCGAACAGGTTTGCACCGGCGGTGCGGTAGTCGGCGGCCAGCTCGTAATGCTTGTCCAGGACGTTGTCGAGCCGCGCGAAAGCCGTCCAGTGCGTCTGGAAAGGCCATTCGACCAGCAGATTGAGCAATGCGTAGCCGCCCATCCGCCGCGTGTTGGCGGCATCGTCGAACCGTGCCGAGGAAGCGCTCAGCTCGGCGCGCAGCTGCACCGGCCCCAGCGGGTGATCGACGGCGAGAGCGGCATGCCGGCGCGCGCGGCGCGGCAGCAGAAGGCCGCTCCCGTCGTCCCGCGGTCGTTGCAGGTCGATGCTGGCAGTCGCGATCGTCGCGCCGCGGCGAAGACGCAGTTCGAGCGTGACGCCCTGCAGGGTCGCCGCGGCGACATTCTGCGGCGCGCAGTTGAAGTCGGCGTCGCATTCGAAGACGATCAAGTCGCGCACCCGGTTGCGGTAGGCGACGATGCCGGCGGCGAGAGCGCCGGACGCGTAGCGAAGCGCGAGCTCGGCATTGCGCGCGGTCTCGGGCTTGAGGTCCGGATTGGAAAATCCCGGGTAGTAGAGGTCGTTGAACGTCGGAGCCTTGAACGCGGTGCCGGCGCTTGCGCTCGCGCGCCAGCCCGGCGCGAAGGCGTAGCCGTAGCCCAGCGCGCCGGTCGTGCGGCCGCCGAATTGGGTGCTGTCGTCGCGTCGCAGATTGAGCTGCACAGCCTGAGGGCCATCGACCAGCCGGTAGACGCCGACCGCCGCGTTGGTGTCGCGTGCATTGAGCGCAAACGCGGCGTCACCGCCGACGCGCTCCTCGCGGCGCTCGAACGCCAGGCCAAGCGATCCTCGGTTCAGCAGCAAGTCGTTCTGCCACACGTACAAGCGCTGCCGCGTGGTGAACCGTCCCGGCCCGAACCCGGTGCGCGAGTCGCTGACGTCGTCGGTCTGGCCCGCCTCGAGTCTGCTCACCCACGACGCGGTCAGCCGGTTGCGGCTGGCCAGCGCGTAGTTGTCGACAGTGGTGATCGTGCGATCGTCGAAACCCGGTTCGGCGTCGAACTGCGCGTTGAGCCGGGTCTTCAAGAACCGCGCGGACAACTCCTGCTCCGGGGCGATACGAAACGACACGCTGCCCGAGGCGTCGTCGCCCCGGTAGCCGTCGCGGTCGTCGTTGAAGCTGAAATTGGCGGGATTGGCAATCGCATTGAAGCCGGCGCTTTGCCTGTGCCCGACATCGAGCGCGTACCGCCAGGCGCCCGCGGCGCCGGAGATGCCGCCCGATGCTGCGCTGGTTCGGTAGGTGCCGTAACCGGCGCTGGCGTGCGCCGCGAAGGCATCGCCGCCGTTGCGCGTGAATACCTGGACGACCCCGCCGATCGCATCGGCGCCGTACAGGTTCGAGGCCGGGCCGCGCAGGATTTCGATGTGGTCGATCGCATCCAGGGGGATGGCTTCCAGCGCCGCGGTACCCGACGTCGAGGAGCCGACCCGCTGGCCATCGATCAGCACCAGCGTCTGGTTGGTGTTGGCGCCGCGCAGGAACACGCCGCTGGTCGAGGCCGGGCCGCCATTCATGACGATCTCGACGCCGGGCATGCGCTGCAACAGCTCGGCGAGGCTTTGCGCCCCCGCGCGCGCGATCTCTTCGCGGCCGACCACAGTGACGTCGGCAATCAGCTCCGACGGCGCCTGCGGCCAGCGCGCCGCGGTGATCACCAGCGAATCGAGCGTCAGCGCGCCGGGGCCGAGCTGCGCCCGGGCGACACCGGCACAGCAGGCGGGGACAACGACAAGCAGCAGGGTTTTGGCCAGAAACGGCAGACGGGACATCATTTTCTCCGCAATGCCGTGCGTCCCCGCACGGCGGTTGGTGGCAAGCAAAGCGGAGAAAACGTTCGGGCGAAAGCCCCGGCGACAAGCAGGCAGTCGGCCGGACATCGCCTCCCCGCGATGCGTCTCGGTCCGAAAGCCATGCGCGAACGCCAGGGCATTCCGGGGCAGGCCGGTCTCCGGGCTGGCCGGTATGCGCAAGGCTTATCGCCTTAGCGCCGGACGGTCCGCCTTCCCATGCGTTGCGCGCACAGTGGCATCGAAGGACCGCCCGCACCGACTTACCGTTGCGGGGGCAGCGCCGGCCTTGCCGCGCAACGTGCACGCGGCGCACCGGCTTCCCGTTTCACCCGCGGCGCCAACTGGCGCGGCGGACACCTGCTGCGGCCAGTATACCGCTCCGCGGTGACGGACGGCGAGGGTTTGCCGGGGCTGCTATAATCCTCGGCCCTTTCGTATCCCGCCAAGGCGCCCGACCGCTTTCCGTGAGCCGCAAGCTGTACATCCGCACGTTTGGCTGTCAGATGAACGAGTACGACTCGGCCAAGATGGCCGACGTGCTGCACGCGGCCGAGGGCATCGAGCCGACGACTCGGCCTGACGAGGCCGACGTCATCCTGTTCAACACCTGTTCGGTCCGCGAAAAAGCGCAGGAGCGCGTGTTTCATGACCTCGGACGCGTGCGCGCGCTCAAAGCCGCGAACCCGGACCTGATCATCGGCGTCGGCGGCTGTGTCGCCAGCCAGGAAGGGGCGGCGATCGTCGCCCGCGCACCCTACGTCGACGTGGTCTTCGGCCCGCAGACCTTGCACCGCCTGCCCGACCTGATCGCGCGCCGGCGTGCGACCGGCAAGCCGCAGGTCGATATCAGCTTTCCCGAGATCGAGAAGTTCGACCATCTGCCGCCGCCGCGCGTCGACGGCGTCGCGGCATTCGTGTCGATCATGGAAGGCTGCAGCAAGTACTGCTCGTTCTGCGTGGTTCCGTACACGCGCGGGGAGGAAGTGTCGCGCCCGTTCCACGACGTGCTGACCGAGGTCGCCGACCTGGTCGACCAGGGGGTCAGGGAGATCACGCTGCTCGGGCAGAACGTCAACGCGTACCGCGGCAGCGCGGGCGAGGGCGAGATCGCCGACCTCACGACACTGGTCGAGCACCTGGCCGAGATCGACGGCCTGGAGCGCATCCGCTACACGACTTCGCATCCGAAGGAAATGTCGCCGCGGCTGATCGATGCCTATCGAACGGTGCCGAAGCTGGTCTCGCAGCTTCATCTGCCGGTGCAATCCGGATCCGATCGCGTGCTCACGGCAATGAAGCGCGGTTATACCGCGCTCGAATACAAATCCATCGTCCGCCGTGTGCGCAAGGCGCGTCCGGCGCTGTCGCTGTCGTCCGATTTCATCGTGGGGTTTCCCGGCGAGACCGAGGCGGACTTCGAGCAGACGATGCGGCTTATCGAGGAGGTGGGATTCGACGGCAGCTACAGCTTTCTGTACAGCCCGAGACCCGGCACGCCGGCGGCCAATTTCGGCGACGCCGTGCCGCACGAGGTCGGCCAGGCGAGGCTCGCACGGCTGCAGCAACGGATCGACGAGCAATACGCGGCTCGCAGCGAGGCGATGGTGGGGACCGTCGAGCGCGCGCTGGTCACCGGCCGCGCCAGCAGGGATTCAGCGGAGCTCTCGGCGCGGACCGAGTGCAATCGTGTCGTCAATTTTGCCGGCGGCGCCGATCTTATCGGACGCTACGCCGAAATCCGCATTACCGCGGCGCGCGCACATTCGCTGCGCGGCGAGCTCGCCACCGACCACGGCGCGCTACGCCCGGCCCAACCGGCCCGCTCACCTTCAATCCTTGAGAATCACGCAAAGGCACCATGACCGCACAATTTTCCCCGCTTTCGAAACTCACGATCGCGCTCGCCGCTGTGTCGCTGCTGGCCGGCGGCTGCGCGACCGTCCCCGCCGCCGATTCGGCAACGCTGGCCGCTGCGGCCGTCGCCGCAACCGGCGCGGCGCGCGCCGCGACTGAAAACACTTCGCCGATCGCCACCGGCGCCGGGCATGCGTCGACCGAGCCCGGCAGCGCGAAAGCCCCGGCGGTCGCCGCCGCCGCCGCGGCCGCCGCGGCGGCCGCCGTCGCGGCCCAGCAGAAACCGTTCGCCGAAGTCGTCAAGGACGCCAAGGAGCAACCCGGGTTTTTCAACGTCTACAGCAAGGATGAAAAAGTCTGGCTGGAAATCCAGCCGGAGCAGATCGACCGGCCGTTTTTCCTGCAGGCGAACCGCACGCAGGGGATTGGCGAGCGCGATCCATTCCCCAGCCCGATGCTGCGTTCGTACGTCGTCGAATTTCACCGCGTGGGCAATTTGGTGCAGCTCCTCGCCAAGAACACCCAGTTCATCGCGCTCGCCGGCACGCCGCTCGCGCGCGCCGTGCGCGAATCGACCAGCGACAGCCTGCTGGGCTCGGTGCCTGTCGCGAGTCAGCCGCATCCGGAGCGCAAGTCGGTGCTGATCGAGCTCAATCCGCTGCTGCTGAGCGACCTTCCGGCCGGGTCGAGCGCGCTCGAGGCGGCGTACCGCATCCCCTACGCGTTCGATTCCCGCAATTCGAGCTTCACCGGTATCCACAACGGCGCCGATCTCACCGGATTTGCCGTGTCGGCCCATTACGCGGTATCGAAGCTGCCTTCGCGGCCGACGAGCCCCGCGGCCGCGGCGGCGCGCACGCCGCCGCCGGCCCACCTCGAGGATCCGCGCAGCCTTTTCCTCGGCTACTACTACAGCCTGGCCAGGCTGCCCGAGCCGATGCACGCGCGCGCGGCCGACGATCGCATCGGACATTTCGTCGCGCGCCGCTGGGATTTCTCCGACGACATCAAGACCTTCCCCGAAGTCTATTACGTCAAGCGCTGGCGCCTGGAAAAGAAGGATCCGGAGGCCGCGTTGTCCGAGCCGAAGCAGCCGATCGTCTACTGGCTCGACCGCGACATACCCGAAAAATATCGTGAGACGGTGAAGGCCGGCATCCTCGAATGGAACAAGGCATTCGAGAAGATCGGCTTCAAGGATGCGCTGCGGGTCGAGATGCAACCGGAAAACGCCGATTTCGACACCGCCGACGCGCGGCACGCCTCGGTGCGCTGGGTCGTGCGCGACGAGCCCGGCGCGCTGGCGATCGGTCCCAGCCGTGCCGATCCGCGCACCGGCGAAATTCTCGACGCCGATATCGAGATCGAAGACGGCTGGACCCGCCTGCCGCGGCGCCAGGCGTCCGAGCAATTCCATCCGAGGACCCGATCGATGCCCGCCGGCGAAGACACATTCTGCGACTACGGCGACATCGCGATGGACGAGCTCGACTTCGCGCTCGACGTCCTGGTCGCGCGCGGCGAGATCGATCCGGCCGGCCCCGAAGCGCAGAAGTATGTGCTGGCGACGCTGAAGGACGTGGTGACGCACGAAGTCGGGCACACGCTGGGACTGCAGCACAACTTCCGCGCGTCGACGATCTACACGCAAATGCAGCTGGAAGACCCGACGTTCACGCATGCGCACGGCATCGGCGGGTCGGTGATGGATTACAACGCGATCAACCTGGCGCTGGAGAGCGAGAAGCAGGGCGACTACGTGATGCCGACGATCGGCCCGTACGACTACTGGGCGATCGAGTACGCGTACAAGCCGATCGAACCCGGCAAGGAAAAGGCCGAGCTTGCGAAAATCGCCGCGCGCAGCGACGAGCCGCAGCTTGCGTTTGCCAACGACATCGACGCCGGATTCGGCGGCGCGGCCGAAGGCATGGACCCGCAGGTGAACCGCCGCGATCTGGGCAGCGATCCGCTCGAATTCGCCACCCGCCGCCTGAAGCTCTCCCGCGAGCTCTGGGCGCGGCTGCAGGACCGCAAGCTCGAGCCCGGGCAGAGCTACGAAGTGCTGCGGCGAAATTTCGTCGCCGGCCTGACGCAGCTCGGCAACGCCGGCGCCGTGGCGGCCAAGTATGTCGGCGGCGTCGTCTACGTACGCGACCATGCCGGCAGCGGGCGCGAGCCTTTCACGCCGGTGGCACCGGACAAGCAGCGTGCTGCGCTGAAGCTGATCGCCGACGGCTTGCTGTCGGTCGACAGCTTCCGGCTGCGTCCCGAATTCGTGCGCAGACTTACCGTCGACCAGTTCGACCGCGGACGCGAAGACGCGGGAATCAGTGCGATCTCGCCGGACATTTCGCTGTCCGACCGGATGCTGGGCATACAGCGCAGGCTGCTCGATCAGCTCCTCTCCGACGCGGTGGCCACGCGCATCGAGGAAAGCGCTTATCGTCAGACGAAGAATGGTGAGGCATTCCGCCTGTCCGAGCTTTACGACACGCTGCAAAACGCCGTCTGGAGCGAGCTCAAGACCGGCCGCGACATCACGCCTTTCCGGCGCAACCTGCAACGCGAATATCTGCGCCGGGTCGCGACGACGATCGTGCACCCTGCGCCGTCGGATCACGCCGACGGCCGGGCCCTGCAGCGCGCCAACGCGAAACTCCTGCTGGCGCAGCTCAAGGCGGCGAAATCGAAGAGCTCGTATTCGAAGGAAGCGCGGGCGCACCTGGCCGAGTGCGAGAACACGCTCGAGGAAGCCCTGAAGGCGCCGATGCTGCGGCCCGACGCATAGTGTCCTGTTCCGTAAATTCGCTCGATAGTTCGCGGCGAAATCAGGTGCCATGCGGCGTTGCGCGGCCTCACCGTACCACGAGGTACGCTTTCGGCCGCGCGCCTTGCCTGGCACCCGATTTCATCCGCTCCTTTATCTTCGGAACTTACGGAACACGACACTAGGAGCGCCTTGAAGACGCAGACTCTCGACGTCGAGCTGTCCCCGGTCGACAACCGCGCGCTCGCCAATCTGTGCGGCGCGCTCGACGCCAACCTGCGCCAGATCGAGTCGGCGCTGGATGTCTCGATCGCGCGCCGTGGTGCCGCATTCACCGTGCGCGGCCCGCCGGCGCAGACGCAGCAGGCGGCGACGGCGCTGGAGCGTTTCTACGCCGAGGCGCACGCGCCTCTGTCGATCGACGACATCCAGCTGGGCCTGGTCGAGCTGAAGAGCTCGGCCGAACGCGAAGCCACGCCCCAGGCCGCGGAGGCGTCGGGCGAGACGATGACTCTGCGCACTCGCCGCGCCGACCTCCATGGCCGCACGACCAACCAGATCCTGTACTTGAAGCATATCCAGGAACACGACATCACGTTCGGCACCGGCCCGGCGGGTACCGGAAAGACCTATCTCGCGGTGGCGTGCGCAGTCGATGCGCTCGAGCGCGACCTGGTCAAGCGCATCGTGCTGGTGCGGCCCGCGGTCGAGGCCGGCGAGCGGCTCGGCTTCCTCCCCGGCGACCTGGCGCAGAAAGTCGACCCGTACCTGCGGCCGCTTTACGACGCGCTGTACGACCTGATGGGCTTCGACAAGACCGCGCGTCTGTTCGAGCGCAACACGATCGAGATCGCGCCGCTCGCCTACATGCGAGGGCGAACGCTCAACCATTCATTCATCATTCTCGACGAGGCGCAGAACACGACGCCGGAGCAGATGAAGATGTTCCTGACCCGCATCGGCTTCGGCACCAAGGCGGTGATCACCGGCGACGTCACCCAGATCGATCTCGCGCGCGGACAGAAAAGCGGCCTGATCGAGGCGCGTCGCGTGCTGGCCGACGTGCGCGGCATCGCCTTTACCGAATTCACCGCCGCCGACGTCGTGCGGCACCCGCTGGTCCAGAAGATCATCAGCGCCTATGAAAAGCACACGCGCAGCGAGCGGATCGACGCCCCGGGCGCGGGCTCCGACGGCGAGCGCTAGCATGTTGCGTCACTCCCCGGCGATATCCTGATTCGACCGGCTGCATCGATGCCGTTGCGGGCCGACGAGCAGGATGCGCTGCGCCGGCGGTGCGCGATCGTTGTTCCCGGCCACGGCGAGGACCCGCCCGGCGCCGAGCTCGGGCGAGTCGCCGCATGGTGCAGCCGGCACGGCTGGCACGCCGATCGCTACGGCGACGGCGCGCTGATCGGCGCTTTCGAGAGCCGGGTGGCCGCCCTCCTCGGCAAGCCCGCCGCGGTGTTCATGCCCAGCGGCACGATGGCGCAGCAGATCGCACTGCGCATCGCCTGCGACCGCGCAAAGAGCTCCGTCATCGCGATGCATCCGACCTCGCACCTCGAATTGCACGAGGAGCATGCCTACGCGCGTCTGCATTCGCTGCGGGCGACCCTGCTGGGCGACCGCGAGCGGCCGACCTTGGCGCGCGATCTGGACGCCCTGGCCGAAGCTCCAGCCGCGCTGCTGGTCGAGTTGCCGGCGCGCGAGATCGGCGGCCGGCTGCCGGACTGGCCGGAGCTCGTCGCGCTGATGACGGTGGCTGCCGAGCGCGGCATCTGGCGCCACATGGACGGGGCGCGGCTGTGGGAAGCGCGCGAGTACTACGCTCCCTCGTCGTACGCCGACATCGCTTCGCAGTTCGATTCGGTCTACGTCTCCTTCTACAAGGGCATCGGTGCGCTCGCGGGCGCGATGCTGCTGGGCCCCGAGGACTTTATTGCCGAAGCGCGCGTGTGGCGGCGCCGGCACGGTGGGACACTGGTTCAGCTGCACCCGTTCGTGGCGTCGGCGGCAATGCGGCTCGACGGGCAGCTCGCCAAGATGGCGGAGTACCGAGCGCGTGCCATCGAGCTTGCCGAATCGCTGGCCGGCATCGAGGGCCTTTCGGTCGAGCCGAAGCCGCCGCAGGTCAACCTGTTTCATCTGCATATTGCCGCCGCGGCGGAAGCGCTGACGGCGGCGCGCGATCGTATCGCCGCCGAGGAC
>DATNAR010000053.1:0-16689 GCA_035607385.1 Casimicrobiaceae bacterium
GAGGCGATGACGATGGCCGACCGGATCGTCGTGATGCACGATGGCCGCATCGAGCAGATAGGCACGCCGCTCGACCTCTACGACCGCCCCGACAACCTGTTCGTCGCGCAATTCATCGGCTCGCCGGCGATGAACATCGTCAACGGCAAGCTGCGGCGCGGCGGCGGCGCGGCGTTCGTCGAGGCCGCAGGCGGGCTGCGCTGGCCGCTCGGTTCGACCGCGGGCACCGACGGACAGGCGGTCGCCTACGGCGTGCGCCCCGAGCATCTGTCGCTGGCCGACGGCAGCGGCGCCGACGCGGTGCCCGCCGAGATCACCGTCGTCGAGCCGACCGGCGCCGAAACCGAGCTTCTGGTGCAGGCGGGCGAGTCGCAGATCGTGCTGGTCACGCACGGACGGCCGCAGGTCAATCCGGGAGACAAGATCGGCTTGCGCGTCGATCCGGCGATGGTGCACGTATTCGACCAGGCAACCGGACAGCGGCTTCCCGCATGAGCGTTGGATGCGCGGGCGAAAGCCGCCGCCCCTAGCGCATTTCCCACACACAACCGATCGGACAACCGACGAGCATGGCAAAAAAGTCTCGCAAGCCAGCGGCACCGCTGCGTTCCACCACGTGGTTTGGCCGTCACGATCGCGATGCGCTCGTCCATCGCTCGTGGATGAAGAACCAGGGCATACCGCACGACCAGTTCGACGGCCGTCCGGTGATCGGCATCTGCAATACCTGGTCGCAGGCCACGCCTTGCAACGCCCATTTCCGCGAACTCGCGCAGCACGTGCGGGACGGCGTGCTCGACGCCGGCGGGTTCCCGATCGAATTCCCGGTGATGAGCCTCGGCGAGACACTGATGCGGCCGACGACGATGCTGTTCCGCAACCAGGTCGCGATGGACGTGGAGGAATCGATCCGCGCCAATCCGTTCGACGGCGTCGTGCTGCTGATGGGTTGCGACAAGACAACGCCGGCGCTGCTGATGGGTGCCGCATCGTGCGACCTGCCGACGATAGGCATTTCCGGCGGACCGATGCTCAACGGCAAGTTCCGCGGCCAGGATATCGGCTCGGGGACGCACGTGTGGAAGTTCACCGAGATGCTCAAGACCGGTGCGATGAAGGAATCGGACATGGTCGAAGTCGAATCGTGCATGTCGCGCTCGGCCGGTCACTGCATGACGATGGGCACCGCCTCGACGATGGCCTCGATGGTCGAGGCGCTGGGCATCGGCCTGCCGACCAACGCGGCGATTCCCGCGGTCGACTCGCGGCGCAGGGTGCTCGCGCGCATGGCGGGGCGCCGCATCGTCGACATGGTGCGCGAGGACCTGCGCATGTCGAAGATATTGACGCGCGACGCGTTCGAAAACGCGATCATGGTCAATGGTGCGATCGGCGGATCGACCAACGCCGTCGTCCACTTGCTGGCCGTTGCGGGACGCATCGGCGTGGAGCTGTCGCTCGATGACTGGGACCGGCTCGGGCACGACATGCCGTGCCTGGTCAACCTGATGCCGTCCGGCCAGTACCTGATGGAAGACTTCTACTATGCCGGCGGCCTGCCGGTAGTGATCAAGTCGATCGGCAAGTTCCTGCACAAGAAAGCGCTGACCGTAAACGGCCGCACGATCTGGGACAACGTCAAGGACGCCGTCAATTACAACGAAGCGGTGATCACGCCGCTGGCCAAGCCGTTCAAGCCGCAGGGAGGCATCGCGGTGCTGCGCGGCAACCTGGCGCCCAATGGTGCGGTGCTCAAGCCGTCGGCGGCGAGCCCCAAGCTGCTCACGCACAGGGGGAGGGCGGTCGTGTTCGAAGACATCGACGACCTGCACCGGCGCATCGACGACCCGAAGCTCGACGTGCACGAATCCGACATCCTCGTGCTGAAGAACTGCGGGCCCAAAGGCTATCCGGGATTCCCCGAAGTCGGCAATTTCGCGCTGCCGGCGAAACTGCTGAAAAAGGGCATCACCGACATGGTTCGCATATCGGACGCGCGGATGTCGGGCACGGCGTACGGGACGGTCGTGCTGCACACCGCGCCCGAAGCTGCTGCCGGCGGCCCGCTGGCGCTGGTCGAGAACGGCGACACGATCGAGCTCGACGTCGGCAAGCGCCGCATCCACCTCGACGTTTCCGACGCCGAGCTTGCGCGCCGCAAGGCGAAATGGAAGGCGCCGCCGCCGCACGCCGAGCGCGGCTGGGTCAGGCTCTACTGCGAGACCGTGCAGCAGGCCGACCAGGGCGTCGACCTCGAATTCCTGGTCGGCCAGTCCGGCGCCAAGGTAGGACGACCGAGCCACTAGCATCGGCTGCGGTGCCGCGCCCGCATCGGGCAGGTATATTCACGCGCAGCGGCCGATTGCCCCTACAATGGGGGCAGACGAGAGCGTTTCGCGTCGCAGCGTTTCGGCTGCGGCGTCGAATTCGCCGTCAATCGATCCTACGGGAGGTCTACCCTTGGCAAAACCCAACTATCAGTACCAGAAACGGCAAAAAGAATTGGAGAAAAAGAAGAAGCAGGAGGAAAAGCGCAAGCGCAAGCTGGAAAAGACCGAAGCCGACGCCGCCGCCGAGGGCGCAACACCTCCGGCCGAGGGCGAGATACCACCGGCTTGAACCGGGGCTAGCTGGCCTCGCGCGCGGTAAGCGCCAGCTTGATGCCGAGCGCCACGAACACGGCACCGGCGATTCGATGCAGCGTGTGCATGCGCGCCGGAAGCCCGTCGAAGCGCCGGCCGATCCCCGCCGACGACCAGGCCACGAACAGGTTCCACAGCAGCCCCGTCGTATTGAACACCGTGCCCAGCAGCAGGAATGCGGCCAGCCGCTGCGTCCCCTGCGGATCGACGAACTGCGGCAGGAAGGCCAGAAAGAACAGCGCGACCTTCGGATTCAGGATATTGGTCAGCGCGCCCTGCACGAAAATGCGCCATAGCGATGTCGCCGGCGCGGGCGCGGCGGCAGGCGTCGGCGAGCGCGGGCCGGTTCGCCACAGCGTCACTCCAACATAGATCAGGTACGCCGCGCCGGCCAGCTTGACCGCGGTGAAGGCGACGGCTGACGTCGCCAGCAGAGCGGAGAGGCCCAGTCCCGCGGCGACGATGTGCACGCAGCAGCCCGCGGCGATACCCAGCGCCGCCACCGCACCGGCTTTTCGTCCCAGCGCCGTCGCGCGCGCGACGATATAGAGCGTGTCGGCGCCGGGCGTCAGGTTGAGCAGGACGCCCGAAGCGACGAAGAGCGCAAAGTCATGGACGCCTGGCATGCGGTTCGAGGGCGTGATGGCAACGGGGCGGGCGCTAGAACTTGCCGAACTTGTGGTAGGCCTCGACCGGGTCCATGCCGCCGATCAGCGCCCGGCGCATCTCGCTTTCGGTCGCGACGACCGCCTCGGTCCGCGCCACCGTTTCCTCGATCAGCCGGCCCGGCACGATGACGACGCCGTCGCGATCGCCGAGAACGTAGTCTCCGGTCGAGATCCTCACCTCGCCGATGACGACAGGCTCGCCGTAGCGATCCGACATCCAGCGCTCGACGATATCGGCCGGCGTCAGGAACGAGCAGAAGACCGGAAAGCCCTGTTCCAGCACGAGGTCGGTGTCGCGCGAGCCGCCGTCGACGACGTAGCCCAGCACGCCTCGGGCCTGCAGCGTCTGCGCGGAGAGCTCGCCCATCAATGCTATTTCGTGATTGTTCGGCTGGCAGACGACGACGTGACCGGCCGGGGCGCGCGACAGCAGCGTGCACCACGACAGCAGCGTCTCGTCGCGCGATCGGGTGCGATCGATCCGGCCGGAGACCGTCCACACCGGACCCGCGAGACGCGTACCCGGCGCGATCGCCTTGATCGCCGGCGGCAGGACGCAATGCTCGTGCCCCATCATCCGCAGCACGTCGTGCACCGCGCCCGTATAGCAGCGTCGGAGCCTCTCGGTCAGCTCGTTACGCCGCCCGGCCGCTTGCTGCGTGGCCAAGTCAGAACAGCGTCAGCTGGGAGCGCTGCGCCGCGCTGACCGGCGGCTTGAAGCGCGACGTGTCCATCGGCGCTCGCTCGCGGTTGAGGTTGAGACGGCGCGCGGCGAGGTCGAAGCGGCGCGCGATCAGCTCGGCGAATTGCCCCTGTCCGCGCATGCGCGAGCCGAATTCCGGATCGTTGTCGCGCCCGCCCCGGAGCTGCTGCACGATGCTCATCACGTGCCCGGCGCGCAACGGGTAATGCTGGGCGAGCCAATCGCGAAACAGCGTCTTGACTTCGAACGGCAGACGCAGCATCGTCCAGCCGGCGTATTCGGCGCCGTTCGCCGCGGCGGCTTCGAGGATCGCTTCCATGTCCTTGTCGGTCAGCTGCGGGATAATCGGTGCGGTCATCACGCCGACCGGAATGCCCGCGCCGGCGAGCGCCTTGATCGCGGCCAGCCGCCTTTGCGGCGTCGCGGCGCGCGGCTCGAGCTTGCGCGCGAGCTCGCGGTCGAGCGTGGTGACCGAGACATAGACGCGGGCGAGATTCTTTGCCGCCATCGGCGCCAGGATGTCGATGTCGCGCTCGACCAGCGCCGACTTGGTGACGATCGACACCGGGTGCTCGCAGGCGGAGAGCACCTCGAGGATCTGCCGCGTGATCTTCCACTCGCGCTCGATCGGCTGGTACGGATCGGTGTTGGTGCCCATCGCGATCGCGTCGCAGACGTAGCCGGGCTTGGCGAGCTCGGCTTCCAGCATCTTCGCGGCATCGGGCTTGGCGAAAAGCTTGGTCTCGAAATCGAGCCCCGGCGACAGGTCGAGGTAGGCGTGCGTCGGGCGCGCGTAACAGTAGATGCAACCGTGCTCGCATCCCTGATACGGATTGATCGACTGGGTGAAGGGGATGTCGGGCGAATCGTTGCGCGCGATGATCGTGCGCGCGCGCTGCAGCGTGACCGTCGTCTTCAGCGGCGGCGGCGCATCGTCGTCTTCAGCGGTCTGCGGCGCCCAGCCATCGTCGACGGCTTCGCGCGCATCGCGTCGAAAGCGATTGCCCGGATTGAACGTCGCGCCGCGTCCCTTGATCGGCGCCGTGGATTCTCCGCTCACCGTTGCCTCAGCCGACCAGCTTCGCATCCAGGGTGATCGTCGCGTTGATCACGCGCGACAGCGGACAGTTCGCCTTGGCGCCGGCGGCGATCTCGCCGAATTTCGCGGCGTCGATCTTGGGCACGCGAGCCCGCGTCGTCAGGTGCACCGCGGTGATCGTCCAGGCCTCGCCGACCTTGTCCAGCGTCACCGCCGCCTCGCTGTCGATCGCTTCGGCGGTGAATCCGGCGTTGTTCAGCGCGAAAGAAAGCGCCATCGTAAAGCAGCCGACGTGCGCCGCACCGAGCAACTCTTCCGGGTTGGTCCCCTTGCCGTCGCCGAAGCGCGCGTTGAAACCGTATGGCGCGTCTTTCAAAACGCCGGACTGCGTCGAGATCGTACCCTGACCTTCCTTGACGGTGCCCTGCCAGCGTGCGGATGCCTTGCGTTGCATGAGTTCCTCCGGAGAGTGCGCCTTGACGGGATCTGCGTGGATCGAGCCGTTTTGCACTTGCAGTGTATGCCGGCCGGCGCAATCGGCCAAGTGCCCGGCGCTCGCCCGCTTAGGCGATGCGCTACCATACGCCCGACCCGGTCTCACGTCGGCGCCGAAGCGATGACCAAACCCAAGTCGACCCCGAAGTCAATCCATCTCGACACGCTGAGCCTGCACGCGGGATCGCGCCCCGATCCGGTGACCGGCGCCCGGGCGACGCCGATCTATCAGTCCGCGTCGTTCGTCTTTCCCGATACCGACCATGCCGCGGCGCTGTTCAACATGGAGCGCGCCGGCTACGTCTATTCCCGCATCGCCAATCCGACCTGCGCGGTCCTCGAGGAGCGCATCGCCGCGCTCGAGGGCGGCGTCGGTGCGATCGCGGTGGCGAGCGGCCAGGCGGCGCTGCATCTCGCCATCGTGACCTTGCTGGGCGCGGGCTCGCACATCGTCGCCTCGCGCGCGCTCTACGGCGGCTCGCATAATCTGCTCGACTACACGCTGCCGCGCTTCGGCATCGCCACGACCTTCGTCGATCCGCGCGATGTCGATGCCTGGCGCACGGCGATCCGGCCCGAAACGCGCCTGCTGTTCGGCGAGACGCTGGGCAACCCCGGGCTCGACGTGCTCGATGTGCCGCGCATCGCCGCGCTGGCGCACGATCACGGGCTCCCGCTGCTGGTCGATTCTACGTTCACGACGCCGTATCTGATGCGTCCGTTCGAGCACGGCGCGGACCTGGTCTACCACTCGGCGACCAAGTTCCTGTCCGGCCACGGCATCGTCATCGGAGGCCTGCTGGTCGACAGCGGAAATTTCGACTGGGACAGGCCGGGTGCGAGCGCCGGCAAATTTCCGACGCTGACCGAGCCTTACGCCGGCTTCCACGACATGGTGTTCACCGAGGAATCGACGACCGCGGCGTTCCTTCTGCGCGCGCGGCGCGAGGGGATTCGCGATTTCGGCGCCTGCATGGCGCCGATGACCGCGTTCCAGATCCTGCAGGGAATCGAAACCTTGCCGCTACGCATGCAACGCCATGTCGACAACACGCGGCAGGTCGTCGCGTTCCTGGCGGCGCATCCGCTGGTCGAGTCGGTCGCGTATCCCGAGCTCCCCGGCCATCCCGATCACGTTCTCGCGCAGCGGCTGCTGCCGCTCGGCTGCGGCGCGGTATTCAGCTTTGCGATTCGCGGCAGCCGCGAGCAGGGACGCAAATTCATCGAGTCGCTGAAGCTGTTCTCGCATCTTGCCAACGTCGGCGACGCCAAGTCGCTGGTCATCCATCCGGCGAGCACCACGCACTTCAGGATGGCGGCCGCGGAGCTCAAGGCCTCGGGCATCACCGAAGGCACGATCCGGCTGTCGGTCGGCCTCGAGCATCCGGGCGACCTGATCGAGGACCTGTCGCGCGCGCTCCACGCCGCCGGCAAGGCCTGACGTCGCCCTCGCTTACGATCGCGCGGCCAAGTCGTGTACGTTACCGTCGAGGGCGATCCCGTCTATGTCTATTCCGGCGCGCGCGACTTCGATCGCGCGCGGCCGACGATCGTCTTCGTGCACGGGGCAGCGAACGATCATAGCGTCTGGGGATTGCAGGCGCGCTATTTCGCGCATCACGGCAACAACGCGCTGGCCATCGATCTGCCGGCGCATGGCAAAAGCGGCGGCAACGCCAAAAAGTCGATCGGGTCGATCGGCGACTGGCTTGCCGCGCTGCTCGATGCGCTGGCTGTCGAACACGCCGTCCTGGTCGGCCACAGCATGGGCGCCCTCGCGGCGCTAGACATGACGGCGCGCCATCCGGAACGCACGCGAGCGCTGGCGCTGCTCGGCCCGGCGGCGCCGATGCTGGTCAGCGACGTCCTGCTGGACGCGGCGCAAGCCCACGACCATCTCGCCTACGAGCTGATGACCGGCTGGACATTCTCCGCAACCAGCCATCTCGGCGGCAACCGGCAGCCGGGCATCTGGATGACGAACGTTGCGCTGCGCCTGTTTGAGCGCTCGCGTCCCGGCGTGCTGCATGCCGACCTCGCGGCGTGCCATCGTTACGCGGATGGGCTCGCCGCCGCCAAGGCGATCCGTTGCCCGGTACTCCTTGTTTTTGGCCAGCGCGACCTGATGGTCCCGCCGAAGAACGCCGGGCCGCTGCTGGCTGCGCTACCGGACAAGCAGGTCGTAACGATTCCGGAGTGCGGCCACAGCATGATGGCCGAAGCGCCCGACATCGTGCTCGATGCGCTGCGTGAATTTATCGCGCGCGCGCCGTAGCGTTTACGCCGCCGTCCGCCACTTGATCGAGCAGCCGATGCTCGGCGTCTGCTGCGCCGGCCCGCGGCCGGTTCGTGCGACCTGAAGCATCGCCTCGTACAGCTCGCGCGGCGCATCGGGCTTGGGCGAGCGCCCGGCGTCGTCCAGGCGGCCGCGGTACTGCAGCTCGAGCGCCGCGTTGAAGCCGAAGAAATCGGGCGTGCAGACGGCGCCGTACGCCTTCGCCACCGACTGGGTTTCGTCCCAGAGATAAGGGAACGGGAAGCGCATCCTCGCAGCCAGCGCCTTCATGTTGTCGAACGAATCCTCCGGATAGTCGGCGGGATCGTTGCTGCAGATCGCCGCGCTGCCGATGCCGTGGTTGCGCAGCTCGCCGGCGTCGCGCACCAGCTTGTCCAGCACCGCCTTGACATACGGGCAGTGGTTGCAGATGAACATGACCAGCAGTCCCTTGTCGCCTCGCACCGAGTCGCGACGGTAGCGCTTGCCATCGGTGCCGGCGAGATCGAAATCGGGCGCGGGCCGGCCGAAATCACACACCGGTGGTGTGGCGCCCATGCGGTTCTCCTGTCCTATGCTGTGGCAAAATGCTAGCACGAACGCCACCATGCGAGGCACCAGCAAGTGACGCCGCGCTTCCATTGCCCGCTGCCGTTGGCCGAGGGCGCGGAGATCGCGCTCCCCGATGCCGCCGCGCATCATGCGGCGCGCGTGCTGCGTCTTGCCGCAGGCGACGCCGTCACGCTGTTCGACGGCGACGACGGGGAATTCGCCGCCCGCATTCTGCGTATCGAGCCCCGCGGCGTGCATGTGCGGATCGGGGCCGCACAAGCGGCCGACCGCGAGTCGCCACTGGCGGTGACGCTGATCCAGGGACTCGCCGCCGCCGACCGGATGGATTACGCAATCCAGAAGGCGGTCGAGCTCGGCGTGCAATCGATTCAGCCGGTCACGATGGCGCGCAGCGTCGCCCGCGTCGACGGTACGCGCGCGGCCAAGCGCGCATTGCATTGGAAGCACATTGCGATCGCCGCCTGCGAGCAATGCGGCCGCAACCAGTTGCCGCGCGTGCATCCGTTGGTGAGTTTCGACGCGTGGCTCGCGGCGCCCTCGCCGGCATCCTTGCGGCTGTTGCTCGCGCCGGACGGCGACCTGACCCTTGCCGGGCTGGCAGCGCCCGGCGGGCCGATCGAAATCCTGGTCGGCCCCGAGGGCGGCCTCACGCCGGACGAAGCATCCGCCGCGCTGCGCCGCGGTTTTCGCGCGGTGCGGCTGGGTCCGCGGATCCTGCGCACCGATACCGCCGGACCCGCCATGCTCGCGGCGCTGAACGCGCAATGGGGCGACTGGCGCTGATGTCCTGTCCGGCAGATCCGCGCGCCGGCTCGCGTCCGGCCCTGCAGGCGAACGGCTGGCCGGATGGATCGGCCGATGTGCGGGTCGCTGCGCCGCCCTCGAGTCGCCGCTCGGCGCGGGCGATGAGCGCGATCGTTGCCGCCCTGGTCGCGGCATGCGCGGGTCCGGACGCGACGGTGCCGGGGGCCGATCCGATACGCGCGGCCTACGTCGTGCTGGGCGAAGGCGGCTCGTCGATCGCTCGCGTGATCACGACCGATCCTGCCTGCCCGTCGGTCGACGTCGACGGGCAGAGGCTGGCGACGACTATCCGGGCGGTGCCCGAGACGATGCCGCTGCGGCCGACCAAAAGCGCGCCGGCCGGGTCGAAGCCGTCCGCGTTTCCGGTGCTCGTCTGCGAGCAGGTGCTGCCGGCGGACGCGGGACGGGCCAGCGTCGGCGGCCATACGTTACCCTTGCTGCGACACGATGCGCGGCGCATCGTCGTCATTGGCGATACCGGCTGCGTCGTGCAGAATGCGGAGGTCCAGGCGTGCAACGACGCCGCAGCGTGGCCGTTCGCGCGGCTTGCCACGGCCGCGGCGGCGAAAAAACCGGACCTGGTCATTCATGTCGGCGATTACCACTACCGCGAGAGCGCCTGCCCCGACGGCAACCGCAAATGCTCCGGCAGCCCGTGGGGGTACGGCTGGGATGCATGGGCTGCCGATTTTTTTTCTCCGGCACGCGACCTGCTCGCCGCCGCGCCCTGGGTTTTCGTCCGCGGCAATCACGAATCCTGCAACCGCGCCGGACAGGGGTGGTGGCGATTCCTCGATCCGCGCCCGCTGGTCAACGGCCGCGATTGCATCGATCCCTCCAACGATCTTCGCGGCGACTACAGCGATCCTTACGCCGTGCCCTTGTCCGCCGACACGCAGTTGATCGTGTTCGACTCGTCGAGGGTGGGAATCGCACCGTTGCGCGTCGACAATCCGATGTACGCGATCTACTCGGCGCAGTTCAGGAGCGCGATGGAGCTTGCTCGCGGCGCGGCACACAATTTCTTCATCGACCACCATCCGATCCTCGGCTTCGCGACCGATACCAGCAAGCGGCCCGCCGGCGTCTACCCCGGCAATGCGGCGCTGCAATCGGTGCTCGCGGCGAGCAACGGGCAGCCGCTGTTTCCGCCCGGCATCGATGCGCTGCTGTCCGGGCACAACCACCTGTTCGAGGCGGTCAGCTTCGCGACCGGGGAGCCGCCGCAATTCATTTCGGGCAACGGCGGTACCTGGCTCGACGAACCGCTGCCGCGCCCCCTGTCGCCGGATGCAAGACCCGCCGCCGGTGCCGTCGTCGCGACGATGATCGCGTCTTCGACGTTCGGTTTTCTCACACTGCAGCGCGACTCGGGTGCGGCTTCGTGGCGGGTCGAAGCCTGGGATCGCGATGGCCGGTTATTGACCCGCTGCGCGCTGCTCGAACGCAGGACAACTTGTGTGCCGGAGGATCTTCAGTGAAAAGCCTGATCGTGCTTGCTTGCCTGATCGCCTGCTGCGAGGCCTGCGCGCAGGCGCCCGTTCCGCCACGCTTTTCGGCCGCGCAACCCGGCGCGGTGCCGAGCGCCTGGCAAACCGTCCTGCTCTCGTCGAACAAGCAGCCGACCGAATACACGCTGGTCGCCGACGAAGGCGTTGTCGTTCTGCGGGCCAGCGCGAAAGGCTCGGCATCGATTCTTGCATGGCGTACCGACTTCGATCCGCGCGCGTTTCCGATGCTTTCGTGGCGCTGGAAAGTGACAAAGTCGATCGCCGGCGCCGATACGCGTGCGCGCCGCAGCGAGGACTCGCCGGCGCGCGTGATGATTTCATTCTCCGGCAACCCCGCGTCGCTCAAGGCCGGTGACCGCGCCGCCGGCGCACTGGCCGAGGCGATCTCCGGTCACGCGCTGCCGTACGCGGTGCTGATGTATATCTGGGGGGCGAAAGTTCCGCCGGAATCGACGACGGTCAGCGCGCTCACATCGCGCATCCGCATGATCGCCGTTTCCAGCGACGACGAGGGCGCAGGGCGCTGGCAGAGCTACCGGCGCAACCTTGCCGACGATTACCGGCGCGTCTTCGGCGAGGAACCCGGCCGCGTGACGGCGATCGAGCTGATGACCGACACCGACAACACCGGCGCCGTCGCCGAGACTTTCTACGGGGACTTGACCCTCGCGGCGCCCTAGAGGCCCCGGTCAGCGCTTCGGATCGGCGGCAACCAGGATGCTGCAGCGCACGCGCTCGATCAGGATCGCGTCGACCGATCCGCGCCACCAGCGCAGCGCGAACGATTTGCTGCGCGGATGCCCGAGGATCAAAAGGTCGATGCCGAGCTCGGCAACCAGCTTGGTCAGCACGTCGACCGGCTCGCCGACGACGAGGTGATCGATGACATTGATTCCCTTGGCGGCGAGCAGCCCGTGCGCCGCCTTGAGGTCCGCCTCCATGTGCTCGCGCTCGTCAGCGAGCGCGACCTCGGGCACGTACTCGCCGGCGAGCAGGTACGCCGAAGGGTAGTGCACGACGGCGGCAAGATGCACTTCGACCGAGGCGTTGGGCGCGATCCGCACCGCTTCGTCGAGTGCCAGACGCGACTCCGGAGCGCCGTTATAGGCGACGAGAATCTTGCGGTACATGACGGCCTCCTAGGGCAGGACGGGGTTATCGTTGTCCGGTCGATGCCTGCGGATCGACCAGGCAGCCGCAATCGCGGCTGCAAACGCAATCGTAACCACCCAGAAGCATTCTTGAAAGGCCGTTGCAGCGCCGGCGGGGCCGTGCACGCCCAGCCGCCATTCGAGCAGGACGGCCAATAGATTGACACCGATGGCGCCGCCGAGCTGGCGGACGAAATTGACCGACGACGCGGCGTGCGCGATGTATCTCTCGTCGAGTGCCTGCACCGCGGCGACCGAAAGCGCCGGAATGATCATGCCCAATCCGATGCGGCCGATGAGCAGCCAGATCCCCAGGACGACGAATCCGGTGCCCCGGCCGGCGAAGGCCAGCAACAGGCTGGACAGGGCGAACAGCGCGAGGCCCGCAATGACGATGCGTCGCGGCTCGACGCGATCGGTCCAGCGGCCCGCCAGAGCGATCGTCACCGCGAGACCGACACCGGGGACGATCAGCAGGGCGCCGGCGCGCGAAGGCGAATAGCCGGCGACATCCTGGACGAATACCGGGATGAGGTAAGTCGTACCGAACAAGCCCAGTCCGTAAGCAAGCGCGACCAGCGCGGTGGCGCGGAAACCGCCGCCGGCGAAAAGCTTGAGCGACAGCAGCGGTGCGCGGACGCGAAATTCCCACCCGACAAAGCCGGCGACCAGCACCAGGGTCAACCCGGCGATGCCGGAGAGCTCGATCGACGTCCACCCCGCCCGGTGCCCGACGACCGGAACGCTGAGCAGCGAGGCCAGCGCGGCGGCCAGCAGCGCGAAGCCGGCCCAGTCGAAGCGCGTCCGGGCTCGATCGCCGTGCGGACCCGGCAGAAAGCGCCAGCCCAGCACGAGGCCGGCGACGCAAAAAGGCAGCGGCAGCAGGAAAATCGAACGCCAGCCGAACGTCTCGAGCAGAATGCCGCCGATGCTGGGCCCGATCGCGGGCACCAGGACGATGCCGAGCCCGAAGAGTCCCATCGCGCTGCCGCGCCGCTCGGCCGGAAATACTTCGAACAGGGCGATCATTGCCAGCGGCTGCAGGATGCCCGCGGCCGCACCTTGCAGCACGCGCGACGCGATCAGCACTTCGGGGCTGAAGCTCGCCGCGCCGAGCGCGGACGAGGCGAGAAAGATCGCCAGCGCTGCAATGAACGTGCGGCGCTGGCCGTGCGTTTCGACCAGCCATGCGGTCGCCAGCATCGTCGTGGTCATCGCGCCGAGAAATCCGGCCGCGACCCACTGCAGCGTGTCGTGCCCGACGTGGAACTCGGCGATCAGCGCAGGGAAGGCGACGTTGACGATCGTCGCGGCGGTGATCGTCGACACCGTGCCCAGCATCACCGTCGCAATGATCCATCCGCGCTGGCGCGGCGCAATCGGCATCGCAGGCATCGCCATCGGGCGCGGCGTGGCGTCGTCGCTCGTGCGGCGACTCTAGGCCGCCGCGGGCACGGGCTTGCCGGCCAGCAGCAAGGCAAGCTCGCGCAATTCGTCCCAGGCGTTGCCGCGGCCGATGCCCTTGGCCAGAGCGTCGAGCCGGGCCAGGCGCGTCAGCAGTCGCGGAATCGACGCGGGTGCTATGCGCTGCGCCGCGCGCTCCATCGCCAGCTGGCGTTTGCCCCAGACGCGTGCCGAGCGGACCGCGACGGCTACCGGCGTGCCGCCGGCGGCGGCGCTGAGCACGGAAGCCAGCGCGTGGATGTCTTCGCCCAGCTGCCACAGCAACAGCGGCAGGCCTTCGCCGGCCGCTTCGAGCGAAGCGAGTATCCGGCACGCCCGCGCCGCATCGCCGGCAAGCCACGCTTCCGACAGCTGGAACACATCGAAGCGCGCGACGTCGGCGACCGCCTGCTCGACGGCGGCCGGATCGAGCTCGCCTTCAGGCAGCAACAGCCCCAGTTTCTGCACCTCCTGCTGTGCGGCGAGCAGGTTGCCCTCGGTCGTATCGGCGAGAAACTGCAGCGTGTCGGCGGAGGCACGCTGCTTTTGCCGCGCCAGCCGCGCCGCGATCCATCGCGGCAGCTCTTCGCGTTCGAGCGGGTAGACGGCGATCGTGACGCCCGCCTGATCGAGTGCCAAGAACCACGCCGAAGCCGATGCGGCGCGATCGAGTCGCGGCAAGGTGATCAAGAGCAGCGTATCGGCGCTGGGATGCCTGGCGCAGTCCTCGAGCACGCGAGCGCCTTCGAGGCCCGGTTTGCCGCCCGGAATCCGCAGGTCGATCAGCTTGCGGCTGCCGAACAGGCCGAGATTGCGGTTGGCCGCGGCCAGCGCATCCCATTTGAAGCCGGATTCGGCCACCAGGATTTCGCGATCGTCGTAGCCGGCGGCGCGCGCGGCGGCGCGTATCGCATCGCCTGCTTCGATCGCCAGCAGCGGCTCGTCGCCGTGCACGACATAGACCGGGCTCAAGCCTCGGGCAAGCTGTGCGGCAAGCTGGGCAGGACGGACCTGCATCGGTGCAAAAAGTCGAAGCCGAGGCGAAAGCTACGCGGTCGGCTTCCTCGCTGCCTGCAGCCGGCGCACGATCTGCTGCACGGCGTCGGTCTGCATCTCGCGCCAGAGCCGCTGCTCCTGCGCTTCCTTGGCAAGCGCCTCGGTGTCGCTGTAGGTGTAGCTACGGCGGACCAGCACTTCGGAGGTGGGCAGCCAGTCGTTGCCGTCGTTGTCGTGAACGCGCAAGAGCACGCGCTTGATCAGCAGGAATTCGCTGACCTTGCCTCCCCCAGACAGCGACAGGATCTGCTTGTTGTCCTCCACGCTGACGATGTCCAGCACCACTTGCGCGTCCGGCGCCTTGTCGACGAGCTTGGCCGAGCCGATGCCGGCGAGCGAGCGCTTGAGCTCGATCGTGATCGGCAGCGCCGGCGGCGCGCTGAGGAACATCGTCGCGAAGGCATAGTGCGCCTCGCCGCGCAGGTGGAACCCGCACGCGGCGAGCGCGCCCGAGAGGACGAGCCCGGCGGCGAGGCGGGCCAAGGGCGATCGGATTGCGCACTCGTCGTCCCGGCGAAGACCGGGACCCAATTTCCTGCAAAAGTCAGACGACGACATTGACCAGGCGGCCCGGAACGACGACGATTTTTTTGGGCGTCGCGCCGTTGCCGTGCTTTTGCACTTCGGGACTCGCGGCGGCCGCGCGCTCGATCGCGGCGTGATCGGCGGTGGACGGCACCGTCAGCTTGCCGCGCAGCTTGCCGTTGACCTGCAGCATCAGCTCGATTTCGTCCTGCGCCAGCGCCAGCGCGTCGACCTTCGGCCAAGGCGTGTCGAGGATGTCGCCGCGTATCGCGGCGTAGCCTAAGTCTTCCCACAACACGTGGGTGATGTGCGGCACGACCGGATTGAGCACGCGCAGCAGCAGCGACAGGCCCTCGCGCACGAGCTCGAGCGCGGCGGGCGTATCGTCGAACGGCGCGTCCTCGAGAGCCTTGAGCATCTTCATGCCGGCCGATACCACCGTGTTGTACTGGATGCGCTGGTAATCGTAGTCGGCCTGCTTCAACTGCAGGTAGAGGTCGCGGCGCACGGCGCGCAGCGCGGGCGCCGCGGCGGGCCAGGCGATCGTCTGCGGCGCCGCAGCCAGCGCGTCTCGGCGCGACTGCGCGTACGCCCACAGGCGCTTCAGAAACCGGTAGGCGCCTTCGACACCATCGTTCGACCAGAGCGCGCTCGCTTCGGGCGGGCCCGCGAACATCACGAACAGGCGCGCGGTGTCCGCGCCGTACCGGGCGATGATGTCCTCGGGGTCGATGCCGTTCTTCTTGCTCTTCGACATCGTGCCGATGCCGCCGTAGTCGACCGGCAGTCCGTCGGCTCTCGCCGTCGCGCCGACAATGCGACCCTCGGCGTCGCGCTGCACGTCGACCTCGTCCGGCGAAAAATATTCGATGCCGCCCTTGTCGCCGCGCCGCGAGTAGCTGTGGTTGAGCAGCATGCCCTGCGTCATCAGCCGCGTGAACGGCTCGTCGAAACGGACGAGCCCCATGTCGCGCATCACCTTGGTCCAGAATCGCGCGTAGAGCAGGTGCAGGATCGCGTGCTCGATGCCGCCGATGTACTGGTCCATCGGCATCCAGTACTCGTTGCGCGCGTCGACCATCGTTGCGGCGTCGGGACAGGCGTAGCGCATGTAGTACCACGACGAATCGACGAACACGTCCATCGTGTCGGTTTCCCGCTGCGCCGGCCGGCCGCAGCGGGGGCAGGGACAATTGACGAAATCGGCGCGCGTCTTCAGCGGATTGCCGGTGCCGTCGGGCACGCAGTCTTCCGGCAGGATGACCGGCAGATCGGCTTCGGGCACCGGCACGTCGCCGCAGGCCTCGCAGTGCACGATCGGGATCGGCGTGCCCCAGTAGCGCTGGCGGGAGATGCCCCAGTCGCGCAGCCGCCAGGTCACCTTCTTTTCGCCAAGACCCTTGGCCTCGAGGTCGGCGGCGATCGCGTCGACCGCGTGCGCGTAGTCGAGGCCGTCGTATTTGCCCGAATTGATGCAGCGTCCCCGTGCCTTGTCCGCGTACCACGGCTGCCAGGCGTCGGTCGAGAACGTCTCGCCGGTGACGGCGATCACCTGCCTGATCGGCAGCGCGTACTTCTTGGCGAACTCGAAATCGCGCTCGTCGTGCGCGGGCACGCCCATGACGGCGCCGTCGCCGTAAGCCATCAGCACGTAGTTGCCGACCCAGACCGGGACGTTGTCGCCGGTCAGCGGATGCCGGACGAAAAGTCCGGTCGGCATGCCCTTTTTTTCCATCGTCGCGAGCTCGGCCTCGATCACCGTTCCGCGCTTGCACTCGGCGATGAACGAAGCCAGTCCGGGATT
>DATNAR010000064.1:0-3293 GCA_035607385.1 Casimicrobiaceae bacterium
CCGTCGGCGGCTTGTTGGTGAGCTCCTTGATCGCGATGTCGAAGCCGGGGCGCTCGGTGTAGAGGCCCTTCTGCTTGGCGAGGTCGTACGCGGCGAGCGTAATCGGCACGTAGCCGGTGTCGGCGTGCCACTTCTCCTGCACTTCCGGCGACGACAGGTACGTGAAGAACTTCGCGATGCCCTTGTAGACGTCCGGGTTCTTCTGGTTCAGCACCCACAGCGTCGCGCCGCCGATGATCGTGTTCTGCGGCGCGCCCTTGACATCGGCATAGTAAGGCAGCGTCGCCACCCGCCAGGCGAACTTGGCATTGGCCTTGATGTTGGCGTACGAGCCCGAGGACGTCGTGATCATCCCGCACTCGCCGCTGGTGAACGCCGCCAGCGGCTCGTCCTTGCGTCCCTTGTAGGTGAACTCGCCCTTTTTCGCCCAGTCGGCCAGGTTCTGGATGTGCTTGACCTGCACCGGACCGTTGAACTCGAGCTTGGTGTTGAGCCCGCCAAAGCCGTTCTGCTGGGTCGCGAACGGGACGTTGTGCCAGGCGCTGAAGCTTTCGAGCTGGACCCACGATTGCCACCCGGTCGTGAAGCCGCACGCCGCGCCCGATGCCTTGAGCTTCGCGGCGGCCTGCTCGACCTCGGGCCAGGTCTTCGGCGGGTTGGCCGGATCGAGGCCGGCTTTCTTGAACGCGTCGTCGTTGATGTAGAGCACCTGGGTCGAGCTGTTGAACGGCATCGAGATCAGGTGACCGGACGTATCCGAGTAATACGACGATACCGCGCCGAGAAACGCTTTGCTGTCGAACGGCTCCTTCTGCTCGGCCATCAACTGATAGACCGGCTTGACCGCGCCCTTGGCGGCCATCATCGTCGCCGTGCCGACTTCGAACACCTGGACGATCTGCGGCGGATTACCGGCCCGATACGCGGCGATCGCCGCGGTCATCGATTCGTCGTACTGGCCCTTGTAGATCGCCGTGACCTTGTAGTCCTTCTGCGATGCGTTGAAGTTGGTCGCTATCTCGCCGACGATGTCATTGAGCTTCCCGGTCATCGAATGCCACCACTGGATTTCGGTGACCGCCTGCGCCTGCGTGGCCAGCGCCAGAAGCGAGGCCGCGATCATGGCGCGTACCAGTTTCGAATTACCGCTGTTCATCTTGGTTTCCTCCACGAGGGACTTGGATCGTATCCTGGGCCAGCGCCGGCTATTCTAGTGTAAATGGCGATAGGCGTCAGTTTTGGGGTCGCACCCGCCTACCGCAGCGCGAGCGGGGTGTCGTCGGTCCAGCCTCCGCCCAGCGCCTTCATCAGGTCGACCGATGCCGACAGCAGCGCCTGACGGTTGCGGATCAACGCGAGCTGCGAGGTGTTCAGCGTGCGCTGCGCATCGAGGACGGCCAGGTAGGTCGAATAACCGGACTCATAGCGCTCGGTCGACAAATGCAAGGCGTCGCGCGCGGCATCGACGCTGGCCTGCAGGTCGATTTCCATCGCCGACGTCTGGCCGACGTTCACCAGTGCGTCGGAAACCTCGCGAAACGCCGTCTGGATCGATTTCTGATAGCCGAACAGCGCCTGCTTCTGCCGCGCTGTCGTGGCGTCGACCTCCGCGCTCAGCCGGCCCCAGGTGAAGATCGGCTGCGCCAGCGCGAATCCGATCGACCAGATGCCGGCGCTGCTTCGCGCCAGCGAGCCGAGCGCGTCGCTTTCGCTGCCGAGCGCGCCGGTCAGCGAGATGCGAGGCAACAGCGCCGCCTTGGCCACGCCGATCTGCGCGTTCGCGGCGACGAGGTTCTCCTCGGCCTGGCGGATATCCGGCCGCCGCTCCAGCAAGGTCGAAGGCAAGCCGGTGGGCGGCAGCGGCGGAACGGGCAACTGCGCGAGATCGCCCGACGCCACCTTGAGATCGAGTCTGGCGGTGAGCGTGCCCAGCAGATGTTCGGCCAGCGCGCGCTGCCGCACGAGGTCCTTCAGCTGCGCCGCGGCGTCCGAGCGCGCGCCGAGCGCCTGCGCGAGATCGAGTCCGGATGCCAGGCCTGCATCGACGCGACGGCGAACGACGGCGAGGTACTCCTCCCGCGTCGCCAGCGCCTCGCGCGTCGCCGTGATCTGCGCGTCGAGCGAGCGCAGCAGGAAATAGCTTTGCGAGGTCAGCCCGGCCAGCGACAGCGTGACCACGTCCTTGGCGTAATGTGTCGCCAGGACCTGCGCGCGCGCACTCTCGAGCAGGCGGCGCAGCCGTCCCCAGAAATCGATCTCGAACGACGTCGTCAGCGCGAAGCGAAGATCGGTGCTGACCCTGATCGACTGCGGGGCCGCCACCGCTGCGCTCGTGCGCGAGCGGGCGGCGCTTCCGCCGAGATCGATTTCGGGAAACAACGCCGCATTGGCTTCGCGCAGATCGGCGTCGAACTCCTCGATTCTCGCCACTGCCGCGGCCACATCGAGGTTGTCCGACAGCGCGGTCGCAACCAGCTGATTGAGCATCGGGTCGCCGTACAGCGTCCACCAGTCGGCGCGTGCCGCCGGCCGCGCAGCGGCATCGACCGCCGGCGCATCGGCGTAGCTCATCGGCAGCGCCGTCCGCGGCCGCTGATAGTCGGGCCCGACCATGCAGCCGGCAAGCGCGAGCGCGAGCATTAGCACGATGCGGCCGTGCATCAGGCGGTCCTCTGCTCGACCCGGGCCGGCGCCGGCACGGGTTTGTCCTTCCGACGCCGCGTCAGGAGCACGAAGAACAGCGGAATGAAAATGGTGGCGACGAACGTCGCGATCAGCATGCCGCCGAAGACGCCGGTGCCCATCGAGCGCCTTGCCGCCGCACCGGCGCCGGTGGCGAGCACCAGCGGCAAGACACCGAGCATGAACGCCAGCGAGGTCATGACGATCGGACGGAAGCGCAGTCGCGCGGCCTCCAGCGCGGCGTCGACCGGCGACAGGCCCTTGGCCAGCTCCTGCGCGGCGAACTCGACGATCAGGATAGCGTTCTTGGCGGCGAGTCCGATCAGCACCAAGAGTCCGATCTGGAAGTAGACGTCGTTGCTGAAATTGCGCAGAAAGACCGCCGTCAAGGCGCCGAACAATGCGAACGGGACCGCCAGCAGCACCGCCACCGGCAGCGACCATTTCTCGTAGTTCGCCGACAGGATCAGGAACACCATGATGATCGCGAAGGTGAACGCGATGATCGACTGGGTGCCGATGCGCTTTTCCTGGAACGCCTGACCGGTCCAGGCGATCGTGTAGCCGGGCGGAAGCGATTTCGCGGTGTCCTCGACCGCGGCGATCGCCTG
>DATNAR010000067.1:0-4236 GCA_035607385.1 Casimicrobiaceae bacterium
GAAGCAGAACATCACGACGAAGGCCGAAGTGACGGCCTCCGGAAGGTAGAGCACCTTGATCAGTGACTTGATCGCGAAATAGCCCATCAGGCACATGCCGATCACGCCGACGAACAGCGAGGCGAAGATCGCATAGACCAGCCCCGGGTCCCTGACGAACACCTGCGGCCCCGGCTGAACCCCGTGCAGCAGGAAAGCGCCGAGAATGACCGCCGTCGCGCCGCTGCCCGGGATGCCCAGCGTGATAAGAGGCACCATGTGACCGGCGACCGTCGCCGTCGAAGCGGTCTGCGGCGCAACTATCCCCTCGGCGATGCCGGTCCCGAGAAGCTCGCGCCGCTTGCAGTACTGCGCCTCGGTGCCGTACGACACGAACGAGGCGATCGTCGCGCCGGCGCCCGGGATGATGCCCAGAATGATTCCGAGGACCGAGCTCCGCGCGAGCGTCGCCCTGACCCCCCATGCCTCGCGAATCGAAGGAAAGCGCGTCGCCACGCGACCGCCGGCCTGCACCGGCGGCGTCTGGAACCCCTGCTCCAGGCGCACGAGCACCTCGCCGACGCCGTACGCACCCACCATCACCGTCAGGTATTCGATGCCGTCGGCGAGCATGGGCACGCCGAAGGTGAAGCGCTCGGCGCCGTAGATCGAGTCGACGCCAACGCAGGCGATCATCAAACCGAGAAACAGGCTGATGAAGCCGTTGATCAGCGACGCACCGCTCAATGCGACAACGCTCGTCAGGCCGAACAGAATGATCGCGAAATACTCGGGCGAGTCGAACTTCAGCGCGAAAGTGGCGAAAGGATGCGCCATCGCGACGGCCGCGAGCGTCGAGAGGATTCCGCCGAAAAACGCCGCGAACAGCGTCCATCCCAGCGCCTTCGCCGGCTCGCCCTTGTGCGCCATCGCGTAGCCGTCCCACAGCAAGGGCACGTCGAGCGGCTCCCCCGGAATGCGAAACAGGATGGCCGTGAACGCCCCGCCATAGGTGCCGGAGATATACATCGCCGTGAGCAGGATGATCGAAGGTGTGATCGCCATGCCGTAGGTGAACGGCAGCGCCAGCACGACGCCCATCACGAGCGTGAGTCCCGGCAGCACCGCGACGATCATGCCGACCACCAGCCCGACGACCAGCGCGATCAGGTTGACCGGCTGGAAGACGGTATGGAACGCCGCGAGAAACGAAAGCGCGACGTCCAGCACTTGGGCTACCGGATACCCATCAGCCGCATCAGCAGGAAAGTGACCTGCGAGAACGGTTCCTGCCCGAGCGGCAGGGAAACGTAGACGACCTTCATGAACACGAACATGAAAAGAAGGCTGCCGACCAGGCTGGAGGCGAGCACCACCAGCGGCCGCCGGTAGCGGCCGATCCAGGCGAAGGCGGCCAGGTAGGCGAACGTGCAGAGAAAGAACCCAAGGCGCTCGATCAGCACCACGTACGCCACGGTCAGAACGATGCCGCCGACGATCAAGTGCGGATACGTCGGCTCGCGCGCGGCCGGGGCGGTCGCGTCCGCCGGCGCTTCCTCGATGATGCTTTCGAGCACGCCCGGGACCTGCTCGCCCCCGCCGGAGAAGAGGATCTTCACGATCTGGAACACGCAGGTCAGCATCGACAGCGCCAGGATCGCCTTCGGCCAGACGTCGGGGCCGATGCGCCCGCCGGGCGCGACAAAACTGATTCGGTTCGCGAAGACGAACAGAACCGCCGTCGCGACGAACACGATCGCGTACGGAACCGTACGGCGCAGACGATTCAGCATCGCGGGCAAAGCCTGATGTTTCGACAACTCACTTTTTCGCAGCGGTCTCCGCGGCGTACCGCTTCATCTGCGCGAGATCCTCCTCCATGATCTTCGCCGCATCCGCCGCGGCGAAGTAGCTGTCGTCGGTCGCGTACTGTTCCTTGAGATAGGCCTTGTACTCCGGGCTCGCGGCAACCTTGGCGAGCGCGTCGGAAATGACCTTGACCTTAGACGGATCGGTGCCCGCCTTCATGATCACCGCTCGCCGTTGCGGCAGCGTGATGTCGAAGCCGAGCTCCTTCGACGCGGGAACGTCGGGGAAAGCGGCATAACGCTTGTCGGCAAAGACGATCACCGGCTGGATCTGCTTGCTGTCGAGAAAGCTGCGCACGTCGCCGAGCTGCTCGTACAGGAGGTCGGCGTGGTTGCCGAGAACCGCCGTATAGCGCTCGCCTGGGTTGGCAAAGGGAACCGCGATCAGCTTGAGCCCGCGGGCGACGAAATAGTTGACGGTGATGTCGTCCGGGCTGCCGAAGCCGGTGACCGCAACCTTCAACGACCTCGTCTTGGCTTCGCGCTCGACGTCGGCCCACGTCTTCAGATTGCTGTTCGTGGCGGTCATGAAGGCCGAGGGCTGCTTGATCATCAGCGCGACCGGGATGATGTCCTTGAGTGACCAGCGCGTCGCCGGGTTGGTCGCCAGCAGTGCATAGGTGTCCCAGGTCATGATCGAGATCGAATAGCCGTCGGGCTGCGCCGCGAGCAGCTTGGTCATGCCGGTGTTCCCGGTGGCGCCGGGAACGTTGACCACCGGAAAGGACACCTTGAGATCATCTTCCATCATCTTGCCGGACTTGCGCGCGACCTGATCGGCGCCGCCGCCGGGACCCCATGGAACAATGAACTCGATCGGCCGCGACGGGTATTTCTCCTGTGCCATGGCGACGGATGCCGCGACCGCGACAACGCCGGCGAGAAACATGCTTGCCGCGCTCCAGGACCATCCGACGATTCTCATTTTCTCCTCCTCCGGTTACGTGTCGCGCTGGTTGCCGATGCTTTTGCAACGTGCCCGCTGTTCACAATTCCAGCAGCAGCTTTCCCTTCGTACGGCGCGCCTCGAGCCAGCGGTGCGCCTCGGCGACGTCGGCGAGCGGCAGCTCGCGCTCGATCGTCACCCGAAGCTTCCCCGCTGCGTAGGCAGCAAAGAGGTCCGCGGCGCGCTCGCGCAGCTCGGCCGGCGATGAAATATAGTCTGCGAGGTGCGGGCGCGTAAAGTATACCGATCCGGCTTCGGCGAGCTCGAGCGGCTCGATCGACGCGACCAGTCCGGACGCGCCGCCGTAGTTGATACACACGCCGCGCCGGGCGAGGCTGCGAATGCTGCGGGCGATCGTGTCGCGGCCGACCGCGTCGTAGACGACGTCGACGCCGCGGCCGCCGGTCAGGCGCTTCACCTCGTCGCGGAAATCGACCTCGCGGTACAGAATCACGTGGTCGGCCCCGCGTGCCTGCGCGATCACGGCCTTCTCCTCGCTGCCCACGGTTGCGATTACCGTCGCGCCGCGGAGCTTCGCCAGCTGGATCAGCAACTGGCCGACGCCACCCGCACCGGCATGGACGAGACAGGTCTTTCCCGGCCCGAGCGAGTACGCCGAGTGCGACAGATAGTGCGCGGTCAAGCCCTGGAGCATCAGTCCCGTCGCAATCGGCATCGGGACGTGCGGCGGAACCGCGACCAGACGCGACACCGGCACCGAAGCGAACTGGGCGTAGCTGCCGCGCACGATGCAATACGCGACCCGATCGCCGACGGCAAAATCGGTGACACCGTCACCCACCGCGGCCACGACCCCGCCGCCTTCCATCCCGAGCGTCATCGGCAGCGGCGTCTGGTAGGTGTGCGAGCGGGCGTACAGGCCGCTGCGCATGTAGATATCGATGAAGTTGACGCCCGCGCACTCCAGCTCGACCAGCGCTTCGCCCGGACCGACCGGAGGGGGCATGATGTCACTCAATTCGAGCACGTCGGGGCCGCCGAACCGCGCGATGGTCACGGCCTTCATCGTGTGTTCTCCGGGACAGCGAGCGCGGCTGCCGTGCCGGCGAACGCCGCGGCGTCGAGGACATAGGGCGCGATGCGCTGATGATCCAGACGCGGGGCGAAACCGGGCTTGAGCACGATCGCTCCCGCCTCGAATTCGAGCGGCGCGGTGAGCAGGCCGCTGCGCGGCTTCAGGAAGCCGTTCATTTCGCCGGCGTTGTCGATCGCCCGCGCGGCGACGCATGCTTCCATCCAGCAGCCGAGGTCGCAGGCGACGCCGTTACCGAGCACCGCTCGCATCCCCAGCCGCTTGATGTGCGCGATCGCCGCCGCGAGCCGATCGAGCGTTCCGAGCTTCATCAGCTTGACCTTGATGTAGCTTGCGGCGCCGAGCTCTGCGGCCCGATCGATGTCATCGAGCCCGTAGATCGATTCGTC
>DATNAR010000070.1:0-15190 GCA_035607385.1 Casimicrobiaceae bacterium
AGGAAAGTCGTCGACCAGGTAAACGCCTCGGTCGCATAGCGAGACGGCGCGTTGGTGCTGATCAGGAGCATCACCACCGTCAGCGCCGGAGCGATGCCGACGCCGGCGACCAGCGCCAGCGCCGCCAGCAGCCATGGCGACGCGGTTGCCGCGTGCGCCGCCAGCGGCAGCACGACCAGTAACAGCAAGCGTGGCAGCTGCCGCTCGACCGGCATCGCGAGCTGCACGCCCCCGTAAAGCAGGCCGCCGGCGCCGCTGCCGATCGAATTGACCGAGATGAGGATGCCGGCGAACGCAGGCATCCCGGCGGCAGTGGCAAATCCCGCGTAGCCGATCTCGAGCAGCCCGAGCGAGAACATCAGCAGGAACGTCACGGCATAGACGGCGAGAAGACGCGGATCGGCCAGCGGGCCGAGCAGGCGCCGCTCGACGCCCGGCTGGTGACGCCAGTACTTCAGCGCCGGCGACCAGGCGAATATCGGCACGGCGAGCGCGACCAGAAGGCAAGCGGCGGCGAACGCAGCGCGCGGCGACGCAACGGCCAGCAGCAGGGCGACCAGCATCGGTCCGACGGTGAAGGCGAGCTCGATCAACACCGCATCGAGCGCGAACGCGGTCCTGCGCTCGCCCGGATCGTCGAAGCGATAACGCCACACGGTGCGCGTCAGCACCGTGATCGGCGGCGCGAACACCCCCGCGATGGCGGCGGCCGCGATCAGGGCCGCGACCGACAGTGTTAACCTGTCCGCCAGCAATATGAACAGCAGCGCCAGCGGGCAGACGATACCGGTGACGAGCATGACCGCGCGCGGTCCGCGGCGGTCGATGATGCGTCCGAGCGCGGGCGCGGCGATCGCCGATGCCGCCAGATCGACGCCGACGGTCAAGCCCGCCTCTGTGAACGATCCGGTCAGTGTGCGCACGTGCATCAGCATCGCCAGCGTCAGACTGGCAATCGGCAGCCGCGTTATCAGTGCGGTGACGAGCAGCCGGACGACGTCGGGCAGGCGCAGAAACGAGCGATAGCGACCGAGGATGTCGTCGAGCATCGAGGGCAGAGCGCGCTGCCGGCAGTCGCGCGCGACGTCGCCTAGTAGACGACGGTGACGTTCTCCGGCGCGAGCCAATCGCGCAGGCCGGTCAGCAGGTGCTCGTCCAGGTTGACTTGCCAGTCGCTGCCGAGCTCGATGTCGCCGCCGCTCGCCTGGTTGGAATAGTTGATCGTCACCGGACAATGGCCGCGGCGAAACGGCTCGATCAGGTCGAACAGGCGCTGCGCCGAGCTCGAGCCGTTGCACGAGAGCCGCAGCGCCCGCGCCCACTTCCGCCGCGCGCCGGCGAGGTCGTAGACGGCATCGGCAATGATGCGCAGCCCTTGGACCTGGCCGTCGTCGCCGACGCGCTGCTGCACCTTCACTTCGGCAACCAGCACCGCGTCCTCGCGCAGCAGATGGCGATTGGCGTCGAAGGTCTCGTTGAATATGACGATTTCCGTCTGGTCGCGGCCATCGTCGAGGGTCACGAAAGCCATCTTGCCGCGGCGCGACGTCTGGGTGCGCAATTGCACGATGATGCCGGCGATGCGGATCGGCGTCGATGTGGGTTTCAGCGTGCCCAAGCTCTGCTGCACCAGGCGCGAGAGCTCGGCCGCGTGCGCGTGGTACGGATGACCGGAAAGGTAGAAGCCGAGGCTCGCTTTTTCCTGCGCCAGCCGCTCGGCTTCCGACCACTCGCGCGCGGCAATCAGGGCCGGGGCCGCCGGTCCCTCGCCGCCTTCCTCGCCGAACAGCGACACCTGCGAGGCCGCGCGCTCGGCCCGCTCGCCATGATCGAGCGCGGCCCCGACCGACGCCAGCAGGCTGGCGCGCCTCGTGTCGATCGCGTCGAACGCGCCGGCGCGGATCAGTGCCTCGACGGCGCGGCGATTGACGCTGCGCTTGTCGACGCGGCGGCAGAAATCGAACAGGTCGGTGAACGGACGCCCGGTCCGCGCGGCGACGATCGCCTCGATCGCGGCGCGGCCGGTGCCCTTGATGCCGCCCAGCCCGTAGCGGATATGCCCGCCGTCGACCGGCTCGAAGCGGTAATTCGACGCATTGACGTCCGGCGGCAGGATCGACAGGCCGAGAGCGGTCGCATCGTCGTAGAACTGGCGCAGCTTGTCGGTGTCATCCATCATCGCCGACAGGTTGGCGGCCATGAAAGCCGCCGGGTGATGCGCCTTGAAATACGCCGTCTGGTAGGCGATCAGCGCGTACGCGGCGGCGTGCGACTTGTTGAAGCCGTAGCCTGCGAATTTTTCCATCAGGTCGAAAAGCTGCGTCGCCTTGGCGGAAGTCAACCCGCGGTCGATCGCGCCTGCGGTGAAGCCCTGGCGATGCTTGGCCATTTCATCCGGCAGCTTCTTGCCCATCGCGCGGCGCAGCAGGTCGGCGGCCCCCAGCGTGTACCCGCCGATGACCTGCGCGATCTGCATCACCTGTTCCTGGTACACCATCACCCCGTGCGTCGGCGCGAGGATGGGCTCGAGCCGCGGGTCGACGTACTCGAAGCGCTCGGCGCCCTGCTTGCGGCGCACGTAGTCGGGGATGAGCTCCATCGGCCCCGGCCGGTACAGCGCGACGAGCGCGATGACGTCGTCGAACCGCTTCGGCGGCGCCTGCAGCAGGAGCTCGCGCATGCCGCGCGATTCAAACTGGAACACCGCCGTCGTATTCCCGCTGCGGAAAATGTCGTAGGCGCGGGGGTCGTCCAGAGGAAGCGTTTCCAGGGTGAGCGTCGACGCAGGGTCGAGCATGCGGATGTAACGCAACGTCCAGTCGAGGATCGTCAGCGTCGTCAGTCCGAGGAAGTCGAACTTGACCAGACCCACGAGCTCGACGTCGTCCTTGTCGAACTGGGACACCAGCGCGTCGGAGCCCGGCTGCGTGTAGAGCGGGCAGAAATCGGTCAGCTTGCCGGGCGCGATCAGCACGCCGCCGGCGTGCATGCCGACGTTGCGCGGCAGGCCTTCGAGCTGCTCGGCGAGGCTTAAGAGCTCGCGCACCTCCTCTTCGGCGGACTCGCGCTCGTTGAGCAGCGGCTCGACCTCGCGCGCATAGACGACGTTCGGCGGCGCGCCGGGGCCTCTTCGCTTGAGCGTGACCGTGCGGCCGGGTTGGAACGGAATCAGCTTGGCGATGCCATCGCAGAAGTTATAGGGCAGATCGAGGACTCGGCCGACGTCGCGCACGACCGCTTTCGCCGCCATCGTGCCGAACGTGGCGATCTGCGACACCGATTCCGCGCCGTACTTGTGCTTGACGTAGTCGATGACGCGGTCGCGCCCGTCCTGGCAGAAATCGATGTCGAAGTCCGGCATCGAGACGCGCTCCGGGTTGAGGAAACGCTCGAACAGCAGCGTGTAGCGCAGCGGGTCCAGATCGGTGATGCCGAGGCTGTAGGCGACCAGCGAGCCGGCGCCCGAGCCGCGGCCCGGTCCGACCGGGATCCCGTTGCCGCGCGCCCAGTTGATGAAGTCGGCGACGATCAGGAAGTAGCCGGCATAACCCATCTGGATGATCGTCCCTGCCTCGAACTCGAGGCGCGCCGCGTATTCGGGCTGCCTTAGCGCGCGCGCCTGCGGATCGGGAAACAGCGCGGCGAGTCGGCGCTCGAGGCCCGCCGCCGCCTGGTCTTTCAGGTGCTGCTCGATGCTGACGCCGTCGGGGGTTGGGAACGCGGGCAAATAGTTCTTGCCGAGCGGAATCGTCAGGTTGCAGCGCTGCGCGATCGCGACGCTGTTGGCCAGTGCCTGCGGCAGATCGGCGAACAGCTCCCGCATCTCGGCCTGCGATTTGAAATACTGCTCGGGCGTGAAGCGTCTCGGGCGCCGCGGATCGGCCATGACGTGGCCTTCGGCGATGCACACGCGCGCTTCGTGGGCGCGGAACTCCGCGCGCGTGGCGAACTGCACCGGATGGGTCGCGACGACCGGAAGGGAGAGCGCGCTTGCCAGTCGCAGCGTCGCAGCGGTCAGCGCCTGATCGTCCGGATGACCGGCGCGCTGCACCTCGAGATAAAAGCGGTCGGGAAACGCGCGGCCCAGTGCGCCTGCCGCCGTTGTGGCCGCCGCCGCATTGCCCTGCGCCAGCGCCTGGCCTATCTCGCCCCCGGCGAACCCCGACAGCGCGATCAGGCCTTCGGTGCCTTCGGCGAACCATTCGCGCCGCAACTCTGCGCGCCCGCGATACTGATTGGTGCGATGCGCGCGGGTCAGCCAGTCGGCGAGCCGCAAGTAGCCCGCGCGAGACTGGCAGAGCAGCAGCAGACGCTGCGGCGCGTCCCGCTCCTTTTCGTGCGTGATCCAGACGTCGCAACCGACGATCGGCTTGACGCCGCGCGTGCGCGCGGCCTTGTAGAACTTGACCATGCCGAACACGTTGGCCAGATCGGTCAGCGCAAGTGCTGGCATCCGGTCCGCCGCGGCGGCGTCGACCGCATCGTCGATTCGCACCATGCCGTCGACGATCGAATACTCGCTGTGCAGGCGCAGATGGATGAACAGCGGGACGGCCGCAGACGGGCTCATGAGGTACAATTTTACTCGCTTCCGCCGCCGACCCCGATGATCGCCAACTCGCAGATACCGGCGCGCCGCGCCATTGTTGCACTGGCAATTGCATTGGTTCTCGCCGGCTGCGCGGCGGTGCCGCCGCCGTCGCCGGGAGCTCCTCTGCTGCCGCCGACGACACCGGGTGCCGAGCCCGCCGCGCCCGCCAAGCCGCAGGCACCGCCGACGAAGAATCCGAATCCGCCGGCCAATGTCAATCTGCAGGGCTTCCCGTTGCCGTATCGGCAAGGCTACGCCGACGGGTGCGCAAGCATCGGTAGTGTCGAGCACAAGGATGCCGCGCGCTTCAAAAGCGACGGCCAGTACCGCACCGGATGGCAGGATGGAAACTTCCTGTGCAAGAAGAAATGACGGCGGAGCGAAGCTCGCGGTGACCGGCACGGCCGCTGCCGCCATGACGCCTTCGACCTCGCAGTTCGTCGCCGTGCGCGGCCTGTCTTACCACGTCCGAACCTGGGGCGACGCCGCGGCGCCGAAACTCTTCTTGCTGCACGGGTGGATGGATGTCGGCGCATCGTTCCAGTTTCTGGTCGACGCGCTTACGCGCGACTGGTGCGTGCTCGCGCCGGATTGGCGGGGATTCGGCCAGAGCGCCTGGTGTGCCGACGGCTACTGGTTCGCCGACTACATAGCGGACCTCGACGCGCTGCTCGAATATTTCACGCCGGAAGCGCCGGCACGCATCGTCGGCCACAGCCTCGGCGGCAACGTCGCGTGCATCTATGGCGGTGTGCGGCCCCAGCGGGTGGCGCGGCTGGTGTCGCTCGAAGGCTTCGGCATTCCGGCCGAGAAGCCCGAACTCGCCCCCGACAAGATTTCGAAGTGGCTCGATGCGCTGCGCGATCCGCCGTCGTTTGCGCCGTATCCGAATCTCGCCGCTGTCGCCGATCGGCTGCAGAAGAACAATCCGCGCATGGCGCGCGATCACGCGGAGTTTCTGGCCGGACACTGGGCCGAGGTCTTGCCCAACGGCAGCGCGCGGCTGCGCTCGGACCCGCGCCACAAGCTGCCTTTTCCGACCGTCTACCGGACCGAAGAAGTGCGCGCGGCATGGCAACGGGTCACCGCGCCGGTGCTATGGGTCGCCGCCAGCGAGTCGTTCGTGCCCCGCTGGCTGGGCGAAGACCGGGCGGGACTCGAGCGGCGGATCGCGAGCTTTCGCGACGGCCGCATGACGACGATCGCCGACGCCGGGCACATGCTGCACCACGATCAACCGGCAAGCGTGGCGGCGGCCATCGAGCCGTTTCTCTCGGAGTGAGCGCAGGCGATCAGACGCGCGGCCGGCGAGGCCGCTGGTGGGCGCTCGCAGCCATTGCGCTGATCCTTGTCGGCGCCGAGGGATGGTATGCGAGCCGGCCTCGCGCGACGATCGTGGCGACGACGCCGGTCGTCGCCGTCTATCCTTCGCACGAGTTTGCGCTGCTCGACGCAACCGGTTTCGTCGTAGCGCCGCGCAAGGCGGCGATATCGTCGAAGGTCCCGGGCCGTCTCGAATGGCTGGGCGTGGCGGGAGGATCGCGCGTCAAGGCGGGCGAAGTCATCGCGCGGCTGGACGCACGCGACGTCAAGGCGAACCAGGATGCGCTGATCCGCGCGCCGTTCGACGGTGTGATCCTCTCGACGAATGCCGACGTCGGTGATCGCGTGACGCCGTTTTCGTCGGCGCCCGATTCCAAGCACATGGTTGCCAGCATCGCCGACATGAGCACGCTGGAAATCGAGGCCGACGTTGCCGCAGCGAACCTCGGCAAGGTTCGTGTCGGCCAGCCTTGCGAGATTGCGCTGGACGCGCTGCCGGACGCGCGTTTTCTGGGCACCGTCGCGCGTATCGTGCCGGCCGTCGATCGCGCCAAGGCGACGGTGAAGGTGCATTTCGACGGCATCGACCGGCGCGTGCTGCCGGAAATGAGCGCCACGGTCTCGTTTCTATCGCAGCCGGTCACTGCCGAGCAGCAGCTGCCGCTGACCGCGGTGAACCCCGACGCGCTCACCCGACGGGATGGCAAGACGCTGCTTTACGTGGTTCGCGACGACAGGGCGGTCGAAGTGACCGTGACGCCGGGCCGCAAACTCGGGGACTTGACGGTCTTCGTCGGCGCTGCCGGACGCGGCGAGAGGGCGGTGCTCAAACCTTCGCCGATGCTCAGGGCCGGAGCCTTGCTCAGGCCTGCGGTCAACTAGTCGAGCCGACACGCCGCCCGTTGCCCGCTGTGGCGAGCGAGCAGTTGCCTAAGACGCGAGCTGCGCGTGCGCTACGCGTCAGCGAGGCGACTTTTTCGGCAGCAGCTCGTCGTCGAGCGAGCGGTCGAGCGCGACCTGCGCCGGATGCGCCGGAGCGCCCTGCGTTTCGCGTTCGGCATCGTCGATCGCTTTCAGGATCGAATCGCTGCCGATGTCGATCGCGCCATCGCTGACCGCCTTGGCCCACTCCGCCCGGATCGTTTGTTCTTCCATCAAGTCGGCGTCGAATTCGGCAAAGCGGCGGTCTTCGCTGGTCGCCGCGCCCCTGACCGCGCTCGACTGCGGTCGGGTCGTCGCAGGCTCCGCTCGCGGTGGGGTACGTTCGGTTTTCGAAGCCGCGCGCGGGAATCCCGGGCCCGGCTCGGTCATCGCGGCGAAGTGCCCCGTCTTACCGAAGGTCTTCGACGTCGTTGCGCCGGAAACTGAAGGATTCGGTTCGGTCCGCGCCGTCGGGGCGACCCATGCCGGCGGTTCCATCGAGCGGCGGCGCATCGGCACCAGCCAGCGCGCCAGCGCGGCGACAACCAGCAATGCGGCCGCAAGCGGCCACCAGGGTGCGACGGGCGAGTCGGCATCAGCCGTCGTCAATCCGTTCTGATTCGACGATGCGCGCGGCAATCCCGCCGCCGCGGCTTCGGGGATGAATGAGCTTCCGCCCGGACTCGACAGCATGGTTGTCGGCTGGCGCACCGGCTCGATCGCGGCGATAGCCGGGGCGGATGCGCGCGGCGCGAGTTCGGGCGCGATAGTCGCGACGCGGACAATGCCGCTCGGTGCGGGCTTCGGCGCACGCGTGACGGCAGCCGCGGCGACAGGCGCGGCGACAGGCGCCGCATCGGGACCACGCTGCGCGGCGACGGCAACGGCTGCGGCAGCCGCGGGAGCCGGCGGATCGAGCAGCAGGACGTAGTCGCGGCGGGTCGTGCCGTCGCATCCGGCCTGCACGGCAAGGCGGACGACAGGCTCATTGACGGCGCGCCCGGTCGTTACCAGCAGTTGCGCTCCGGCCGCGGTGCGATCAATAGTGACTCTGCCCGTCAGTAGGCGGGGTGGCCCGTTGCCGCCCGAGGCGTCGGCGATGACGTGCACACAGGCGACGGTAAGCGACGCAGCATTGGAGACATCGATCGGAACGATGACCCGAAGCGGCTGGCCGAGCGAAGACTGCGGCGCGGCAGTGCCGAGCGAAAGGGCCAGCGCGCAAGAGGTCGCCAGCAAAGCCATCGCGCCGGTGATCGGGCCGGCCACTGCAGTGATCAAGGTCGGAATTCGCATGACAGCCTCGAGCAAAAGTAACCGAGAGCGGTCGGACACCTGCAAGCTCCCGACGCGCTCCGGTTTTGCTGTGAATTGAGCAAGTTCCATGCCGAGGAAGGAAAGCAGCGACAGCCGTCGCTTTGGCTGAGGTAAGCTTTGCGGGTCGCGCTCCGCGGCGCCATTCGTTCGTCTCGCGCACCGTGCATCTGTCCAGCGTCACGTTCAGGAAGGCATGGCGTCGCAGAGCGGCAACGGTTTCACGTCGCGTCGACCGCTTCATCGCGATCGTGGTATTCGGCTTGTTGCATACAGTCGACGCCGCGGGTGGCCGCTCGTCATTACGCTGACTAGCGCATGCGGATCGGCGCCATCGGGCTGTTTGCCGTGCCATCGGCGATCTGGGGATCGACCTGGCTTGCGATCAAGTATCAGCTCACCGATGTCGCACCCGAAGTCTCGGTCTCGTATCGCTTCGCGCTCGCGGCGGCAATGCTGGCAGCCTGGTGCCTGGCGACGGGACGCTCGCTGCGCTTTTCGCGCCGGAACCACGCTTATCTGGCCGCGGTCGGCGTAACCCTGTTCGGCCTGAACTATGTCGGCGTTTACTGGGCCGAGCATTTCGTGACCTCGGGTCTGGTCGCGGTGCTGTTTTCGACGATCGTCTTCCTGAACCCGATCGGCATGCGCGCATTCTTCGGCACACCGCTGACCGCGCGGACTTTCATCGCTGCCGCGCTGGGCGTTTCCGGTGTCGCGCTGTTGTTCCTGCCCGAGCTCGTCGTGGCGCGCGGCGGCGGCGCGGCCGCGTACGGCATCGTGTTCGGTCTGGGCGCGACCGTCATCGCCAGCGGGGGCAACCTGATAGCCCAGCGCAACCAGCGCGCCGGCATACCCACATTGGCCGGCAACGCCTGGGGCATGGGCTATGGCGCCATCGTCGCAGCCGTCGTGGCGTCGGTGCACGGCGTCGACTGGACGTTCGACGCACGACCCGGCTACCTGTTGTCGCTCGCGTATCTGGCGCTGTTCGGCAGCGTCGTGGCGTTCGCTGCGTACCTCACCCTGTTGCGGCGCATCGGCGCGGCGCGCGCCGCCTACACGGCAGTGGCAACGCCGGTGATCGCGCTGGCCCTGTCGACCGTGTTCGAAGGCTACCGCTGGACGTGGGTCGGCGCGCTCGGTGTCGTGCTGGCGATCGCCGGCAACACGATGGCGCTGCGCCCGCCGCGCGCGCGGCGAAACGCCGGATGAGCGGACGCCGGCGCGCCGCGCCAGCGCGCGCTAGCCCGCGCCGAGGTTGAAGAATTCGCGCTGGCCGCGCATCGCGCCGATGCGGGCGCGCAGCAGCTGCAGATGGCCGGGCTCGTCGACGAAGTTCAGGCGCTCGCTGTTGACGATCAGCAGCGGCGCGCCGGAATACTGGTAGAAATAGCGGCTGTACGCGTCGGCCAGCCGCGCGAGGTAATGCTCGGATATCCCGCGCTCGTAGCCGACGCCGCGTTTGTGCACGCGGTCGATCAGCGTCGTCACCGGCGCCTGCAGATAAATGACCAGGTCGGGCGTCGGCGTCTGCAGCTTCAGATGCGAGTACACCTTGTCGTAGAGCGCGAACTCGTCATCGGACAGGTTCAGCCTGGCGAACAAAGGATCCTTGTCCAGCAGGAAGTCGGCCACCGTATGCCGGGCGAACATGTCGAGTTGAGCCAGGCCGCGCAGCTGGTCGACTCGCTGAAAAAGGAAATTGAGCTGCGTCGGCAGCGCGAAGCGGCGCATGTCCTCGTAGAACCTGGGGAGAAAAGGGTTTTCGTCGGGCGCCTCGAGCAGGGTGTCGGCACCGAGCGAGAGCGCAAGCGTCCGGGCGAGGCTGGTCTTGCCTGCGCCGATCGGGCCCTCGACGACGATGTAGCGGCACTTTTCGATATCCATGGCGGCTTGTCGCTACAACCGGGTGTGGCGGCGCGTGCGGGCGATGCGCTGTCCGTGCAGTTCGCGCAGCCAGCGGCGAGCGCTGCCGCGGCCGGGGATGATGACCGCCGGCGCGATGTCCAGCAGCGGCCTCAGCACGAATGCGCGCTGATGCATGCGGGGATGCGGCAGAGTCAGCGCGCGTTGCCGCGAACGGCGACGGCCGAATAGTAGCAAATCGAGGTCGAGCGTTCGGGCCGCGTTGCGCAGGCGCAGTTTCGCCGGCGGGCGGCCGTGGCGCCGCTCGATCGCGCGCATGTGCTTCAGCAGCGCGGGCGCCGCAAGCGAGGTCACCAGCGCCGCGACGGCGTTGACGTAGTCGGGTTGCAGACCGCTCGCTCCCAGCGGCTCGCTCAGGTAGTTCGGCGAAACGGCGGCGAGGCGGGTGCGCGGCAGTCGCGCCATTTCGGCGATCGCGCGCGCCAGCTGGCGGCGCGGATGCGCGAGGTTGCTGCCGATCCCGATGTAGGCTAGCGAGGCGCCGGTCGAATGCCGGAATCGCTGCACGGCCTTACTCGGCGCTCTCTTCGCCCTCGGCCGCGGCACCGGCGGCGGCTTCCTTCGGCGCGGGCTCGCGTTTGCGTCCCCGGCTGCGCGAGCGGCGACGCTTCTTCGGCGCCTCGTCGGGCCTGAGCATCCGCTCCCGCTCCGCGGTGTCGGCGTCCTGGAACTTCGTCCACCAGTCGGCGAGACCTGCGACATCGCCTTGCAATTCGCCGCTTTCGGAACGCAAGACCAGAAAGTCGTATGCGGCGCGGAAACGCGGATGCTCGAGCAGCCGGAACGGGCGCTGCCCGGCGCGCTGTTCGAAACGGGGCTGCAGGGCCCAGATTTCCTTGATCGTCGCTTCGAACCGGCGCGGAATCGCCAGACGCTCGGCCTGCTGCTCGAGGACGCGGTCCATCGCTTCGAACAGCGCCGGCGTCGGCCGCTCCCCGCGCTGTTGCGCGGCGGTCCAGCTGGCGAGAACCTCGTGCCACAAGAGCGAAGCGAAAAGGAATGCCGGCGTCACCGACTTGCCTTCGAGCACGCGCCGGTCGGTGTTGGCCAGCGCCAGATCGACGAAGCGCTGGCCCAGCGGCTGTTCGAGGATCACATCGAGCAGCGGCAGCACGCCGTGGTGCAGCCCGTGCTGGCGCAGACTCTTGACCGATTCGGCGGCATGGCCCGACAGCAGGATCTTTTCCATTTCGTCGAACAGGCGCGCCGGAGGGACGTTGTGGATCAGCGGCGCCAGCACCGGTATCGGCGCCGCCGTTTTCTTTTCGATGCTGATCCCGAGTTTCGCGGCCAGACGCGCCCCGCGCAGCATGCGGACCGGGTCTTCGCGGTAGCGTGTCACCGGGTCGCCGATCAGGCGCAGCCGCCGCGCCTTGATGTCGGCTACGCCACCGACATAGTCCCAGACCTCCTCGGTCGTGGGATCGAAATACAGGGCGTTGATCGTGAAGTCGCGCCGGGCGGCGTCCTGCGCCTGTGTGCCGAAGACGTTGTCCGACAGCAGCCGGCCGTGCTCGTCGGCGATGTCGTCGCCGGTTTGCCGCGACCGGAACGTCGCGACCTCGATCGTTTCCGCGCCGGCCAGGACGTGCACCAGGCGGAACCGCCGGCCGATGATGAAGGCGCGGCGAAACAGCGGCTTGACCTGCTCGGGCGTGGCGTTGGTCGCGAGGTCGAAGTCCTTCGGCGTGATGCCGAGCAGCAGGTCGCGCACCGCGCCGCCGACGACGAATGCCTTGAATCCCGCCTGCTGCAGCTTGCGCACGACGTCCTGCGCACCGCGGGAAATCTGGGTCTTGCGGACCGGATGCGCGGCCGGACCGTAAATACGCGGCTCGGCCGCAATGCGTCCGGGGACCAGGCGCGCGAGAAGGCGGCGAATCATCGTCCTCGCGATCTCGCGGCCGGGCGCGCCGAGCTCGGATCGACCGCGCGCAAGCCGGCCGCGCGCGGCGATCGGCTGCTCGCGAATGGAGGGGAGAAGGGTGAATCCATCAACGGTTGGGGGCGGGTTGCGGCAGCGGTCGCGAACGACGCGTTCGAAACGCCGGAAGGACACGCGGCGCGAAGCCGGATCATAGCATGGCGGCGTGGCAAGCCGAGTCGGAATCGCGGATAATCAGTGGTTTGTGCAGCGGTTGCGGCTGCATTCAGGAGAATTCATGCCCAGTTATCAGCACGTCAGCGTCCCTGCCGGCGGCGAAAAGATCACCGTAAAAAGCGACTATAGCCTCAACGTTCCCGAGCAGCCGATCATCCCATACATCGAGGGCGACGGCACCGGCGTGGACATCACGCCGGTGATGATCAAGGTCGTCGATGCGGCCGTGGCAAAAGCCTATGGCGGCAAGCGGCGCATCCATTGGATGGAAATCTTCGCCGGCGAAAAATCGACCAAGGTCTACGGTGCCGATGTCTGGCTGCCCGATGAAACGCTGGCGATCCTCAGGGAATATGTCGTGTCGATCAAGGGACCGCTGACGACGCCGGTCGGCGGCGGCATCCGCTCGCTCAACGTCGCACTGCGCCAGGAGCTCGACCTCTACGTCTGCCTGCGGCCGGTCCGCTACTTCGCCGGCGTGCCGAGCCCGCTCAAAAGCCCCGAAAAGACCGACATGGTGATCTTCCGCGAGAACTCGGAAGACATCTACGCGGGCATCGAGTGGGAGGCGGAATCCGCCGGCGCGAAAAAGCTGATCAAGTTCCTGCTCGACGACATGGGCGTGAAGAAGATCCGCTTCCCCGCCACGTCGGGCATCGGCGTCAAGCCGGTATCCCGTGAGGGCACCGAGCGGCTGGTGCGGAAGGCCATCCAGTACACGATCGACAACGACCGCAAGTCGATGACCCTGGTGCACAAGGGCAACATCATGAAGTTCACCGAGGGCGGATTCCGCGACTGGGGCTATGCGCTGGCGCAGAGGGAGTTCGGCGCCGTGGCCATCGACGGCGGCCCGTGGTGCAAATTCCGCAACCCGAAGACCGGGCGCGATATCGTCGTCAAGGACGTCATCGCCGACGCGTTCCTGCAGCAGATCCTGCTGCGTCCCGAGGACTACGACGTCATCGCGACGCTGAATCTCAATGGAGACTACATCTCCGACGCGCTGGCCGCACAGGTCGGCGGAATCGGCATCGCGCCCGGCGCGAACATGTCGGATTCGGTCGCGATGTTCGAAGCCACGCATGGCACCGCCCCGAAATACGCCGGCAAGGACTATGTCAATCCCGGTTCCGAAATCCTCTCGGCCGAGATGATGCTCGTCCATATGGGCTGGCCGGAAGCGGCTGCGCTGATCGTGTCCAGCCTCGAAAAGGCGATCGCGGACAAGGTTGTCACCTACGACTTCGCGCGGCTGCTGCCGGGCTCGACGCAGGTCAGCTGCTCGGGATTCGGCAAGGCGATGATCGAGCGGATGTAGCGTCGGGGCGCTTGCGCGCGAACGCGAGCCGCCGCCGTCGACTCGTGGCGTACCGGTTGTGCGAGCGCGTGCAGGGCGGCGCGACCGTTCGGCGGCATTTCGCGCCGCGGTGTTGCACAAATCCAACGCCGGCCGCGCCGCTGCGCCGCAGCGCATACTCGTTCGTCCCGGCGGCGCGGGGCGCCCCGTCCCGCCTGTCGCGCGGCGTTATCCGCCCCGGCGCCAACTCGCGTTTCAACGCCGCCGGTCGTCGCTTTGCTGCGGCCGGAAACGGCCTCGATTGAACCAGTTGGCGGGTGGACTTGCCTTATGCCTGCTTACGTCGAAGAATGGTAATCGTGGGGACTCGACGGAAAGGGCTGCGCATGGGCCAGGGCTCGCTGCCGGCGCCGGAGACTTGGCACGACAGCGCGATCCCTTGAAAAAGCCGGTGCGGGCATCAAACTGGTGACGGTAGCGACGCAATGCTCGAATCGGCGGCAGCGACGCCGCGCGGCGGACGACGCGGGACAGACGCGCCGCCGGCGCGTCGTGGCGACGCCGGCCGGCGTCGCGCTGCGCATCCGGGGCTAGACTCGTCGCGGGGTGCGTGGTGGCGATGCAAGAACGTGACGACAATGTCCTCGAGGCCGAGAAGACCCGGCTCAAACCCCCGCCGCTGTACAAGGTCATTCTGCTCAATGACGATTACACGCCGATGGACTTTGTCGTCGTCGTGTTGCAGACTGTGTTTGCGATGAACCGAGAGAAGGCGACCCAGGTGATGCTGCAGATTCACCGCGAGGGCATGGGAGTTTGCGGCACCTATACCCGCGAGGTGGCGGCCGCCAAGGTCGATCAGGTGCTTAGCATCGCTCGCAGGCATCAGCATCCGTTGCAGTGTACGATGGAGGAAACGTAGCGTCGGCGGCGGGATTGCGCCTTAGCGCTCTTGCCGAGATTGAGGCTGGAAAGACACCATGATTGCGCAGGAACTCGAAGTCTCCCTTCACATGGCTTTTGTCGAAGCTCGGCAAAAGCAGCACGAGTTCATCACGGTCGAGCATCTGCTCCTCGCGATGCTGGACAATCCATCCGCTGCCGAAGTACTGAAGGCGTGCGGCGTCGACATCGAGGAGCTGCGAGGCGTCCTCACCGACTTCATCAACGAGCACACGCCGCGCCTGTCGCCGCATTCCGACGCTGACACGCAGCCGACGCAGGGATTCCAGCGCGTGATCCAGCGCGCGATCCTCCACGTGCAATCGTCGGGCAAGAAGGAAGTTACCGGGGCCAACGTCCTGGTCGCCGTCTTCGGCGAAAAGGAATCGCACGCCGTGTACTTCCTCAATCAGCGCGGCGTCACCCGGCTCGACGTCGTCAACTATATCGCCCACGGCATCACCAAGACGCCGCAGAAGGGCCAGGAAAAGCAGGAGCCGGCGAAGGAAGACGCCGAAGGCGAGCAGCAGCCGGCCGGCGCGCTCGACGCGTACACGGTCGACCTCAATCATCTGGCCAAGACCGGCAAGATCGACCCGCTGATCGGGCGCGAGTACGAGCTGGAGCGCGTCATCCAGGTCCTGTGCCGCCGGCGCAAGAACAATCCGCTGCTGGTCGGGGAAGCCGGCGTCGGCAAGACCGCGATCGCCGAGGGACTCGCACGCCGCATCAACGACGGCAACGTTCCGGAGATGCTCAAGGATTTCGT
>DATNAR010000074.1:0-9735 GCA_035607385.1 Casimicrobiaceae bacterium
CCAGCGCCGCTGGCAAAGATCGCAGCAGTCCACACGTCATGCTTCGACAGGAACAGGTTGAAGTCGAGTACTTCCTTGCTGCTCTTGCCTTCCAGGAAGCGAACCTTGACCGCCTTCGCCGAGCTGGTCGTGTTGACCACCGACAGCAGCGACGTGTACGCGTTTCCGCCGGCATCGGCGCGCGTCGTGTAGTACGGATAGATCAGTACCTGGCCGAGACCGTCGGGGTTCAGGTTTACCGCTTGCGCGGCTCCCGTTACGCCCAACGCGCTCACACCTGCCAGAGCCGCGTACAGCGATTTTCTTTTAAACGTGTTCATGGTTTTTGCCGACTCCTCTGTTTCAGATTTAAAGTGATCACTTTAACCGACAGCACCCGCGATGTTAGTACAGCTTACTTCGATTTACAAACAGAATTGACCCCGCATCCTACTCTAATGTGTCGTATTTGCAACGTTTTAGCTTGTTCCGAAGATAATCCCCTAGCGATAAACGTACCAGGCGGAGCCTTTCTCGATGATCCAGCTTTCGTTCAGCGGCGTCTGGATGCCTTTCATCAGCTTGTGATCGAACGTGATCTGCAACTCGACGTTGCAGACCTCGGCCTCGCACTCCACTTTCTCGACCTTGGCCTGGCGCCACATGCCCGGCCTGATCTTCGATTTGTACACGGCCAGAGGCGTCGTCGCCTTCGAGCCTTCGCTCAGGTACGCGTACGCGGCGTCGAGATCACCCTTGATCAGCGACTGCCAGCGCGCCTCGGCACGCTCCGCCACCACCTTCTGCTTGGCCGCAGGATCCGAGTCCTTGCTGATCCCGAAACCGGCCATGCCCGCGCATCCGCCCAACGTCATCGTTGCCACCGCGCCTGCCGCAACGAGCGCTGCCAGCCGTTTCGGCCACTTGCAATTCTCTGGTCTCGCCGGCCGTGCTTCCGTATGCTTCTGAATCGTTGATTGCATCTGCTGCTGATTTCCCGCTGCCGGGACCTCAATTATGCCGGGATCAACCCGGGCGTCCCGGCGCTGCAGCACCGTAATCGTCGAGCCAAGACTAAATAAATCACCCTGTATCGTCAATCGCTTTACTCCCGATTTATCAAGAGGTCCCCCGCTGTTGCACGCGTGCAACATGAGGTCCGTCGTCATTTGGAGACGTTTTCCGGCGTAACCGGCGCTTCCGGGACAACTTTGGGTCGCGGGAAGACGTCCTCGATCTGCTCCATCTTGCGCCTCAGGTCCTCGATGACGCGCTGGTAATCGCTCTCCGATTCGAGCACTTGCGGAGTGATGAAAAGGACCAGCTCGGTCCGATTGTTCTTAAGGTCCTGGTTGCCGAACAAACCGCCCAGAACGGGCACGCGTGAGACCAGCGGCAGGCCGTTCGACGTGTTTTGCTTGTTTTCGGTGATCAGTCCCCCCATGACCATCGTCTGGCCGGACGGGACGGCGAGCAACGTCTGGACCGAGCGGGTGCTGATCGGCGGCGCGTCCCCGGGGTTCGCGGGATTGCCCGGATTGCTGACCTCGGCGTTGACTTCGAGCGTCACCAGTCCGCCGGCGTTGATGTGCGGGGTGACCTGGACCAACACACCGGTGTCGATGTACTGCGAGGTCGTGGTGAAGGCGTTGTTTACCGTGCCCGTTGTCGCGCCCCCGACGAAGGTCTGCTGGGGAATCGGGATGCGGTCGCCCACCTTGATCGTCGCCTTCTGGTTGTCCAGAGCCGAGAGGTGCGGATTGGAGATGACCCGGGTGCTGCCGTAGCTGTCGAGCAGGTGCAGCGCCGCCTGGATGCCACCCGGAAAGCTGGCACTGTTCAGGATGTAGTTGAATCCGGTCTGCAGCGCCAGTCCGACCGCGCTCGTCGTGGTCGTGGTAGAGGTCGGCGTCGGCTGCGGATTGAACGGCGTCTTGGTGGTATTGAAGTTGCCGCCGCTGCCGCGCCCCGACGGCGCCCCGCCGCGAAACAGCCAGTCGACGCCGAACGACAGGTCGTCGGTCAGCGCCACCTCGGCAATCGTCACCTGGATCAGGACCTGGCGCTGCGGCACGTCGAGCTTTTTCAACGCCGCCTCGATCACCCCGTACTCCGCCGGCGTGGCGACGATCAGGATGGTGTTGTTGTCCTTGTCGGCGACCACCTGGACATTGCGCACGACGCCGACGCCGCCGTCGGCAGACACCGGCGTGTTCGCCAGCGCCCGCGCCACCGCCTGGGCAACCGGGCCGCCGGCGGCCGGAGGCTGCGTGCCCTGCTGCTGCACGATCGTCGTCTGCGGCTGCGCCGGAACCGGGACGGCCGACGAAGGCTGGGCCTGAAAGCTCGGCGGGGAGACGATGGTCCCCGCCGGCGTACCCGGCGCCAACGTCGGCGGACCGCTGGCCGCCGGCTGTGGCGCGCGGCCGGTGAATGCCTGCTGCAGCAGCGGGCCGATGCGCTCGGCGCGGCTGTTCTGCACCTGATAGACGTAAAAGCGGACGCCGCCGCCAGCGTCGCCCTTGTCCAGCCGCTCGATCCAGCGCTTTGCCTCTTCCAGGTAGGCCGGCTGTGGCGTCACGACCAGCAAAGCATTCATGCGCTCGATCGGGATGATGCGCAGGATCCCGCCCAGAGGGCTCTTGTCGGCGGGTCCCATCGCCTTGTCCAGCTCGGCGACGACAGTCTTGACTTCGGCGCTCTGCAGCGTGAACAGGCCAAACGACATGCCGGCCAGCCAGTTGACGTCGAACATATCGATGGTTTCGAGCATGTGCCGGAGCTCGAGCTCGGTGCCGGAGATGATCAGCAGGTTGCGCAGATCGTCGGCGCGTATCGTCGTGGCGTCCTTCTGGAAGGGCTCGAGAATCGCCATCATCTGCCGCACCCCGACGTATTTGAGCGGCACTATCTGCACGCCGAAGCCGGGAGGAATTGCCCGCGAGCTGTTGCCGAGCTGAGGCGTGATATTGCCGCGGACGGCCGTCGCCGCCGGCACGACCTTCCAGATGGTGCCCTCCTTGACCATCGTGGCGCCGTTCGAGCGCAGGATCATTTCCAGCGTCGCCGGCAGCGCTTCGCGCGGAATGCCCGACGTGGTGCGTATCGTCACCGTGCCGCCGACCGCCGGATCGATCGTGTACGACTCGCCAAGGATGTCGGTCAGGATATTGCGGATCACCTCGCGCAGCTCGGCGCCTTCGAAATTGAGCGTGACCGCCGGTCCGCTGGAAACCGCGCCTGGCGGTGCCGGGGGCAGCGCGCCTCCTGACTGTTGTCCCTTGACCAGGACACCAGTGCCCCTGAACACCTTGGTGGTTTCGGTGCCCTCGGGCAACGGCCCGCGGGGCGGCGTGGTCGCATCGCCGATGGTCGCCGCGCTTTTCAGCGGTGCCGACGGCAGGCTTTCCATCCCCCTGTCCGGGCGATAGGTCGTCGCACAGCCCGTGAGGAGGACGATGGCTGCCAGGAGCATGCCTGGCGCTGACAAGCGATTGATCATTGTTGTTGTCCCAGGCGCCCTGTCGGGCACCGTCCGGTTTTCGCTACCGATGGATGGGCGCCGCCGCGGTCGCCGGGCCCGGCCTTCCGCGTCGCACTGAGCGCGCGCAAACCTCATTTGGTGCGCGCGTTGCCGCGCTGCATGCGTTGATAGACCTGGCCCCATTGATCGGTCGGCGTGTTGCCCGCCGGCGGAGCATTGCCACCCGCTTCCGCGTTCTTGGCCGCAGCCTTCGCCGCCGCGCGCGCACCGCGCCCGGTCTGCGGCACGGCGCCTGGCGCTTGGCCTTCTCCGGCGGCAGCGCCCCGGGCCGCCGCAGCGGCGGCCGCGCGTCGAGCGGCGGCACCCGAGCGTCCAGGCGGCGCGGCCGCCGCTGCCGCCGGCGCGGCCGCAACCGTCGTGGTCTTCGGTCCCGGCGCGACTTTGAGCATCAATTCCTCGGACTCTCCGCCTTGGCTGAAGCGCACCCGGTCGGGCAGCACCTCCGCGACCAGCATTCCGTTGATCTTGTCGCCTTTGCGCACCGTGCGCGCCTTGCCGCCGGCGACTTCCTTCAGAAATGCGATGCTGCGGTCTCCGGCCAGCGTCGTGCCCGTCAGGATGAACTGGCCGCTTTGCACTTTCTTCTCGCCTTCGCCGCTTGCCATCGCCGGCGGCGCCGGACGGCGGGTCGGATTGAAGAGTGTCCGGTCGACCGTCTCGTTCAGGCTGGCGACGCCGCCGTCGACCCGGTATTCGGGCAGCAGCGTCGGCACGACCGGCTTGGGCTCGATCGCCTGCGGCGCCGCCGGCAGCCTGTGCAGCTGGCCGCCCCAATCGGTCTCGATACCGACCAGCGCAACCAGCGCGAGCGCGGGTGCGACCCACCACAGCAATGCGCGAACATTTCCGTTCATGGCTTTTCCGCCCCGGTGTTGGAGAATGCGATGACGTCGAGCAGCACGCTGACCTCGGGCTCGACGCCCGGCGCCGGCTTGAACCCGCGAAACGCGTTCAGCGGGCGTATCGTCAGGCCGTCGACGATCAGGTACGGCTGCTGCGTCTCGATGGCATAGAGAATCTTCTGCAGATTCGGCGTCGATGCGAACAACTGGACGTTGACGCCGATCTGCCGGAAACGGCCGTCTTCCTTCGGCGCGATGATCTGCACGGTCGTGATGCGGCCGCCGTTGTTCTCGATCGCCGCGCGCACGATGTCCTGCAGCTCGGCGCCCGCGAGATTCGGCGCGGTGTTCTTCAGAAAGAAGCGGCGGCCGTTTTTCGCCCGCAGCGCCTCGAGGGCTTTCTTGGTCTCCGGCGCCTGCGCGGCGACACGGCGATAGCGTTCCAGATGATCGAGCGTGCCTTCGATCGCGACGTCGTAGTGGCGGTGCAGCAGCAGCACCGGCGCGACCAGCAGCCCCACTGCCAGTACGACGGCGACGATCAGCAGCAACACGGCCAGCGCGCGGCTCGAGCGCGGCGACGTGGGCAGCGCGAGCGTTGCCATCACTCGGTTTCCTCGTCATCGCTCGCCGGGGCGGGCGGCGGCGATCCGGGCGTCGCCGCCGTCGTGCCCGGTGCCATGCCGGGGGGCGCCGGGGCGGGTTGGATCACCGGCGCTCCCGGCGGGGCCCGCGCGGGCCCCGCGGTCTGGGCCTGGATACCTGGTGCGGCGGGACGCATGCCGGGAGGCGGCGGTGCCGACGGCGTCGGTGCCACGGCGGTCGGGGCAGCCGGAGGCGGCGCGGCGGCAGGAGGGGGCGGAACCGGCGCCGGTGGGGCGGCGTCGGGTATCGAGGTCAATGGCACCGGCGCGGGCAGAGGAAGCTTCTTCACCTGTGCACCGAGGTCGAAGATCTCCCCGGGGCCCGGCTGGATCTTGGTGGTCGACGAGCGCAGCGCCGCTTGTTCGACCAGCTTGGAATCCTCGAGCAAACCGATCAGCTTGCCGGCGTTGGCCGACTCGCCGCGCACGACCAGGTCGCGCTGCGTGTCCTTGCCGCGGAGGCTCGTCCGCATCTCGAGCTGGGTTACCCAGGTGTCGTCGGGCAGGACGCGGGTGACTCCGTCGAGCAGCTGCACGGTGCCCGGATAGGCGTATTTCTTGGCCAGGACGAAGTTGTATTCTGCCTGCGCCCGTTCGAGCTGCGTGCGCACGGCATCGGCGGCGAGCGCCTGCCCCCGCGCTTCTTCGGCCTGCTTGTTCAGGGCGATCGCGTATTCGCGCTTCTGCACCAGCGGAACGACCACGGCGGCGATCGCGACGGCGGCGAGCAGCGCCAGCGGAGCCCAGACCTGCCAGCGTCGCCAGCTGCCGGCGCGCGGCCGCTCGTCGGCTGGAATCAGATTCAACCGCGGCGGCATCGTCGATGCCGGTCCCGGGATCACCGCCTGCACCGACGCGCCCCAGGCTTCCACCTGCCGCCGGGCACCATCGACGATGGTTTTGAGTGCGGCGACCCAGTCGACAGTGATCGTCTTGCGAGCGGGATCGCGTTCGACGACGACCGCGTCGAAATAGAGCTGCTCGGCGCGAAACGGCGTATGCCGATCCAGATCGTACGACAGCGCCTGCTCGAGGTTCTCCTCCACCGCGGCGGGCAGAACCATGCGCTTGCGCATCACTTGTCGCGGCGGCAAGGCGACGACGACGCGCGGCGGCCGGGCGGCAACGTTGCCTTGCGCGTCCGCGCCGATCGAGGCCATCGCGGCGCGTCCAACCGCGGTGACGTCCGCGGGGTCGCCCTGCAGCGGCGCTTTGGCCATCGCCGCGAGCTCGATTTCGCCGTTGACGATTTCCGGACGCCAGAATACCGCTTCCCGCTCGCCGAATTCGATGACCGGGCGCATGCGCCAGCGCTGCAAGGCACTGCGCGAAGCGGCGGGCACGACGGGCTTGAGCTCGGCCATCCACCAGCGCCAGAAGCGCGGCAAGCCGATCCCGCTTGCGGCGTCGCGCGCGTAACGGCCCAGGTTGCCCGAACGGTTTTCCATAGTCACTGCAGCTTCGTCATTTCGTTACGTTGGCTGGATTGGCCGCATCCGCCGCGACCGGTGGCGTACGTTCGCCTTCCTGCCACGCCAGCACCGTCGGCAGCCGCCGCGGGTCCCGATTCTGCCGCATCACCGCCTCGCGCACGAAGACGACGCCGTCGGGCGCGGTCACTTCGGCGCGCACCCTCCAGACATTCACCGGCGCGCCGGCGCCGGCGAGAGGCAGCACCGGCAAGGGCTGACCGGCCGCGAGCGCCGCCGCCCTCTGTGCGAGATAGGTATCGACGATGGCGTCGGTCGCTCCCGGCAGCGCCATCAGCACGGTGCGCGACGCGAACTGCGGATTGATCCCGGGCGCTCCGCTGAACACAGTCAGGCTGCCCGCGAGTCGCGCGAACAGCGCCGGTGTCATGCCCAGAACGCGCTGCAGGTCGGCTACCGTCTCGAAGGCAGCGTTTGCAGGTTTGTAAGGCAGCCCGGCGGCCTGATACTCGGCCGCTTCGGCTCCGTTCGGCCGCCGGTAATCGTCGGCGTCCTTCCAATCACCGATCGCATCGACCAGGCGCGCCGCGGTATCGGCGTCGACCTGCCCGGCGGTCTGCAGCAAACTGTTGAGCAACGCGTCCGGTACGGCGTTGAGATCGATTTTACCAGACTCGTCGACGGCGCTGGCCGCGACGCGCATGCCGTCCTCGTCCCAGGCGTGCACCAGGCCGTCGGCCGCCCATACGCCGGGTATCGTCCGCGGCCGCATCAACTCGAACACCGTGCGCGCGATCGCGCCATCGGCGAGCGCGCGCGCCTGCGCCTGCGACATCGTGTTTCGCGCCGCCTGCGCTTCGTTGCGCATCGCGTAGGCGAAGCCGCCCGCGATCACCGTCAGCAGCGCCGTCAGCCACAGGACCAGCACCAGCGCTATGCCGCGCTGCGCCAGCAGCGCCGACGATTGCGGGAGGGCGATGCGTGTTTTCATCGACTCACGATCCCACGCATCGCCTGCGATTCGCATCCCATCCGCGGCACCCCGCTTCCGGCGCGATCCGGGGCTCGACCAGCAATGTCGGCCAGCTCGCGCCTTGCGCCGTCTTGACGTCCATGCGAATCAGCATCGGCAGGATCTGCGGATCGTCCCAGTGATCGCGCCAGTTGGGCTCGACCGTGTCATTCGCATCGGGATCGCGGCCGAAATACGAAAACTTGAGCTCCGCGATGCCGTCGGCGAGCACCGAGGCGTCGGCCGCATCGAACGACGGAGGTTTCAAAGCGGTGTAATCCGGAATCGTGCGTGACAAGACGAGTTTGGAGGCATCGCCGCTCGTCACGAGCGCGATGCGGAAATAGTAGAGGCCGCCGCCGACCCTCCCCGGCGTTGCCCCGGCGAATGCAAGCGAGTCGTTGGCGCCGGCAAAGACCAGCGGCTGATCGACCGCCTTGTGCAGGCGCAATGGATGCTCGGCGGCGAGCGCCTGGCGCAGGAATTCGGCCGTCTGCCGCATGTCGGCCGCCTGATCGGCCTTCGCCTCGCCACGGTCCCAGCTGGTCGCCGATAGCGACAGCGAGCCGTACAGGATGCTCGAGATCAGCGCGAGCAGCAGCAGGGCGACCATCAGCTCGATCAGCGTAAAGCCGGCGACGCGGCGATTCATCCTCGCCTCGACCATCCTCGCCCGGAGTGCAGTCACGGCGTCAGCTCCTTGGCGGCAAGGCGTACGGTGGCCAGGGCGATCGAGCGATCGCTGCCCGCGGCGCCCGGCCAGCTGACGCTGACGGCGATACGCCAGAGGCGCAGCGGCATCAGATCGGCCGCGGCGTCGAGATCGGGCGTGCTGCCCGGCGGCCGGTACGGCTGGATGCTCGAAGTCCACGCATACCTGCCGTCCTCGGACGTGCCTTGCTGCTTCCCCTCGCGCAACGGCGTCTCGACGCCGGGCGACGCGAGCCGGCTCTCGGCAAAAAGTGTGGCGCGGCTGTACTCGTCCGATAGCGACGCATTGCCCAGCGCCCCGGCAAAGATGCGGAACAGCGCCGTGCCGACCAGCGCCAGGATGACGAATGCCGCCAGCACCTCGATCAGCGAGAAGCCGCCAGCGCGCCCGCGAGCGACAACGTCGGGAAATCGAACCCTGTGCGCGCTCATTCGAGTATCGCGACGCGGCCGGTCAGCCAATCGACGTCGACGTTGAACTTGCGCTCGCCCGAGGCAAGCGTGATGCGTCCGCCGTTGGAGCCGCCGTCGGCGAAAAAGCGGATCGCGCCGACATTGTCGTTGACCAGATCGCTCTGCGCGGTAAAGAGCTTGAGCTCGAGCTGCTGCGCCAGTTTGTGCACCCGCGGGTCGGGCGGAACACTGAAGGTGTGCGCGGCGAGGTCGAGCATCAGCACGGCCTCGCCGCGCTGCGCGATCGCCTGGCCGCGCGCCTGGCGCAGGCCCGCGGCAACGGCGCGCGTATCGCTCTTGAGCTCGGTCGTCGACACGCCGCTGCCGAACATCGGGATCACGACGGCGACCAGAAGACCGATCAGCGTCAGCACCACCAGCATCTCGATCAGCGTGAATCCGGACGAGGTGCGCATCGCGTCACCGCCCGCCGGACGCGGGAGAAAGAAGCGATGACCGTGCGCTTCCACGGCGGTCACTGCTCCCAGCTGGTGACATCCTTGTCGCCGCCATCACCACCTTCCTTGCCATCGGCGCCGTACGAAATGATGTCGTACGGGCCGTGCGACCCCGGCGACGCATACTGGTATTCGTTACCCCATGGATCCTTCGGCACCGTCGACTTCTTCCAGTACGGGCCGTTCCAGTTCGTCATGCCGGCCGGCGCGGTGATCAATGCCTGCAATCCTTCCTGCGAGGTCGGATAACGCCCGACCTCGAGCTTGAACAGATCGAGCGTCTGGCCGATCTGCTCGATCTCGATCTTCGCCGCCCGCTGCTTCGCCTTTTCCCCCTGGCCGATGTAGTTGCCGCCGACGATACCCATCACGATGCCGATCAGGACCAGCACGACCAGGATTTCGATCAAGGTCATACCGCGCGCGGAGGCGGAGGCCCGAAGGGCGCGACCCGGAGCGCGCGGATGAGCGACCGACGACTCCGCAATGAAAACTTTCTCCGCCGGTTGTGGAGGGAGCACGCGCGCGGAGGCGGAGGCCCGAAGGGCGCGACCCGGAGCGCGCGGATGAGCGACCGACGACTCCGCAATGAAAACTTTCTCCGCCGGTTGTGGAGGGAGCACGCGCGCGGAGGCGGAGGCCCGGAGGGCGCGACCCGGAGC
>DATNAR010000083.1:0-3196 GCA_035607385.1 Casimicrobiaceae bacterium
CACTGGCGATCGCCTGCGGCGATCGCGTGCGCTGGCGCTCGTCGGGCCCGCGCGAAGGCGTGATCGAGGCGGTCTTGCCGCGCACGACGCTTTTCTATCGCTCCGACGGCCGGCGCGAAAAACTGATCGCGGCGAATGTCACCCAGGTGCTGGGCATGGTCGCGCCGGATCCCCCGTTCGATGACGAATTGGTGCACCGCTGGATCGTCGCCGCGGAAAGCGCCGGCTGCCGCTTCGTCCTGATTGCGAACAAGCGCGACCTGCCGGCATTCGCGGCGATCCGGCCGCGGCTCGCCCAATTCGCCGCACTCGGCTATCCGATCGTCGAGATCTGCGCCAGCGAGGGTGCCGGCGCCCTCGCCCCGCTGCTCGCCGGACAGCACAGCGTGCTGATCGGACAATCGGGCATGGGCAAGTCGACATTGATCAACCGGATGCTGCCCGGTGCCGCAGCGCGCATCGGCGAAGTCTCGGCGGCGCTGCATACCGGCCGGCATACGACGACCGAAACGACGCTCTATCCGATCGACGCCTCGAGCTGGATCGTCGACTCGCCGGGCATGAAGGAATTCGGACTCGGCCACCTGTCGGCGGACGCGATCGAACGCGGCTTTGTCGAGTTGCGTCCGCTGCTGGGGACCTGCCGTTTTCGCAATTGCCGCCACGACAGCGAGCCCGGTTGCGCGATCCTCGAGGCTATCGCGTGCGGCAAGGTCAAGCCGTGGCGATTGGCGCTGCTGCAGCAGCTGCTCGTCGATAGCGGCCGGCGCGCGCAGACGTGGTAAGCGCCGTACGCGCCGCGCCTACGGCGCCCAATAAGCGAGCGTGAGCACCAGCAGCACGGCGAGCCACACCAGCAGCGCCCGCCAGACCAGTCCGGCAGCACTCGGGAGTACGTCGCTGTCGGCAGGCTCCCCGATGCCCATCTCCGGTCGGAACTCGGGCTCGCCGGTCGGGCCGGTGATCGCGCCGCCGATGACGACGCCGAGCGCGCCCGCGCCGCTCGCCAGCAGGATGCCATCGTTCAGGCGCGGCCATTGGCCGGACTGCGTGCGCCAGCAATAGATCGCGTCCTCGAAGTCGCCGACGACGGCGAAGGTCGCCGCCGTCAGCCGCACCGGGATCCAGTCCAGCCAATGCAGCAGCCGCCGCACCGGCGCGCCGAAGGCGCTGAGCTGATGGCCGAGCGGCGTCAATTCATCGCCTCGCCACTCGGCTGCGAGCAGTACCGTCGCACGGTAGAGCACGGCGCCTGCCGGTCCGGGCAGCACCAGAAACCAGAACAGGGTGCCGAAGACATGGCAATACGAATCCTCGAGCCCCTGCTCGATGGCGAGCTTGGGTATCTCTCCCGCGCTGACTGCGCTCGCGTCACTGCCGCGCCACGCCGCGAGGCGCCGCCGCGCAGCGATCGCATCGCCCGCTTTCAGCGCCTCGACGATCGCGCTGAAGGCGTGGCTGAAATGGCGAAAACCGACCAGCAGGTAAAGGACGAGCACGTCCCACGCGAGCCCCAGCAGGGGGCTGATCTGATCGAGCGCCCAGTATCCGCAGGCGGCGATGAGGACCGGCGGCGCGATCGCGAGCGCGCCGGCAATCGCGCCCTGCTGCGCCGACCCGCCGTTGAAGCGGTGCTCGAGCCATCGCGCGTAGCGGATGAACGCCTGCTGCAGAGCGCCGCGCCAGCGGAACGTCCGCCATTGCTCGATGCCCAGAGCGACGACGATGGCGATGACATTCATTGTCCGGACACCGCCGCGCCCTGGGCAGCCAGCGCGGCTACGCGCTCGGGCAGCCGTACCGAGCGCTGCGAGCGCTGATCGATCCAGACGAGCTTGGCGCCGCCTTCCGCGTGCTTGGCTTCTCCGCTCCAGATCTCATAGTGCGTTCCGATGCTGGACCGCCCCGGCGGGTCGAGATACATCCGCACCTCGACCGTCCCGGGATAGATGAGCGGCGCGATGAACGTGCAGCTCGCGTTGACGATCACCGAGCCCTGACCGGGGAAGCCGCCGCATCGCTGTTCGAGCCAAGTCAGCCATTCGATGCGCGCCTGCTCCATGTACCGGAAATACAGGGTGTTGTTCACGTGGCCCTGCGCATCCATGTCGCCCCAGCGTAGCGGCACCCGTGTGGTGTGAACGAGCTTTCGTTCTGCGGACATTGGCGCGTCGTCGAAGAAATGGCAATTATAATGGCTGGTCCAAGCGAACGTCGGCCAGCCGTCGGCGAAACCCCAGGGACGCATGCAGCGCGAAGCGATGCAATTCGATGTGGTGATCGTCGGCGCCGGTCCCGCCGGCCTGTCGGCGGCGATTCGCCTGAAGCAGCTCGCGCGCGAGCGGGAGCACGAGGTCAGCGTCTGCGTGCTGGAAAAAGGCTCGGCGGTCGGCGCGCACATCCTGTCCGGCGCGGTCATCGACCCGATTGCGCTCAACGAGCTGCTGCCCGATTGGAAGACGCTCGGTGCCCCGCTGAACACGGCGGTCAGCGAGGATCGCTTCGAAATCCTGACGGCTGCCCGCGCGTACCCGATTCCGCAGTGGCTGCTGCCTCCGCTGATGCGCAATCACGGCAACTACATCGTGAGCCTTGGCAACGTCTGCCAGTGGCTCGCGCAGCAGGCCGAGGCGCTGGGCGTCGAGATCTATCCCGGATTCGCTGCAGCCGAGGTCCTGTATACCGATGCCGGCGCGGTGCGCGGCGTGGCGACCGGCGACATGGGCGTCGCCAAGGACGGGACGCACAAGGCCGGATATCAGCCGGGCATGGAGCTCCATGCGCGCTACACGTTGTTCGCCGAAGGATGCCGCGGCTCGCTGTCGCAGGAATTGATGGCGCGATTCAATCTGCGCGACGGCATCGATCCGCAGAAGTACGGCATCGGCATCAAGGAGCTGTGGCAGGTCGCCGCCGAACGCCATCGGCCCGGCCTGGTCGTGCATACGCAAGGCTGGCCGCTCGACGCGGAGACCGGCGGCGGCTCGTTCGTCTATCACCTGGAGAATCGGCAGGTCGCCGTCGGGTTCGTCGTGCATCTGAATTACCGCAATCCTCACCTGTCGCCGTACGACGAGTTCCAGCGCTTCAAGACGCATCCATCGATCCGCGGCACGTTCGACGGCGGCAAGCGCCTGTCGTACGGCGCGCGCGCGATCAACGAGGGCGGTCTGCAGTCGATCCCCAAGCTCGCCTT
>DATNAR010000091.1:0-2629 GCA_035607385.1 Casimicrobiaceae bacterium
GGGATCGCAGACGATCTGCACCAGGCCTTCGCGATCGCGCAGGTCGATGAAAATGACGCCGCCGTGGTCGCGGCGGCGATGCACCCATCCGCAGACCGTGACGGTTTCGCCCAGTCGCTTGCGGTCGATACGGCCGCAATAATCGGTGCGCTTCAAGCGGTTCTCCAAGGACGTGTGATGGCCGGGGCCGCGCGGTCGTACGGCAAGCGTCTTTGCGCCGGCGGCGTGATGCCGCGGGCCGCGCGCCGACGCTGCGCAAACACGCGCCCGCCCGCCACTGCCAGGCGGCAGTGGGTAATGTGCTCCGGTTCGGTCAATTTCGGCGATCGAGCGCGGGCGTGACCGTGCCCGCGGTGACGTTCGTATGCGGCCGCGGCGCGACGACGCCCATCGAGATGATGTATTTGAGTGCCTCGTCGACCGTCATGTCGAGCTCGTGCACGCGGGAACGAGGCAGCATCAGGAAGAATCCCGACGTCGGGTTGGGCGTGGTCGGCACGTAGACGCTGACGTGCTCGCTGGCGAGATGGCCGGCGACCGCCACGGCGGGTGAGCCGGTCTGGAACGCGATCGTCCAGCAGCCCTGGTACGGATATTCGACCAGCAGCGCCTTGCGGAATGCATTGCCGGTATCGGAGAGCAGGGTGTCGCTGACCTGCTTGACGCTCGAATAGATCGACTTGACGACCGGGATGCGCGTCAGGACCGATTCCCACAGGAGAATCAGGCGCGCGCCGAAAAAATTGGCGGCAACGACGCCGGTGAGGATCAGGATCGCAAAGGCCAGCAACGCGCCCAGCCCGGGGATATGGAATCCGAACAGCGCCTCGGGGCGCGCGCGCTCGGGCACCAGCAGCAGCGTCTGGTCGAGCGTCGACAGCAGCAGCTGCAGCACCCAGATCGTGATGCCGAGCGGAACCCAGACGAGAAGCCCTGCGATCAGGTAACGCTTCAACGCCTCGACCGATTCCTTGCGCGAGGTCACGAGCCTCCGGTCGTCGTGCCGCTCGCGGCCGGCTTGTCGCTGGTGCTGCGGGTTTCGCTTTTGCCCGGGTCGGCGGACTTGCCCGTCGGCGATGCCGCGGGAGCATCCGCCTTGGCGGCGGTCGAAGTCTCGGGCTTGGCGTCGCCGGCGGCTCCCGTTGGCGCGTCGGCCTTGGCGTCTGGCTTGGCGGCGTCCTTCGCGGGCGGCTTGCTGCCCGAATTCTTGAAATCGGTGGCGTACCAGCCGCTGCCCTTGAGCTGAAAGCCCGCGGCCGACAGCTGCTTGGCGAGCGCGTCCTTGCCGCAGGCGGGGCAGGTGACCAGCGGGGCGTCCGACAGTCGCTGCAGCGATTCCAGCTTGTGCCCGCAAGCGTTGCAGCGATATTCGTAAATGGGCATTCCCGGACCTCCGGTGCGTCGCGAAACGTCTGAAAAGAAAGAGCTAATTATAGCCCAATGTCGGGGCTGGCCGCCGCCTTGCAAGCCCGCGGCCGCAGGACGCCCAACGCCGTCGATCCTTGCTATCCTTTGCCGCCAGAGGAGGGCGGATGAGCGATTACTGGATGTGGTGGATCGCCGGCGCGGCGCTGATCGCCGCCGAGCTGGTCACCGGGACGTTCTACCTGCTGGTGATCGGGTTGGCGCTTGCATGCGGCGGGGTCGCTGCCTGGCTCGGCGCCGCGATCCCCGTGCAATGGCTGATCGCCGCGGCGCTGGGCGTCGTCGGCACGGTGCTGCTGCAGCGATGGAAGCGTGGCCTGGTGGCCAGCACGCCGCCGCAGAAGGGACTCGACATCGGCCAGATGGTGCAGGTGCAAAGCTGGGGACCGGCCGGGACCGCGCGCGTCGCCTATCGCGGCAGCACCTGGGACGCCGAAGTCGCGACGCCGGACACGCCGCACACCAAGACGATGTACATCGCCGGCATGCGCGGGTCGGTGCTGCTGTTGTCGAATCGCCCGCCCGAAACCGCCTGAACGATGGAGAACCTCATGCTCGGATCCTCGGCCGTCACGCTGGCGCTGTTCATTGTGGCGATCATCGTCATCATCCAGACGATCCGCATCGTGCCGCAGCAGCATGCGCTGGTGATCGAGCGGCTCGGAAGGTTCCACGCGGTGCTCGCGCCGGGACTCAATTTCGTGCTGCCGTTCATCGACCGCGTCGCCTACAAGCACGACCTGCGCGAAATACCCTTCGACGTCCCCAGCCAGATCTGCATCACCAAGGACAACACGCAGCTCCAGGTCGACGGCATCCTGTACTTCCAGGTCACCGATCCCAAGCTCGCCTCGTACGGATCGAGCAATTTCATGGTCGCGATCACGCAGCTCGCGCAGACGACGCTGCGCAGCGTGATCGGCAAGATGGAGCTCGACCGCACGTTCGAGGAGCGCGACCACATCAACGGACTGGTCGTCGCCGCGCTCGACCAGGCGGCCGGCAACTGGGGCGTCAAGGTGCTGCGCTACGAAATCAAGGACCTCACGCCGCCGAAGGAGATCCTGCACGCGATGCAGGCGCAGATCACCGCCGAGCGGGAAAAGCGCGCGGTGATCGCGACGTCCGAAGGCCGCCAGCAGGAGCAGATCAACCTGGCCGCCGGCGCGCGCGCGGCGGCGATCGCGCAGTCGGAGGGCGTCAA
>DATNAR010000104.1:0-4511 GCA_035607385.1 Casimicrobiaceae bacterium
TCGACGATTTGCTTGCCGCTGTCGATAGTGGAATACTTGCCGGCGCTGCTCTGGATGTCCTGCCGGTCGAACCCGTTCCCGCCGATAGCCGGCTGCTCGGCCACCCGAAGGTGATCCTGACGCCGCATGCCGCGTTCTACAGCGCGCAGGCGGAGATCGAATTGCGGCGCAAGGCAGCACAGAATATCGTCACGTGGCTCAAGACCGGCCGTCCCGACTATGTCGTCGTTGCGGGGACCCGGCGCTACGCCCCGTAGACCGATCATCCGAGCGCCGCAAGCGCGACGGAAGGAGAGCATTGGCAGCGGTCAGCATACGTTCAGTTCAAAAGCGCTTCGGATCGACACCGGTGATTCGCGGCGTCGACATCGAGATCGCCGATGGCGAGTTCTGCGTGCTGGTCGGACCGTCCGGCTGCGGCAAGTCGACACTGCTGAGGATGCTCGCCGGGCTCGAGGAAATCACGGCCGGCGAAATCTGGATCGGGTCGCGGATCGTCAACAAGGTCGCTCCGAAGGAACGCGACGTCGCGATGGTCTTCCAGAACTATGCCCTCTACCCGCACATGACGGTGCGCGACAACATGTCGTTTGCGCTGATGCTGGCCAAGCAGTCGAAGAGCGAGATCGAGACCCGGGTCGCCAAGGCGGCCGGAATCCTGGGTCTTGCGCAGCTGCTCGACCGCTATCCCCGGCAGCTTTCCGGCGGACAGCGCCAGCGCGTGGCGATGGGGCGCGCGATCGTCCGCGACCCGCAGGTGTTCCTGTTCGACGAGCCGCTGTCGAATCTGGATGCCAAGCTTCGCGTACAGATGCGCACCGAGATCAAGGAGCTGCACCAGCGGCTGAAGACGACGTCGATCTACGTCACCCACGACCAGATCGAGGCGATGACGATGGCCGATCGGATCGTCGTCATGCGCGACGGGATCGTCGAGCAGACCGGCACACCGCTCGATCTGTACGACACCCCGGTGAACATCTTCGTCGCCGGTTTCATCGGATCACCGGCGATGAATCTCGTGCCCGGCGTCGCGCGCATCAACGGTGCGGCGCCGGTGGTGGAATTCGACGGCGGCATCCGCCTTCCCTTGCCCACCTCGGCGCGCGCAAGCGACGGCCAGCCCGTGCTGTACGGCATGCGGCCCGAGCACTGCGTCCTCTCGCCCGGCGGCGGCCTGCCGGCGGAGGTCGTCGTCATCGAGCCGACCGGCGCCGACACGCAGCTGTTCTGCCGCTTCAACGGACAGGAATTGACATCGCTGGTGCGCGACCGGGTAACCTGCAGGGCCGGAGACCACGTGGCACTCGCACCGGATGTCGATCGTGCGCATTTATTCGATGCGAAGAGCGGTGTGCGGCTCGTCGCAGAAAGCAGATGATTTCGAATCGTCACCGCAACAATCAACCGCAAGACGCGCTGGAACTGACCGCGCGCAATTTTCTAGGAGGAGCTGATGAGTGAATTCAAACGCCGTAGATTCCTGAAGACCTCGGCTGGCGTGGCGGCAGCTGCAGCAATCGGGCCGATGATCTGGGTCAAGGATGCCAACGCGCAATGGAAGAATGTGCCGGAGAAAGGCGCGAAGCTGCGCGTCCTGCGCTGGAGTCGCTTCGTCCAGGGCGACATCGACCAGTACATGAAGAACGTCGCCAAGTTCACCGAGAAGACCGGCATCGAGGTGCGCGTCGACAACGAAGGGTGGGAGGACGTGCGGCCGAAGGCCGCCGTCGCGGCGAATACCGGCGCGGGACCCGACATCATTCTGTCGACCAACGACGACGCCAATCTGTATCCGGAAAAACTCGTCGACGTGACCGATGTCTGCACCTATCTGGGTGCCAAGTACGGCGGCTGGTATCCGGTGTGCGATCAGTATCTGAAGCCGGACGGCAAGAAGTGGATCGGCGTACCTCTGGGCTGCGCGGGCAATGCTCTCGTTTATCGCGCCAGCATGCTGAAAGCGGCCGGCTTCGATGCGGTCCCGAAGGATACCGACGGCTTCCTGAAGCTTTGCAAGGCGCTGAAGGATAAGAACACGCCGGTCGGTTTCGCGCTGGGCAACGCCACCGGCGACGGCAACACGTGGACGAACTGGGTCGTCTGGGCGTTCGGCGGCAAGATGGTCGACCAGAACAACAAGGTCGTCATCGACAGTCCCGAAACGCTCAAGGCTCTCGAGTACGCCAAGGAGCTCTATGCGACGTTCGTGCCTGGCACGCTGTCGTGGCTCGACCCGAACAACAACAAGGCGTTCCTCGACAGCCAGATCTCGCTGACCAGCAACGGGATCTCGATCTACTTCGCGGCGAAGAACGCGACGGACCCGAAGGTGAAGGAGCTCGAAGCGGATATCTTCCACTCGAACTTCCCGATCGGACCGGTCGGGCGGCCGACCGAGTTCAACCTGTTCTTCAACCAGATGATCTTCAAGTATTCGAAGTATCCGAAGGCGGCGAAGGAATTCCTTCGCTTCATGATGGAAGACGAGCAGGTCAATCCGTGGGTCACCGCATCGCTGGGCTACGTGACGCCGGCGCTGACCGTATACGAGAAGCATCCGGTATGGAAGGACCCGAAAGCGACGCCGTACCGCGACTCGATGAAGATCATGTTGCCGAGCGGCTATGCGGGCAAGATGGGCTACGCCTCGGCCGGCGCGCTGGCGGATTTCATCATGGTCAACATGGTCGCCGAAGCCGCGTCGGGATCGAAGTCGCCCAAGGAAGCGGCGGAGCGCGCGCAGAAGCGGGCCGAGCGGTATTACAAGGTTTGATATTGCGTCGCGCCGGAAGACACACCCGCCCGGTTTCGCAATCGGGCGGCGTGACGCAATATCTGCGCGCGTTCAACGCGGCGCCTTGCGGCGCCGGTTAACGCGCGCGTCACCGCCGACTTCGATCCGAACGCGTAATGAGATCGCTGGTGTGCCCTTACGGACTCAGACTCCAGATGCATAACGATTGCCGGAAACCCCTCTGTTGAGCTCAGCTCTGTCCCGACTGCAGGACAACCGCAACGCGCTGGGCATCCTGTTCATGGTGCCGGCGGCGCTGGTGCTGCTGGTTTTTCTCACCTATCCGCTGGGCCTCGGCACCTGGCTGGGCTTCACCGATACGAAGATCGGCCGTCCCGGCGAGTGGATCGGCCTGGAGAATTTCGAGTTCCTGTGGGGCGACGCCGTCACGCGGCTCGCGCTGTTCAACACGCTTTTCTACACGACGGTCGCCAGCGTGATCAAATTCGCGCTCGGCCTCTGGCTCGCGCTGCTGCTCAACAAGCACCTGCCGTTCAAGGCAGTGCTGCGCGCGATGGTGCTGTTGCCGTTCATCGTCCCCACGGCGCTCTCGGCGATTGCCTTCTGGTGGATCTATGACTCGCAGTTCTCGATCATCAGCTGGGCGCTGATGCGATTGGGGCTGATCCACGAGTACATCGACTTCCTCGGCGATCCGTGGAACGCGCGGTTTTCCACGATCGCCGCCAACATCTGGCGCGGCGTTCCGTTCGTCGCGATCACGCTGCTCGCCGGATTGCAGACGATCTCGCCTTCATACTACGAGGCGGCCAGCCTGGACGGCGCATCGCCGTGGCAGCAATTCCGCCACGTGACGCTGCCGCTGCTGACGCCGATCATCGCCGTCGTCATGACGTTCTCGGTGCTGTTCACGTTCACCGACTTCCAGCTGATCTACGTGCTGACGCGCGGAGGTCCGCTCAATGCGACCCACTTGATGGCGACGCTGTCCTACCAGCGGGCGATCCCCGGAGGCAGCCTCGGCGAGGGCGCGGCGATCGCGACGGCGATGGTGCCGTTCCTGCTGGCAGCGATCCTGATCAGCTATTTCGGGCTGCAGCGCCGGGCCTGGCAACAAGGAGCGGCGGACAATTGAGCGGAACGATGCCGGGGACGGACAAGTGAGCAGCGCTGTCGCGACGCCGGAGGCGGTCGATTCGCAGGGCATGAATTACCTGGTGTCGCTGCCGCGGCGCATCGTGACGATCTATCTGCCGCTGGCCGCCTTCGTCATCGTGCTGCTGTTCCCGTTCTACTGGATGACGATCACGGCGCTCAAGCCCAACGAGGAATTGCTCTCGCGCGAAGGCAACCCGTTCTGGGTTATCCATCCGACGCTGGATCACATCAAGAAGCTGCTGTTCGACACCTCGTATCCGGAGTGGCTGTGGAACACGGTCGTGATCTCGGTCGTGTCGACGTGCCTTTCGATCTTCTGCAGCGTGCTCGCGGCGTATGCGATCGAGCGCTTGCGCTTCCGCGGCTCACGCTACGTCGGCATGAGCATTTTTCTGGCCTACCTGGTCCCGCCGTCGATATTGTTCATTCCACTCGCGGCGATGGTGTACAAGCTCGATCTCTTCGATACCCGGCTCGCGCTGATCCTCACCTATCCTACGTTCCTCATCCCGTTCTGCACATGGCTGCTGATGGGATACTTCAAGACGATACCGATCGAGCTCGAGGAATGCGCGCTGATCGACGGTGCGAGCCG
>DATNAR010000112.1:0-3032 GCA_035607385.1 Casimicrobiaceae bacterium
CAAGATGCAACCAGGCAAGGTTGCCGCGGTGCACGGCGCCCGCGCGCTGGGCATTTTTGGCGACTCGGTGACGACCGACCACATCAGCCCGGCGGGATCGATCAAGCCGACCTCGCCGGCCGGCATCTATTTGCTCGAGCACGACGTCGGCGTGCCCGACTTCAACAGCTACGGCAGCCGGCGCGGCAACCACGACGTGATGATGCGCGGCACGTTCGCCAACGTTCGCATCAAGAACCTTATGCTGCCGCTGCGAGGCGACGGCACGCGCATCGAGGGTGGCGAAACCATCCTGCAACCCGATGGCAAGCAGATGGCGATCTATGACGCGGCGATGACGTATATCGCCCGCGGGACGCCGACGGTGGTTTTCGCGGGGGAAGAATACGGCACCGGAAGCTCGCGCGACTGGGCCGCGAAAGGCACGCAGCTGCTCGGCGTCAAGGCGGTGATTGCGCGCAGCTTCGAGCGCATCCATCGCTCGAACCTGGTCGGCATGGGCGTGCTGCCGTGCCAGTTCACGGGCGCCGACAGCGCCGCCTCGCTCGGCATCGACGGCAGCGAGGAGTTCGACATCGTCGGGCTCGAATCGGGGATCCGGCCGCAGATGGATGTGGCGCTGGTGATTCGTCGCAAGGACGGCGCGAGGCAACGCATCCCGCTGCTGCTGCGCATCGACACTCCGATCGAGGTCGACTACTACCTGCACGGCGGCATCCTGCCGTACGTGCTGCGCGAGCTGCTGGCCGCGTGAGGTAGCTGCAATCGTCGACGCCGCGATCCGGGATTCGCGCACGCTGGCCCGCGCGCTGCCTCTGTTCCTGCTTGCGGGGCTGTGCCTTTCCTCTCTGGACGCGACGGCCAAATACCTGGTCCGCGACCATGCGCTGTTCCTGGTCGTGTGGGCCCGTTACGCAGGTCAGATGATCGTCGTCACGCCGTTCGCCTGGCGGCGCGCGGGGCCCGGCTTCTGGCGCACGCGTCGTCTGGGGATGCAGCTGTTGCGCTCGGCGATGCTGCTTTGCGCGACGTTCTGTTTCTTCGGTGGACTGCGCTACCTGCCGCTGGCCGAAGGCTCGGCGATCACTTTCCTCGCGCCGATCATCGTCGTCGTCTTGTCGGGCCCCATCCTCGGTGAACGGCCGGGTCGCGCCCGCTGGATAGCGGCGATCACCGGTTTCGCCGGGATCCTCATCCTGCTGCGGCCCGGCTCGGCGGTCTTCCACCCTTCCGCGCTGCTGCTCCTGCTCGCGGCGCTGTGCAATGCCCTGTATTTCCTGCTGACGCGCAAGCTCGCTGACGAAAGCGTGCACACGACCCTGTTCTACAGCGCCCTGGTCGGCATGCTGGGCCTCAGCGTCGTCCTGCCGTGGGAGATCGGCGCCGCCGCGCCGACGTTGAAAGACACCGTGCTCTTTGTGCTCCTCGGCCTTTTCGCCGGCGTCGGCCACTGGTCGATCATCGGCGCATTCCAGCACGCGCCCGCCGCGCTGCTGACGCCTTTCGCCTACCTGCAGATGATCTGGGCGACCAGTTACGGCTTCGTGCTGTTCGATCAGCTGCCCGATCGCTGGTCGGCGCTCGGCATGACGATCATCGTCGCCAGCGGCCTGCTGCTCGCGCTGCGGGAACGGGCGCGCGGATGGCGGCGGTAAACCCGCTGCGTCAGGGTCTGTGACCGATCGCCTGCCGACCGATTGTCGCGCTTGTCGCCTGGGGCCGTAAAAGGTTTCGGCGTCAGCCGCTTTTCGCCGCGCTGTGGCGCGCGATCCAGCGCGTCAACGGCCGCCACTGCTCCAGGTCCTGCTCGGCGCGCGAGTGCGGCAGGTCGGCGATCGTCAGCCCGTCGCGCGCACAGTGCACGTACACCTGGGTCGCGCGCAAATGCGCGACCAGCGGGAAGTCGAACGACTTCAGGAACTCCTCGAGCTCGGCCGCGCTGTTGGTGCGCGGGTCGACGCGCATCGCGACCAGTCCCACGGCGATATCCCCTTTCTTGATCGCCTTGTATTCCCCGATCTGATCGAGGAAGTGCTGGGTTGCGGCGGTGTCGAATGCGCTCGGCGACACCGGCACCAGCAGGATGTCGGCCCGGCGCATCGCGTCACGCAGCGCTTCGCCATGCAGACCGGCCGGCGTATCGAGCACCAGCCAGTGCGGATGGTGCTCCTTGATATCTTCCCTGGCCGAGCCCGGCGTCCAGCCCGCGATCGCGGGAAAAAGCGGCGGACGGCGGGCCAGCCACTCGGTCGCGGAACGCAGCGGATCAAAGTCGGCGAGCACGACTCGCTGTTTGCGCGCGGCGAGCCAGCCTGCGATATTGGTGGCCAGCGTCGTCTTGCCGCTGCCGCCCTTCGGATTGGCCACCAGTAGCGTCTGCATTGCCATCGCGTTCCCCTCCCCCGAGACGATCCGGCCGGTCGGCCCGACTTGAAAGGCCTGCATTGTAGAGCGGGTTGCGTTCGAGCGCGACTCGCGCTAGGTTGGCGCAATGATTCCCGACACCGCGATAGCCGACTCGACTGCGCCGCCGGCCGTCTCGCCGCAGCCGGCGTTGCCGCCGCCGGAGCGTAGCAGCGAGGCCTCCGCCGCCATTTCGGCCGCCCGGCAGGCGCAACGGCAGGCGTTCGAAGCCAACAAGCTCAAAAAACGCCTGCGCCGGCTGGTCGGACAGGCGATCGGTGATTTTTCGATGATCGGACGCGGCGATCGCGTCATGGTGTGCCTGTCAGGCGGCAAGGACAGCTACGCGCTGCTCGACGTCCTGCTCAGCCTGCGCGACCGCGCGCCACTGCCTTTCGAATTGATCGCCGTCAACCTCGACCAGAAGCAGCCCGGCTTCCCCGCCGACGTGCTGCCGCGCTACCTCGCCTCGCGCGGCGTGCCGTTCCACATCGTCGAGCAGGATACCTACAGCGTCGTCAAGCGCGTGATACCCGAAGGCGGCACGATGTGCTCGTTGTGCTCACGGCTGCGGCGGGGCGTGCTGTACCGCGTCGCCGGCGAGCTCGGCGCCACGCGCATCGCGCTCG
>DATNAR010000117.1:0-3439 GCA_035607385.1 Casimicrobiaceae bacterium
TCCTTCAGCGCCTTGGTGGCGATTTCGGCGATCCGAGCATCGGTCGACGCGGTCAGGCCGCGCAAAAGCAACTCGTGCCAGGCATCGAAGTAGAACTGCCGGGCCATCGTGTCGGCGTAGTTGCCGTTGGGTTGCTCGGTCAGCATCAGGTTGCGGAATTCACCCGCATCGCGCAGAAAGGCGAGCTCATCCTCGCTGCGTCCCGTTCCGTTGAAGCACGCTTCGACTTCGCCCGCGTAGGCGAACCAGAGCCGCGACTGGCCGAGGAGATCGAGCCCGACGTTGGTCGTCGCGATGTCCTCCTCCAGCACCGGCCCGTGGCCGACCCATTCGCCCAGGCGCTGCGCAAGGAGCAGATCGCTGTCGGCCAGCCGCAGCAGGTATTCGAACAGTGGCTTGGCGTCGTTCATCGTCAGATATGCTTGACTTCATCAGGCATCGGAAAGAACGTCGGATGGCGGTATACCTTGCTCGACGCCGGCTCGAACATCGGCCCCTTCTCGCCCGGCGAGCTGGCGACGATGTCCGAGGACTTCACCGCCCAGATGCTGACGCCTTCGTTGCGCCGCGTATAGACGTCGCGCGCATTCTTGATCGCCATTTCGGCGTCGGGCGCGTGGAGGCTGCCCACATGCTTGTGCGCCAGCCCGTGCTGGCTGCGTATGAATATTTCCCATAACGGCCATTCACGGCTCATCGCTGCCTCCTGAGGTTCAAGCCGCCCGCCTGCCGGCGGCCGCGCGTTTTTCGGCGTGGGCGAGCGCCGCTTCGCGCACCCATGCGCCGCTTTCCCACGCGTCGACACGGGCGCGCAGACGCTCGCGGTTGCACGGCCCGTTGCCCTTGACGACTTCGTACAGCTCGTTCCAGTCGATCGCGCCGAAGTCGTAGTGGCCGCGCTCGGCGTTCCACTTGAGCTCCGGATCGGGCATCGTGATGTCGAGAAAGTCCGCCTGCGGCACCGTCTGGTCGATGAAGCGCTGCCGCAGCTCGTCGTTCGACAGGATCTTGATCTTCCACTGCGCCGACTGCGCGCTGTGGACCGAGCTTGCGTCGGGGGGGCCGAACATCATCAGCGACGGCCACCACCAGCGATTCAATGCGTCCTGCGCCATCGCCTTCTGCTCGGGCGTTCCGCGACAGAGCTTGATCATGATGTCGAAGCCCTGCCGCTGGTGGAAGCTCTCCTCCTTGCAGACGCGGATCATCGCCCGCGAATACGGGCCGAACGAGCAGCGGCAAAGCGGGATCTGGTTCATGATCGCCGCGCCGTCGACCAGCCAGCCGATCGCGCCGATGTCGGCCCAGCTCAGCGTCGGATAATTGAAGATGCTCGAATACTTGGCCTTGCCGGAATGCAGATCGGCGACCATCTGGTCGCGCGACACGCCGAGCGTCTCCGCCGCGCAATAGAGATACAGTCCGTGCCCCGCCTCGTCCTGGACCTTGGCCATCAGGATCGCCTTGCGCTGCAAGGTCGGCGCGCGCGTGATCCAGTTGCCTTCGGGCAGCATGCCGACGATCTCCGAGTGCGCATGCTGCGAGATCTGGCGGATCAGCGTCTTACGGTAGGCCTCGGGCATCCAGTCCTTGGGCTCGATCTTGATGTCGGCGTCGACCCTGGCCTGGAACGCGCGTTCCTCCGGCGTCATCTCCTCGAGTGAGCGAAGCTTCTTCGCGCCGGTGTCGACCATCTGCGCATACATCGCCTGTCCTCCTCGCCGCGTCGGATCCGAGTGCTGGCCGCCGGCAATATAAAACGATACACTTTTATGATGATACTCGCAATTTCTGTATCGGATGACGCGGCGTGGCGATCATGACGAGCCGGTCGCACCCGGCGGTCGGCCGCTGGATACGCCGCGAGCTGGCCGGGGCGCCGCCTCGGGCCAAATCGCTGGTCGTGACCGTCTGGGGCGATGCACTGGCGCCGCATGGCGGCGCCGTATGGCTGTCGGGTCTGATTCGCCTGCTGGCCCCGCTCGGGTTGAACGAGCGGCTGGTGCGCACCAGCGTCTATCGCCTCGCCCGCGACGGATGGCTTGCCAGCCGGCAGGCCGGCCGGCGCAGCCTTTATCGCCCGACGGCGCAGGGGCGGCGGCGCTTTGAAAGCGCCTACCGGCGGATCTATGCCGCACCGTCGGAGGCCTGGGACGGCGACTGGGACCTGATCGTTTCCCCGTCGCCGGCCGGCGGGGCGCGGCGCGGCAAGTTCCGCCGCGAGCTGGCCTGGGAAGGATTCGGCGCGATCGCTGCCGGCGTCTATGCGCGGCCCGCCCGGCCCGGCCAGACGGCGGCGGCGGAAGTCGTCGGCGCGCTCGACCGTTCTCTCGATGTCGTGCTGCTTCGCGGGCGCGAGCTGGCGCCCGGGGCGCAGACGCTCGAGTCGCTGCTGCAGCAATACTGGGACCTCGGAAGCCTCGATGCCGGTTACCGGCGTTTCATCGGCCGCTTTCGCCGGGTGGTCGAACTGTTCCGCGACGATCCGCTTCCGGACCCCGGCCAGTGCTTTGTCGTGCGCACCTTGCTGATCCACGAGTATCGACGCGTGACCTTGCACGATCCGCAGCTGCCGCCGGCCATGCTGCCGGCGCGATGGCACGCGCGCGACGCCTATGCGCTGTGCCGCGATTTCTATCGCCTGACGCACCGCTGCGCCGAACAGCATCTGGCGGCGACGCTGGAAGCAGGCAGCGGACCGCTGCCGCCCGCGGCGCCGTATTTCTATCAGCGGTTCGGCGGCTTGGAAGTGGCTTCGGGCTCGGCGGATCGCGCCGGCCCAAAGTAGCGCCCCATGTCGCGGCGGCCGGACAGGCTAGCGGCCGCGTCCCGCAGCTTTGCCCTGCCAGCCCGAGCGCGACTGCGTCCCGTGCCCGCGCGCATCGCGCGCGTACGCGCGAGGGCTGCCGTTGTTGCGCGGCCTCGCGCGCGAAGGCGCGGCATCGTGCACGCCGCGGTTGCGGTTGCGCGGCTCGAGTCCCGGGATCACGTGCGCTGCGATCGCGGCGCCGGGGTGGCGCTCGATCTGGCGCAGCGTCGCGCGGTCGGCGAACGAGGCCAGCGAGATCGCGACGCCGGTCGCGCCGGCGCGGCCGGTGCGGCCGATGCGGTGGACATAATCGTCGGGCTGCCGCGGCATGTCGAAATTGATCACATGGCTGATGCCCGCGACGTCGAGCCCGCGTGCGGCGACGTCGGTCGCGACCAGCGTTCGCACGCGGCCGCGGCGCATTTCCTGCAGCGTGTAGGTGCGTTCGCGCTGGCGCATGTCGCCATGCAGCGCGGCGGCGGCATGGCCCTCGCCGCGCAGCCGGATCGCCAGCGTTTCGGCGTCGCGCTTGGTCGCGATGAACACGATGCTCTGCGTCATCGTGGTGTCGGTCAGCAGGTGGTCGAGGATCCGGTGCTTGTGCGCATGGTCGTCGGTGAAATGCACGCG
>DATNAR010000119.1:0-2413 GCA_035607385.1 Casimicrobiaceae bacterium
TCGCCGAAGCCGCGGGTGATCGCCAGCACCGTGCGTTCGCCCCGCCGCTCGAGCAGCGCGTTGGTCGCGACCGTCGTGCCCATTTTCACCGCTTCGATCATCTCGACCGGAATCGCCGCGCCGGGCGGGATGCCGAGCAGCTCGCGGATGCCCGCGATCGCGGCGTCGCCGTAGCGCTCGGGATTGTCCGACAACAGCTTGTGCGTCGCGAGCGTCCCGTCCGGCCGCCGCGCGACGATGTCGGTGAAGGTGCCGCCGCGGTCGATCCAGAATTGCCAGCGTGCTTGCGAGGAATCAGTCATCGGAGGATCACCGGGCAGTTCCGCCGGCCGGCGGGACCGTCGAGCCTTGAGACCATTATATCGGCGCCTCGCCTTGTGCCAGGCCGTTTCGCGCCACCGTCCGATATGATACAAAGGCACGGTCCGAGTCCGCCCGCCGCGGGCGCGCGTTTTGGCGCGCGAGATTCGCTCGCTACCGTCCCCAGGAGATTTCCGATGAAAAGGATTCAGATCCTCACCGCCGCGATCGCGCTGTCGGTCGCGCTGGGCGCCGCGGCGCAAACGAAATGGGACATGCCGACTGCATACCCGGCCTCCAACTTTCACACCGAGAACATCGCCCAGTTCGTCGCCGACATCGACAAGGCAACCGGCGGCAAGCTCAAGATCACCGTCCACGCCAACGCATCGCTGTTCAAGGCGAACGAGATCAAGCGCGCGGTGCAGGGCAACCAGGCACAAGCAGGCGAGATCCTGCTGGTCAACTTCGAGAACGAGGACCCGATGTTCGGCATCGACGGCGTCCCGTTTCTGGCCACCGGCTATGGCGACGCGAAGAAGCTGGACAAGGCATCGAGGAAAGCGCTGGAAGACCGGCTGGCCAAGCAGGGCATCAGGCTGCTCTATACGGTCGCGTGGCCGCCGCAGGGCATCTACACCAATCGGACGCTCAACAGCGTCGCCGACATGAAGGGCCTGAAGTGGCGCGCGTACAGTCCGGCCACCTCGCGCATCGCCGAGCTGGTCGGCGCGCAGCCGGTGACCGTGCAGGCCTCGGAGCTCACGCAGGCGCTTGCCACCGGCGTCGTCGACTCCTACATGTCGTCGCCGTCGACCGGTTTCGACACCAAGACCTACGAGAGCATCAAGACGTTCTACGACACGCAAGCCTGGCTGCCGAAGAATGCGGTGATCGTCAACCAGCAGGCCTTCGCGGCGCTGGACAAGCCGACGCAGGATGCCGTGCTCAAGGCCGCTGCCGACGCGGAGGCGCGCGGCTGGAAAGCCTCGGAGGAAAAGAACGGCTGGTACATCGATCAGCTGAAGCAAAAGGGCATGACCATCGTCAAGCCGAGCCCGCAGCTTGCCGCCGACCTGAAGAAAGTCGGCGACACGATGCTGCAGGAATGGCTGAAGAAAGCCGGCCCGGACGGACAGGCGGCCGTGGACGCGTTCAGGAAGATGTGATCGCCGATTCTCGTTCCTGCAGCAGCGGGGATCCGGAGTCTTCGAGCACCTAGGCATGCGCCGCTCGCTCGATACGCTCTACAACGCCGCCGCCTATCTGGCGGCGTTGTTTCTCGTAGGGACGCTGCTGATGGTGCTGCTCGGCATCTTCGGCCGGCTGCTGAGTTTCCAGGTTCGCGGCACCGATGCGTACGCCGGCTATCTGATGGCCGGCGCCGGCTTCCTGGCGCTGGCGCATACGCTGACACGCGGAGAGCACATCCGGGTGACGCTGGTGCTGGAGCATGCCGGTATCGCCGGCAAGCGCTGGCTCGAGCGATGGTCGCTGGCCGCCGCGATGCTGCTGTCGCTGGCTTTCGCCTGGTACAGCGTTCGGCTCGCCTGGCAGTCGTACCAGTTTCACGACATTTCCACCGGCAACGACGCGACGCCGCTGTGGCTTCCGCAGCTTTCGATGGCTGCCGGCAACGTCATCCTGGCGATCGCTTTCGTCGATCTGCTCGTGGGCGAGCTTTCGGGGCGTCGGCGCGCCGCCATGCCGCGAGCCGAAGAGCCGGCACACGTCGAGTAGCGATGGATCTGCTGATCACCGGCTTGCTGATCGTTGCGCTGTTCGTCCTGCTTGGCAGCGGCGTCTGGATCGGCATCGCGCTGGCCGGCGTCGCCTGGATAGGGATGGAGCTGTTTTCGTCGCGGCCGGCAGGCGATGCGATGGCGGTGACGATCTGGGGATCGGCCTCGTCGTGGACGCTGACCGCGCTGCCGCTGTTCATCTGGATGGGAGAAATCCTGTTCCGCACCCGCCTGTCGGAGGACATGTTCAAAGGACTCGCGCCGTGGCTCGAGCGCGTGCCGGGCAGGCTGCTCCACACGAACATCATCGGCTGCACGATCTTCGCCGCGGTCTCGGGATCCTCGGCGGCGACTTGCGCGACGATCGGCAA
>DATNAR010000130.1:0-5584 GCA_035607385.1 Casimicrobiaceae bacterium
AGGCTCACGCAGCGGCGGCAGCCGTGGCAGATGTTGAAGATCCGCTCGAGCTCTTTTTCGGCCGACGCTGCATCGTAATACTCCGGATTCTTCCAGTCGATCGGATGCCGGATCGGAGCTTCGAGGCTGCCTTCGCGCTGGGTCATCGCAGGCTTTCAGGTTCGCATCGTATGTACGCCGAGCGTCGCAGACCAAACTACCCAACCGCGCTTAACCAGCCAAGCATTACGCGTGGCCGCAAGCTACAAAAGTTATTGCGTCACGGCGTGTAATCGTCGAGCGAAGCGGATGCGCCAATCGCCGTGACGCAATAACCGAACGTTGAGCGGCGCGTTTTCGCGCCGCTCCAACGTGAGACCGGCTAATCGGCCAAACTGTCGAGTGCCTTTTGGAAACGATTGGCGTGCGACCGCTCCGCCTTCGCCAGCGTCTCGAACCAGTCGGCGATTTCCTCGAAGCCCTCGCCGCGCGCGGCCTTCGCCATGCCCGGATACATGTCCGTATATTCGTGCGTCTCGCCGGCGATCGCAGCCTTCAGATTCAGGCGGCTCGAGCCGATCGGCAAATCGGTCGCCGGGTCGCCGACTCCCGACAGGTAATCGAGGTGGCCGTGGGCGTGGCCGGTTTCGCCTTCCGCCGTCGAGCGAAATACCGCGGCGATGTCGTTCTGCCCTTCGACGTCGGCCTTGCTCGCAAAGTACAGATAGCGCCGATTTGCCTGCGATTCGCCGGCAAAGGCGGCCTTGAGGTTGTCGTGCGTCTTGCTGCCCTTCAGATTCATCGCATTCTCCTGTGGATACGCCGGCCGACACTGGACCGCGGTGGACCCGCGATCAGACGAATCTACGCGGGCGGACATCATTCGTCCAATTGATTGAATCAATGTTTTCGATAAATAATGTCAATCGGGTTGCACGAGCCCCTGCATCCCGCACACTGCGCCGGCGAGCCTTTCGCTCAGTCAACCGTCGATGACGAGGTAAGCAATGCCGCTAGACGACGCCGCACTCGACCAGTTGTTCCGCACGGCGAGGACTTATCGCGCCTGGCTCGACCGGGCGGTCAGCGACCAGACGCTCCACGCAATCTACGAGCTGATGAAGTGGGGTCCGACCTCTTCGAATACCTGTCCGGCGCGGATTGTTTTCGTCAAGACACCTGAGGCCAAGGCGCGCCTCGAACCGGCGCTCGATGCCGGCAACGTACGGCAGACTATGGCCGCCCCGGTAACCGCCATCATTGGTTACGATCTCGAATTCTATGAAAAGTTGCCGCTGCTCGCGCCCAAGCGCGACCTGCGCAGCGAATTCATCGGCAAGCCGGAGCTGATCCGGACGACGGCATTCCGCAACGGCTCGCTGCAGGGCGCCTACCTGATCATCGCGGCGCGAGCGCTCGGCCTCGATTGCGGACCGATGTCAGGCTTCGACAATGCACGGGTTGACGCGGCGTTCTTCCCCGCGGGAACGATCAAGTCGAATTTTCTGTGCAATCTCGGCTATGGCGACCCGGCAACGCTGCGCCCGCGCGCGCCTCGTCTCGCCTTCGACGCCGCCTGCCGGATCGACTAAGTTCCGTTCGGCCGACGACCAGGATGGTGATCGACGGTGGCGCGCGGCGTATGCGCTTTAGCTGCGCTCCTTAAGGCCGGTCACGATCGACAGCGACCAGGGCCGCATCGCCAACAGCATTCCGGTCGTCGCGCGGCGCTCCGACGGAAGCGTGCTGTCGAGGTCGGCGAGCTCGAGGAACTCGGTCGCAAGCCGCTCCAGTTTTCGCTGCAGCAACTCGAACGAAGCCTTCGACAGCTCGCGGTACTCGAAGCGGAACAGACTGCCGACGCGCGCGAACTTGGCCGCGATGAATTCGCTGACGACGCGCCGGCCGTGAACGGCATGGATCGGGCCGCCCGGATGCAACCGCAGCAGGTTCGGCACCTTGAGCCGGACGCGATCCTGCGGCAGCAAGTCGATCAAGCCCAGCCGGTCCAGCCGTACCAGCAGCCGCGTGAGCTCGGTTCGTGAGATCTCGTAGCGTGCGACGATATCGCCCGCCTTCCAGTCGCTCAGCAACAGGTAAAAGATGCCCAGCAGCTTGGCGTCGTTGGCCAGCGCGGTTTCCTGCTTGGCGGTCATTTCGCGAACCTCGTCGGCGCCGCTGCGGGCCAGCCTGGCGAGCTCGAAAAAATCGATGTCGAGCAAGCGGCAGAACGTCTCCAGCCGCTTGAGCGTGAAAGTGCGCGCCGAAAACAGGCGCTTGACGCTCGCCTCGGACAGGCCGACGCGGGTGGCGACCGCGGCATAGGTCAGGCCTTGCGCCTTCAGCAGTTTTTTAAGGGTGTCGACCAATTGCTGCGCGTCGGTCATCGCGGCCTCCGTAGCGGATTTCGCCGCCGATGGTAGCAGAAAACACTACGTTACTGCATGGGTGTTGAAAAATGACACCAGACTCGCAGAATCGCGATCGCGGCCAGGAAACGCCCGCCGCTTTCGCCACTACCGGAGCTTTGCCATGCCTATCCGACGTCCTATAGCAGCCTTGATCTTCGGAGCAATCGTATGGATACCGTTCGGGACCACCACGGCACGCGCCCAGGACAGCATCGCGGCTTCGGTCGCAGCCTCGCAAGCCTCGCTCGCGGCGTCCGGATTGATCGTCGAAGGCAGCGTCGGCGTGCTTCGCGCCGGCAGCGAGCTGACGGTCGCAGCGGTACGGCCGCTGGCCGATGCGAGCGTCATCGTGCTGCGCGACATCGCCACCGGGTCGGAAGTGTCGGTTCGCGTCGCCGGCGCTGCCGCGGGCGCGACGATGCTCACGATCGGCGAGAGCGTCGTCGTCGTGGCCGAAGCCGCCGGCAGCTCGTTGCTCGCCGCGGGCAAGCTCATCGCCTTCATTCCGAACGATGTCGGCAGCGCGCTCTTCTACCAGGCGCGATCGACGCAGAGCTGGAGCCGCTAGCCGTGCGCCGCCTGTTCCTCGCCCTCGCCCTGGGCTGCGTCGCGTCGGCGGCCCTTGCCGGCCAGGCCTGCGTCGAAAAGCCGCTCGCCGCGGCCGACGTGCGCGCCGGAATGACGCTCGCTCTCGCCGTGCGCGACGCGCTCGATCGCGAGCACGCCCAGGTCGCGGTGGTCGCACGGGTCGGACGCGATCTGTCGCGCTACGGGCTGCGCTATTCGCACGTCGCGTTCGCCTGGCGCGGGCATCCGCGCGGCGACTGGACGATGGTCGAGGCGTTGAATCAGTGCGGCACCGCGACGTCGGCCCTCTACGACGACGGGCTGGCCAATTTCTTCCTCGACGACATGTTCGCCTATCAGGCCAAAATCGTCATTCCGTCGACCGAGGTGCAGAACAGGATTGCCGATGTCCTCGTCGCCGGGCACGGCGGGCGGTTTCACGAGCCGCGCTACAACCTGGTCGCCTACCCGTTCGCGACCCGTTATCAGAACTCGAACCAATGGCTGCTGGAGACGCTGGCTGGCGCACTGGCCGAGGGACAGATCGGCAATCGCGGCGAAGCACAGGCCTGGCTGCGTGCCAGCGGCTTCCGGCCGAGCACGCTGCATCTGCCGGCGGTCGAGCGACTGGGCGCGCGGGTCTTCCGCGTCAACGTCGCCTTCGACGATCAGCCGATCGATCGCCGCATGGCCGGGAACATCGATGTCGTCAGCGCCGAGTCGGTGCTGGATTTCGTCCTGCGCGTCGACCCGGGCGCGACCGCACGGGTGATCGAGGTCGACCGGGGCGGACCCGGAGCGCGGCTGCCCTAATCGATAAGCCGGTACGCCGGCAGCGTGAGGAATTCGACGAAGTTATCGTTGTTGACCAGATCGGCGAAAATCGCGCTCGCCTCCTCGTAGCGGCCGTCGCGGAAAGCGCTGCCGAGCAACTGCCGGATCTTGCTCATCTCCTCGGGAATCATCGCGGCGACCATCGCCTTGCTGATCGTGCGTCCGTCGTCGAGTCTGCCCTTCGACGAACGGATCCACTGCCACACTTGCGAACGCGAGATCTCCGCGGTCGCGGCATCTTCCATCAGGTTGTAGATCGGCACGGCGCCCTGGCCGGAAAGCCACGCGCCGATGTACTGAATGGCGACGTTGATGTTGAGACGCAGGCCCGTCTCGGTGATCGGCGCTTCGGGCTCGAAGCGCAGCAGATCGGCGGCGCTGACTTTCACATCGTCGCGTTTTTTCAGCGCAATCTGGTTGGGTGCGGGCATCAGCCGGTCGAATGCCTCCTTGGCCAGCTGGACCATCCCCGGATGCGCGACCCAGGTGCCGTCGTGGCCGTAGGTCGCCTCGCGCTCCTTGTCCGCCTTCACACGCGCGAACGCTTCGGCGTTGGCCTTCTCGTCGTTCTTCACCGGGATTTGTGCGGCCATGCCACCCATCGCATGGATGTTCCGGCGGTGGCAGGTCTTGATGCAAAGCTCCGCGTACGAGCGCATGAAATGCGTCGTCATCGTCACCAGTGCGCGATCGGCCAGGCAGAAATCGCGGTTGTTGCGGAATTTTTTGATGCAGGAAAAGATGTAATCCCAGCGGCCGCAGTTAAGACCAGCCGAATGCTCGCGCAACTCGTAGAGCATCTCATCCATCTCGAACGCCGCGAGGATTGTTTCGATCAGCGCCGTCGCCTTGATCGTCGCGCGCGGAATGCCCAGCTCGTCCTGCGCCATCACGAAGATGTCGTTCCACAGCCGGGCTTCGAGATGGCTCTCCATTTTCGGCAGGTAGAAATACGGTCCGGTGCCGCGCGCGATCAGCTCCTTCGCGTTGTGAAAAAAATACAGCGCGAAGTCGAAGATCGCGCCCGACATCGCGGTGCCGTCGATCGAGACGTGCTTTTCGGGCAGATGCCAGCCACGCGGCCGCACGAACAAGGTCGCCGTCTTGTCGTCCAGCCGATAAGACTTGCCTTCGGGACTGGTGTAGTCGATCTGCCGCCGCACGGCATCGCGCAGGTTGATCTGGCCTTCGAGGTTGTTGTTCCACGTCGGCGTATTGGCGTCCTCGAAGTCCGCCATGAAGACGCTGGCGCCGGAATTGAGCGCGTTGATGATCATCTTGCGGTCGACCGGCCCGGTGATCTCGACGCGGCGATCCTCGATATCCGGGGGCACCGGGGCGCAGGTCCAGTCGGCGTCGCGGATGGCGCGCGTTTCGGGCAAGAAATCGGGCAGCCTGCCTTCGTCGAGCTGCGCCTGACGGTCGGCGCGGTGCGCGAGCAGCTCTTCGCGGCGGCCGCCGAAGGCGCGTTGCAGGCGGGCGGTGAAGGCCAGCGCCTCGGGCGTCAGGATCTCGGCGTAGGCAGCGGTGACCGGACCCGAAATCGCTATGCCCGGGCCGTATTGGCGAACGCTCATCGAGATCCCTTTTTGCGCAGCGCTGCGTCGGCCCCGAAGCCGGGGCACCCGCCAGCCGGTCATGTTGCAGTGCGGAAATCATACCAGACCGCGCACTCCGACGGGCGCGCGGCGCGATCGCGCTATTTGACCCAGCCCTCCCCCGGCCGGCCGGGCAGTCGCTCGATCGTGATATTCCACGACAAGGTGATGCGTGGCCGCTGTCCGCGATAGGGA
>DATNAR010000004.1:0-36725 GCA_035607385.1 Casimicrobiaceae bacterium
GAGGTCGCGGTCGTGGGCCCGACCCTCGGGATTCAGGAGGTCGTCGATTTCGTCGAGCCGCTGATCGCGGTCCGTGGCCTGCAAGATTCTTGCGCGGCTCGCGTCGGCCGCGATGATCCAGGTGGTCTTCATGCAGGAAACCAAGCAGGTTTCTTGCCGACACCGCCCTGGATTAATTACGGACGTTGTCCCGAATTAGGCGGCTTTCGCCTTGGCCGGCCCGGCGCGGCCGATCAGCTCGCGCAGCACGAACGGCAGGATGCCGCCGTGCTTGTAGTAGTCGACCTCGATCGCCGTGTCGATGCGCGACTTCACCGGCACCTCGGCCACGCGCCCGTCGCCGTAGGTGATGCGCAGCTTAAGCTCCTGCTGCGGGTGGATCTCGCCGGGCATCAGCACGTCGATGGTCTCGTCGCCCTTGAGGCCGAGCGACGGCGCCGAGTCGGTGCCCGTGAACTGCAGCGGCAGCACGCCCATGCCGACGAGATTGGAGCGATGGATGCGCTCGAAGCTGCGCGCGATCACCGCCTTGACGCCGAGCAGCTGCGTGCCTTTCGCTGCCCAGTCGCGCGAGCTTCCGGTGCCATACTCCTCGCCGGCGAAAACGACCGTCGGCGTGCCGCGGGCGATATAAGTCATCGCCGCGTCGTAGATCGCCATCGGCTTGCCTTCGGGCTGGAGGATGGTTTCGCCGCCCTCGATGCGCGACCCGTCGGCACGCAGCGGCAGCATCAGATTCTTGATGCGCACGTTGGCGAACGTGCCCCGCATCATCACTTCGTGGTTGCCGCGCCGGCTGCCGTAGCTGTTGAAATCAGGCACGCCGACGTCGTGCTCGAGCAGGTAGATGCCGGCGGGCGAAGTCGGCTTGATCGATCCCGCCGGGCTGATGTGGTCGGTCGTGACCGAGTCGCCGAAGATGCCCAGCGCGCGTGCGCCGTGCACGGCAGCGACCTTGCCCGGTTGCATCGAAAAATCGGCGAAGAACGGCGGCTCGGCGATGTAGGTCGACTTGTCCCAGGCATAGACCTGTCCCTTGGTCGTCGGTATCGCGTTCCACAGCGGGTTGTCCTTGGTGAAATCGCCATAGAGGCGCCGATACGTCGCCGGGTCGGTCGCGTACTGCATCACCGCGCCGATTTCCTGCGACGTCGGCCAGACGTCGCGCAAGAAGACCGGATTACCGTCGTTGCCGGTGCCGAGCGGCTCGGTCGTCAGATCGATGTTGGCCCGTCCGGCGATCGCGTAGGCCACGACCAGCGGCGGCGAGGCCAGAAAGTTCGCCTTGATGTTCGGGTGAATACGGGCCTCGAAGTTGCGATTGCCCGACAGGACCGCCGCACACACGAGATCATTCTTGGTGACTACTTCCTCGATCGACGGGTCGAGCGGTCCCGAATTGCCGATGCAGGTCGTGCATCCATAGCCGGCCAGGTAGAAGTTGAGCTTCTCGAGCTCGGGCAGCAGACCCGATTTGCTCAGATATTCGGTGACCACCCGCGATCCGGGCGCGAGCGAAGTCTTGATATGGCGCCTGACCGTCAGCCCTTTGGCCGCGGCCTTTTTCGCCAGCAATCCCGCGGCGAGCAGTACGCCCGGATTCGACGTATTCGTGCACGACGTGATCGCGGCGATCAGGATGTCGCCGTTGCCGATGTCGAGCGGTTTCGGCCCCTGGACGCGAACCGGATCCGGCGTCGGGCGATTGTCGACCATCTCGACCACGTTGCGCGGCTGGCCGTTGTCCGGCAGTCGCTGCTTGGAGTCGTTCGAGCGCGGCTCGGGGGCGACGGCGATCTGGACCGGATAGCGGCGGGCGAGCTTGTCCGGCGACTGGGCGAACCCGTTTTCGGCGACCGGCTTGGAGAACAGCGTGTCGAACGATGCCTTCATCTTCGGAAGCTCGATCCTGTCCTGCGGCCGCTTCGGGCCGGCAAGGCTCGCGGTCACCGTCGCGAGGTCGAGCTCGACCGTTTGCGAGTAGTCGATCGACCCCGGGGCCGGCATCCCGTACAGGCCCTGCGCGCGAAAATAGGTCTCCAGCGCGTCGATCTCCGCCGGTGTCCTCCCGGTATTGGTCAGATATTCGATCGTCTTGTCGTCGACCGCGAAGAAGCCCATCGTCGCGCCGTACTCCGGCGACATGTTCGCCAGCGTCGCGCGATCCGGTACCGAAAGCGATGCCGCACCGTCGCCGAAATATTCGACGAACTTGCCGACGACCTTGGACTTGCGCAATAGCTCGGTCACCGTGAGCACCAGGTCGGTCGCGGTGACGCCCTCGCGAAGCCTTCCCTTGAGGTGCACGCCGACGACGTCCGGCGTCAGCATGTACAGCGGCTGGCCCAGCATGCCCGCTTCGGCCTCGATGCCGCCGACGCCCCAGGCGACCACGCCGATGCCGTTGATCATCGTCGTGTGCGAGTCGGTGCCGACCAGCGTGTCGGGATAGTAGACGCCGTCCTTCTGATGGACTCCGCGCGCCAGGTACTCGAGATTGACCTGATGCACGATGCCCACACCGGGCGGCACGACCTTGAACGTGTCGAACGCCTGCATGCCCCATTTCATGAACTTGTAGCGCTCGGCGTTGCGCTGAAACTCGACCTTCATGTTGAGGTCGAGCGCGTTTTTCGTGCCGTAATAGTCGACCTGCACCGAGTGATCGACGACCAGGTCGACCGGCACCAGCGGCTCGATGACCTTCGGATCCTTGCCGACCCGCTGCGCGACGCCGCGCATCGCGGCGAGATCGCACAGCAGCGGCACGCCCGTGAAGTCCTGCAGAACCACGCGCGCGACGATGAACGGGATCTCCTCGGTGCGCGGCGCATTGGGCGCCCAGTTGGCGAGCTGCCGCACATGGTCTTCGGTCACCTTCCTGCCGTCGCAGTTGCGGAGCACGCTTTCCAGCACGATGCGGATCGAGACCGGAAGCCGCGAGATTCGGCCGACGCCGGCGGCCTCGAGCGCAGGCAGCGAGTAGTAGCGTCCCGAGACACCCGACTCGGTGTCGAGCGTTTGCAGCGTGCCGTGCAGATTGTGCGTCATGACAATGCCTCTCTTCGAAGTCGGCTCACACACGGTGGCGTGAGCCTGGCGGTGCGGAACCCGCAACGCGTGCGTCTATTTCCTGATCATGCTCTTGATGTTGATCTTCTGCCCGGATTCGAGCGTGATGTCGCCCGGTTGCTGTCCGGGCGGGCACTCACCGACCCATTTGGCGTCGATCGACGACTTCGACTCGGACAGGTTCAGCATCGGCGGATCGTAGGTTGCGCTGCCGTCGGTGTGGTAGGCGGTGTTGCCGGAGAAGGTCATGACCGAGTGCGCGGTCATCGTCGTCGCGCCCAGCTTGCACACCGCATCGATGGTCAGCCGGTTACCCTCGACCCGCCGATCGCTCTTCGAGCACAGTTCCTTGGCCACACCCAGGCCGAACTCGCGCATGTCTGCCTGCACCGATTCGTCGAGGCACATCTCGGTCACGCGCTTGGCCTCCGGCTGCTGGCTGGTGCTGCGCGAAAGCTCCCACAGTCCCGATTTGAGAACCGGGATGTCGGCAGCAAAAACGGCACCACCGGCAAGACTGAAGCAGGCGATAGCCAGCGTGCACGCGATACGGAAACCGCGAGCGGCGATCGGAAAGGCGGGTATGTCGGTTCGCATGGCTGGTATCCAGTCTTGAGAAGACGGGGTCAGATGACGAAGAGGTTGACGAATTCGTGCACCGGCATCGGATCGAGCCGGCCGGCGTCGAGCGCGACGTCGGCGATCGCCCGCTGCCGCTCCGGCGGGAAGCGCCGGGCGAGGTTGGTCCGGAACTTGTCGATCAGCAGCGGCATGCCCTCGGCGCGGCGGCGGCGATGCCCGACCGGGTATTCGACGACGACCTCGTCGAGCTTCGTGCCATCGTCGAACTCGACGGTCAGCGCATTGGCGATCGAGCGCTTGGCAGGATCGAGGTAGTCGCGCGAGAACTGCCTGTCTTCGACGCAGGTCATCTTGTCGCGCAGGGCGTCGATACGCGGATCGGCCGCGACCTCGTCCTCGTAGTCGGCGGCGGTCAGCCGGCCGTACAGCAGCGGCACGGCGACCATGTACTGGATGCAATGGTCGCGATCGGCCGGATTGGACAGCGGCCCTTTCTTGTCGATGATGCGCATCGCCGACTCGTGCGTGCGGATCGTGATGCGGCGGATGTGGCCGATGCGATCGCGCACGCGCGGATGCAGCGCCATCGCGCATTCGACCGCCGTCTGCGCATGGAACTCGGCCGGGAAGCTGATCTTGAACAGGATGTTTTCCATCACATAGCTGCCGTAGGGTCGCGGCAGCGTAAACGGCTTGCCCTTGAACAGCACGTCGTAGAAGCCCCAGGTCTTCGCGCTCAGCACCGACGGGTAACCCATTTCGCCCTTCGCCACCATCAGCGCGAGTCGCACCGCCCGCGAGGTCGCGTCACCCGCCGCCCAGCTCTTGCGTGATCCGGTGTTCGGCGCGTGCCGGTAGGTGCGCAGGCTCTGGCCGTCGACCCAGGCAAGCGACAAGGTATCGACGATCTGGCCGTCCGACAGCCCGAGCATCTGCGCGACGACCGCGGCGGTGGCGACCTTGACCAGCACGACGTGATCCAGACCGACGCGGTTGAAGCTGTTCTCGAGCGCGATCACGCCCTGGATCTCATGCGCCTTGATCATCGCGGTCAGCACTGCCTTCATCGTCAGCGGCGGCTTGCCCGCGGCGACCGCAGTGCGCGACAGCCAGTCGGCGGTGGCCAGAATGCCGCCGAGGTTGTCGGACGGATGCCCCCATTCGGCCGCGAGCCAGGTGTCGTTGAAATCGAGCCAGCGGATCATCGCGCCGATGTTGAATGCCGCCTGCACCGGATCGAGCTGGAAACGCGTGCCCGGAACGCGGGCCCCGTCCGGCACGACCGTGCCCGGAACGATCGGGCCGAGCAGCTTGGTGCACGCCGGATAGGCAAGCGCTTCGAGCCCGCACCCCAGCGTATCGACCAGGCAGTAGCGGGCGGTCTCGTAGGCTTCGCTGCTTTCGATCCTGTAGTGCGCCGCGTAGTCGGCGATGTCGACCAGGACCTGATCGGGTTTGGGGCGGACGCCGACAGCGGGCGCGGACATCGTCGTAGCCTGTGTGCCGGAGGCTAGGGCCTGCGCCAGCGGGCGGAGCGCAGCAGCGCCGTCATGGCACCGTCACCGCAGACAGCTTGATGTCGTACCCGGCGACGCGCCACTGCCCGATCGCGTCCCGGGCGATAGCCAGCGTCTCCTCGACCAGCGGCGTCTTTTCGAACTTGGTGAGGTAGGTGACGATCACGTAATCGCCGCTCGGCGCGCCGCGCAGCGTCTTGGAATAGCTCTCCGTCTTGCGCTCGCGCATGATCGTCCGTCCGAGCTTCGCCTGCCGTGCAGCGAGATCGGCGCTCCATTCCTTTTGCTTGATCGTCTCTTGCAGCACCACCGCGGCCGCGGTCCAGCTTTCGTCGAACTTGCCGTGATCGATCAGGCCGAGCCAGTGATCGCCTTCGGCGCCTGCTGCCGCGATCATCGCGGCTAGCGCGGCCCCGTCGGCGTCCGGCGGAGTCGCCGCGGGCCGGGCCGCCGGGGGCGCCGACGCGGCCGGCGGCTGCGCTTTCGGCGCCGGTGCGGTCTGCCCGGCGGCGGGCGCGACCTGCAGCCAGGCGATCGTTGCCGCCGCCAGCGCGCACCCGAGGCGAAGCGCCGGGTGCTTCATTTGCGCTGCGCCAAAGGGACGAAGGCCTCGTCTTCGGGGCCGACGTAATTCGCCGACGGCCGGATGATCTTGCCGTCGCTGCGCTGCTCGATCACATGCGCCGCCCATCCCGCCGTGCGCGAAATGACGAAAAGCGGCGTGAACATCGCGGTCGGGACGCCGAGCATGTGATAACTGACCGCCGAATACCAGTCGAGGTTCGCGAACATCTTCTTCGCCTCCCACATCACCTGTTCCACCCGCTCGGCGATGGCGAACATTTTCATGTCCCCAGCGTCGGACGACAGCCGCTGCGCCACGGCCTTGATCACCCGGTTGCGCGGGTCGCCGACCGTGTATACCGGGTGTCCGAAGCCGATGATCACCTCCCTGTTGGCGACCCGCCGGCGGATGTCGGCCTCGGCTGCGTCGGGTGAGGAGTAGCGCTGCTGGACCTCGAACGAGAATTCGTTGGCGCCGCCGTGCTTGGGTCCTCGCAGCGCGCCGATCGCGCCGGTCAGCGCCGAATAGATGTCCGAGCCCGTGCCGGCGATGACCCGTGCGGCGAAGGTGGACGCATTGAATTCGTGCTCGGCGTAAAGGATCAACGAGGTATGCATCGCCCGCACCCATGCGCCCGGCGGCGTCTTGCCGTGCAGAAGGTGCAGGAAATGGGCGCCGATCGAATCGTCGTCGGTCTCGACGTCGATGCGCTTGTGATGATGCGTCCAGTGATGCCAGTACAGCAGCATCGAGCCCAGCGAAGCGAGCAGGCGGTCGGCGACGTCGCGCGCGCCGCCGGTATCGTGCAGCTCGCGCTCCGGCAGGATTGCACCGAGCGCAGACACCGCGGTGCGCATCACGTCCATCGGATGCGCGCTCGCGGGCAGGCGCTCGAGAATCTCCCGCATCGGGTCAGGTATATCGCGCAGGCCCCTGAGCTTGGTCTTGTACGCGGCAAGCTCCGCCACCGTCGGGAGCTTTTCGTGGACCAGCAGGTAGGCGATCTCCTCGAACTCGCAGGATTCGGCGATATCGAGAATGTCGTAGCCGCGGTAATGCTGGTCGTTGCCGGTCCGGCCGACCGTGCACAGCGCGGTGTTGCCGGCGACGACGCCGGACAGAGCGACCGATTTCTTCGGCTTCGGTGTCGTGGCGGACGGGGCGGCGGACTCGCTCATCGGGGCTCCGCGATGCTCGGGCGGGGAGGGCAGGCCATCATTGCGCGCGGCGCGCGAACAGCCGGTCGAGCTTCTGCTCGAAGGCATGATAGCCGAGGAATTCGTAGAGCTCCTGGCGCGTCTGCATCGATGCGACGACGTCGCGCTGCGAGCCGTCGCGGCGCACGGCGCGGTAAACGTCCAGCGCCGCGTGGTTCATCGCGCGGAACGCCGAAAGCGGGTAGAGCGCGATCGCGACGCCGGCCGTGCGCAACTCGTCGACGGTGAACAGCGGCGTCGCCCCGAATTCGGTGATGTTGGCCAGTATCGGGACGGCCAGCGCGTCGGCGAAGCACCGGTACATCGCGAGCTCGGTGATCGCTTCCGGAAAGACCATGTCGGCGCCGGCGGCGACGTAGGCGCCGGCGCGGTCGAGCGCGGCGGACAAGCCCTCGACCGCCAGCGCGTCGGTTCGAGCCATGACGACGAAAGCGGGGTCGCTGCGGGCGTCGACGGCGGCCTTGATTCTGTCGACCATCTCCTCCGCCGCCACCAGCTCCTTGTTCGGCCGGTGGCCGCAGCGCTTGGCACCGACCTGGTCTTCGATGTGCATGGCCGCCGCCCCGGCCTTGATCAGCGAACGGACGGTGCGCGCCACGTTGAAGGCCGATGCGCCGAATCCGGTGTCGGCGTCGACCAGCAGCGGCAGCGGGCTCGCGTCGGTGATGCGGCGGACGTCGGTCAGCACGTCGTCGAGCGTCGAGATGCCGAGGTCGGGAACGCCCAGCGAGCCGGCCGCGACCCCGCCCCCGGACAGATAAAGCGCCTGGTAGCCGGTCTTCTCGGCGAGGATCGCATGGTAGGCGCAGATCGCGCCGGGAACCTGCAGCGGCTTTTCGCGCGATAGCGCCGCCCGGAATCGGGCGCCGGGCGAAGGGGCGGCGTTCATCCGAGCAGCGCCGCGACGCCGGCGCGCTCTTCCTCGAGTTCCTTGAGCGTGGCGTCCATTTTTTCCCGCGAGAAAGGGTCGATCTCGAGCCCTGTGACGCGCTGATAATCGCCGTCGGCCGTCGTTACCGGCACGCCGTACATGATGTCCTTGGGAATGCCATAGCTGCCATCGGACGGAATGCCCATCGTCACCCATTTGCCGCCGGTGCCGGCGATCCAGTCGCGCATATGGTCAATCGCGGCGTTGGCCGCGGACGCGGCCGACGAAAGTCCGCGTGCCTCGATGACCGCGGCACCGCGCTTGCCGACCGTCGGCAGGAACACCGTGCGGTTCCAGTTCTCGTCGTTGATCAGCGCCTTCAACGATTGGCCCTCGGCAGTCGCGAAACGATAATCGGGGTACATCGTCGGCGAATGATTGCCCCAGACGATCAGCTTGTCGATCGACCCGACCGGCTTGCCCGACTTGGCTGCAAGCTGCGAAAGCGCACGGTTGTGATCGAGCCGCAACATCGCGGTGAAGTTCTTCTGCGGCAGTCCCGGAGCGGATTTCATCGCGATGTAGCCATTGGTGTTGGCCGGATTGCCGACGACCAGCACTTTGACGTCGCGGCTGGCGACGGCGTCCATCGCCTTGCCCTGCTCGATAAAGATCCTCGCGTTCTCCAGCAGCAGATCCTTGCGCTCCATGCCGGGACCGCGCGGCCGCGCACCGACCAGCAGCGCGAGCTCCGCGTCCTTGAAAGCCGACTTCGGGTCGCCGGTGCCCGACATGCCCGCGAGCAGCGGAAATGCGCAGTCCTCGAGCTCCATCATGACGCCCTTGAGCGCCGCCTGCGCCTTGTCGATCGGCAGCTCGAGCAATTGCAGCTGCACCGGCTGGTCGCGTCCGAGCATGTCGCCGTTGGCGATACGGAACAAAAGGCTATAACCGATCTGGCCGGCGGCGCCGGTCACCGCGATGCGGATGGGCTTTTTCATCGAGAGCTCCAGGACGGCGGTTGGTGGGGAGGCTTCGGGCATCCCGGCACGCCGCCGGCGGAAAAGCCGCCGTCGGCATGGCGCGTCCCTGCGGGAAAATTCTACGGGCTTTGCCGGCCGGGTGTCAATTGACTCTTATGTAAGATATAAGATATAAAAGCCGCGTCAGCCACCCGGTTTCTTCGCGGCGCCTCTGGCCGCCTGTCGTCGATGCCCGCTACCGCCGTCCAACACACTCCGGCCTTCCGCCCGCTGTATCTGCAGCTGAAGGATCTGCTGCTGCGGGACATGGAAACGCGGCAATGGCGGCCCGGCGAAGCGCTGCCGAGCGAAATCGAGCTCGCCGCGCGCTTCGGCGTTTCGCAGGGCACGGTGCGCAAGGCGATCGATGCGCTCGCCGCCGACAATCTGGTCGTGCGGCGACAGGGCAAGGGCACGTTCGTCGCGACGCACACCGAGGAAAAGACGTCGATGTTCCGGTTTCTGCGCATCCGCCGCAGCGACGGCCGCGACGAATACCCGGCAAGCCGTTTGCTCGACGTACGCCGCGGCAAGGCGTCCGCCGAAGTGGCGCGGCTGCTCGAGCTCAAGGCATCCGATGCGGTGTTCGTCGTGCGCCGCGTACTCGAATACGGCGGCGAGCCGGCCGTGCTCGACGATATCACGCTGCCGGCAACGCTGTTCAAGGGACTGACGCGCGCCCGGCTCGAAGCCTATCGCGGCTCGATGTACGGATTTTTCGAGACCCAGTTCGGCGTGCGCATGCTGCGAGCGCAGGAGCGACTGAAGGCCGTCGCCGCCGATAGCGCCACCGCCGCGATTCTGAAGGTCCGCACCGGCGAGCCGCTGCTCGCTGTCGAGCGTCTGACGCGGACCTACGGCGAGCGCCCGGTCGAGTGGCGGCGCGGCCTGTGCAGCACGCGCCGCCACTACTATCTGAACGAGCTTGGCTGACGGCGTCTTTAGCTGCACCGGCGCTGGCGAGGGGCGGGCGAAACACGGTATAATTTGTGCTGTGCACTTTTCGTGCACGGCCCTTATGCCCACGCCGGAAGGAAGGGCCAATCACGAAAGACCAACGTCATGCCGTTTCCGACGGACTCGCGCCAAGCGGCCGCTGCCTGCGCGGCATGTCGGGCGTTTCCCGGAGCGGGCTGGCCCACCGATGACGAGGGCAAGCGGCGGAGCGCCGATGTCCGATAGCGAGCTGCCAGCGGAGCTGCCTCGGGCGGGTCGGCCCGTATACCTGAATTTGCTGGCGATACGCCAGCCGGTACCCGCGATCGTTTCCATCCTGCACCGCGTCAGCGGCGCGCTGCTGTTTCTGATCGGCATTCCGCTGCTGCTGTGGGCGGTCCAGCAGAGCCTGGCGTCGCCGGAAGCATGGGCTGCGCTGCGGGCGAGCCTTGCGCACCCGCTCGCCAAGCTCCTCCTGCTCGGTCTGGTCTGGGCCTATCTGCATCATTTCTGCGCGGGCATTCGCTATCTGCTGCTCGATCTGCACATCGGGACCGAGCTCACACCGTTGCGCCAATCGAGCTACGCGGTGCTGATCGTCAGCCTCGCGCTGACCGCGGTCGTCGGAGCCCGGCTTTGGTAGCGCGCATCATCGTCGGCGCACACTACGGCTGGAAGGACTGGCTGGCGCAGCGCGCGACCGCCGTCGTCATGGCGCTGTACACGTTGCTGCTCCTCGGCATAGCGCTGTACGAGGGCGGAATCGACTATGCAACATGGACCGGACTGTTCGCCCATCCGGCGTTTCGCATCGCCACGCTGCTGTTCGGCCTCGCGTTGCTGTGGCATGCCTGGATCGGCATGCGCGACATCTGGATGGACTACGTCAAACCGGCCGGTCTCCGGCTGACGATCGAAGCGGCGACGGTGCTCATCCTCGTCGCCTATCTCGCGTGGCTGGTCGAAGTGCTGTGGGGGCCGGGACGATGAGCCTTCCGGTGCGCAAGTTCGATGCCATCGTCGTCGGCGCCGGGGGCGCGGGCATGCGCGCCTCGCTCCAGCTCGCCGAAGGCGGGCTATCGGTCGCGGTGCTGTCGAAGGTCTTTCCGACGCGCTCGCACACGGTCGCCGCGCAGGGCGGCATCGGCGCCAGTCTCGGCAACATGGGCGAGGACAGCTGGCTCTGGCATATGTACGACACCGTCAAGGGCTCCGACTGGCTGGGCGACCAGGATGCGATCGAGTACATGTGCCGGATGGCGCCGCAGGTGGTCTACGAGCTCGAGCACTTCGGCATGCCGTTCGACCGCAACGCGGACGGTACGCTCTACCAGCGGCCGTTCGGCGGGCACTCGGCGAATTTCGGCGAAAAAGCGGTCCAGCGCTCGGTCGCCTCGGCCGACCGGACCGGTCACGCGATGCTGCACACGCTTTACCAGCGCAACGTGCGCGCGCGAACGCAGTTTTTCGTCGAATGGATGGCGCTGGACCTGATCCGCGACGCACACGGCGACGTGCTTGGCGTCGTCGCGCTGGAGATGGAGACCGGCGAAGTGATGCTGCTGCAGGCGAAGGCCACGCTGTTCGCCACCGGCGGCGCCGGCCGGATCTTTGCGGCCAGCACCAACGCATTCATCAATACCGGCGACGGACTGGGTATGGCCGCGCGGGCCGGCATTCCGCTCGAAGACATGGAGTTCTGGCAATTCCATCCGACCGGCGTCGCCGGCGCCGGCATCCTGATCACCGAGGCCGTTCGCGGCGAGGGCGGCATCCTGCTCAATGCCAACGGCGAGCGCTTCATGGAGCGCTACGCGCCGAACCTTAAAGACTTAGCGTCGCGCGACATCGTGTCGCGCTCGATGGATCAGGAGATCAAGGAAGGGCGCGGCTGCGGGCCGCACAAGGATTACGTATTGCTGAAGCTCGATCATCTCGGACCCGAGGTGATCATGAAGCGCCTGCCGTCGATCCGCGACATCGCGATCAAGTTCGCCAACGTCGACCCGATCCGGGAGCCGATCCCGGTCGTGCCGACGATCCATTACATGATGGGCGGCATCCCGACCAACGTGCACGGCCAGGTCGTCGCTCCCAACGGCGGCGACCCGAACGCGGTCGTGCCGGGATTCTTCGCGATCGGCGAATGCGCCTGTGTCTCGGTGCACGGTGCCAATCGTTTGGGCACCAACTCGCTGCTCGATCTGCTGGTGTTCGGCCGCGCTGCCGGCGATTTCATCGTCGGCCAGAACCTGCAGCGGCAAGGGCACAAGCCGCTGCCGCCCCATCCCGCCGATGCAGCGCTGGCGCGTCTGGCGCGGCTCGACAGCGCAACCACCGGCGAGCAGGTTGCCGACGTCGCGAACACGCTGCGCCGCACCGTCCAGACCCATTGCGGCGTCTTCCGCAACCAGGCTTTGCTCAGCGAAGGCGTTGCCAAGATCCTCGAGCTCGAGCGCCGCGTGCAACGGGTCGCGATCCAGGACAAGAGCCGGACGTTCAACACCGCAAGGGTCGAGGCGCTGGAGCTCGACAATCTGATCGAGGTCGCCAAGGCGACGATCGTATCGGCGGAGGCGCGTCGGGAAAGCCGCGGCGCACAGGCGCGCAGCGACTATCCGAGCCGCGACGACGCGAACTGGCTGAAGCACACGCTGTGGTTCCGCGACGGCAACCGGCTCGAGTACAAGCCCGTGAATATGAAGCCGGTCACCGTCGATGCGTTTCCGCCCAAGACCCGCACCTATTGACCCACGGCGACCGGCGATGAAATTCCGCATCTACCGCTACGATCCCGCCAAGGACAGCGCGCCGTACATGAAGGACTACGACGTCGCGCTCGACCCGCACGACCGGATGCTGCTCGACGCCTTGATCCGGCTCAAGGCGAGCGACGATACGCTGTCGTTCCGCCGCTCGTGCCGGGAAGGCGTCTGCGGATCCGACGCGATGAACATCAACGGCAAGAACGGCCTTGCCTGCATCACCAACCTGCGCGAGCTTGCGGAGCCGATCGTGCTGCGGCCATTGCCGGGGTTGCCGGTGATCCGCGACCTGATCGTCGACATGAGCCAGTTCTTCAAGCAGTATCATTCGATCAAGCCGTATGTCGTCGACGACACGCCGCCGCCGGAAAAAGAGCGGCTGCAGTCGCCGCAGGCGCGCGAAGAGCTCGACGGATTGTACGAATGCATCCTTTGCGCCTGCTGCTCGACGGCGTGCCCGTCGTTCTGGTGGAACCCCGACAAGTTCGTCGGCCCCGCCGGACTCCTCGCGGCGTACCGTTTCATCGCCGATTCGCGCGACCAGGCGACCGGCGAGCGGCTGGACAACCTGGACGACCCGTACCGGCTGTTCCGCTGCCATACGATCATGAACTGCGTCGATGTTTGCCCGAAGGGCCTCAACCCGTCGGCAGCGATCGGCAGGATCCGCAGTCTGCTGGTCAAACGAGCCGTCTGAAGGCCAGGCTTGGATAACCGGTCCGCGCTTGCGAAGCCTTGCGAGCCATCGCCGGCGGCTGGCGCGCGGCCCGCGCCAGCCGATGCGCGCTGGCTTGCCCGTCTGCGCTGGCGCTGTCGGCGGGGCATGCTGGAGAACGATCTGATCCTCGAGCGATTTCTCGATGCCTGCGGCGCTTCGCTGACCGCGGCCGAGGTCGCCGCGCTCGACCTGCTGCTCGATTTCAGCGACAACGACCTGTGGGACGTTCTGTCCGGCCGCATCGACCCGGCGGATGTCTCGCTGCTGCCGCTGGTCGGGCGCCTGCGATCCATCTGATGAAGGACATCCGATGGGCCCGTCCGTGACCGCCGCCTGGAGCCACAAGCCATGACCGACCGCAACGCCACACTGAACTTCGGCGACAGCACCGCGCCGATAAGCTTTCCGGTGCTGCCCGGCACGATCGGCCCGGAGGTGATCGACATTCGCGCGCTGTACGCCAAGACCGGCAAGTTCACTTACGATCCTGGGTTCCTGTCGACCGCCGCGTGCGCATCGACGATCACCTACATCGACGGTGACAAGGGCGAGCTCCTTTATCGCGGTTATCCGATCGAGCAGCTCGCCGTGCAGTGTGATTTTCTCGAGGTCTGCTATCTGCTGCTGAAGGGCGAATTGCCGAACGCGAAGCAGAAGGAAGACTTCGTACAGATGGTGACGATGCACACGATGGTGCACGAGCAGATGAGCCAGTTCTTCCGCGGCTTCCGCCGCGACTCGCATCCGATGGCGATGCTGGTCGGCGTGACGGGCTCGCTGTCGGCGTTCTATCACGATTCGCTCGACATCACCGACGCGCACCACCGCGAAGTCTCGGCGATCCGGCTGATCGCCAAGCTGCCGACGCTGGTGGCGATGTGCTACAAGTACACGATGGGTCAGCCGTTCGTGTATCCGCGCAACGAGCTCTCCTACGCCGCGAACTTCATGCGCATGATGTTCTCGGTCCCGTGCGAAGACTACAAGGTCAACGACGTCCTGGTCCGCGCGCTGGACCGGATCTTCACCTTGCACGCCGACCACGAGCAGAACGCATCGACGTCGACGGTGCGGCTGGCCGGCTCGTCGGGCGCCAATCCGTTCGCCTGCATCGCCGCGGGCATCGCCTGCCTGTGGGGCCCCGCCCACGGCGGCGCCAACGAGGCCGCGCTCAACATGCTCGAAGAGATCGGCGACGTGTCGAGGATCGGCGATTTCATCAAGCGAGCCAAGGACAAGAATTCGGGCGTCAAGCTGATGGGCTTCGGCCACCGCGTGTACAAGCACTACGATCCGCGCGCCAAGCTGATGCGGGAAACCTGTCACGAGGTGCTGGAGGAGCTGGGACTGCACGACGATCGCCTGTTCAAGCTGGCGATGGCGCTGGAAAAGATCGCGCTCGAGGACGAATACTTCGTCTCGCGCAAGCTGTATCCGAACGTCGACTTCTATTCGGGCATCGTCCAGCGCGCGATCGGGATTCCGGTCAGCCTCTTCACCGCGATCTTCGCGCTGGCGCGCACCGTCGGCTGGATCGCGCAATGGAACGAGATGATTTCCGATCCCGATCAGAAGATCGGCCGTCCGAGGCAGCTCTACACGGGCGCGACGCGGCGCGAAGTCACGCCGATCGCCCAGCGCTAGACCTTAACGCTTGCGCCGGGGCGGTCCCGCCCCGATATAGGTGAAGCCATGAGCATGATGAGGGAGTTCGAAGAGACCAGCACGCTGTTCGGCGGCAATGCGCCGTTCATCGAAGACCAGTACGAAAGATACCTGGGCGACCCGGCCGCCGTCAGCCCGGACTGGCGGGCGTACTTCGATACGCTGCGCGGCGGCGTGCAGGACCTGCCGCAGGCGCCGGTCGTCGAATCGTTCATCCAGCTGGCCAAAAACCGCAGACTGGCCGCGCCGATGGTCGACGCGGCGGCGATGCACAAGCAGGTGCTGGTGCTGCGGCTGATCAGCAAATACCGCACCGTCGGGTTCTTCCAGGCCGACCTCGATCCGCTGCAGCGTGCCGAGCGTCCGTACATTGCCGATCTCGACGTCAAGACCTACGGTTTCACCGATGCCGATCTGGACAACGACTTCGACATCGGCTCGTACAAGGGGGCGCCGCAGGGCGGAAGCCGGATGCGCCTGCGCGACCTGATCGCGGCGCTGCAGCAGACCTACTGCCGTACGTTCGGTGCCGAGTACATGTACATATCCGACACCACGCAAAAGCGCTTCATCCAGCAACGCCTCGAGCCGCTGCGCTCGCGCCCAAGCTACGCGCCGGAGTTTCGCCGCCACATCCTCGAGCGCCTGACCGCCGCGGAAACGCTGGAGCGCTATCTGGGCACCAAGTACGTCGGGCAGAAGCGCTTTTCCGCCGAAGGCGGCGACACGATGATCCCGATGCTCGACCACCTGATCCAGAAGGCGGGTGCCGGCGGCGTGCAGGAAATGGTGATCGGCATGGCGCATCGCGGCCGGCTGAATGTGCTGGTGAATACGCTGGGCAAGATGCCGAAGGACCTGTTCGCCGAGTTCGAGGGGCGCCACCACGACGATCTGCCTGCCGGCGACGTCAAATACCACCAGGGCTTCTCATCCGACGTGGTCACGCCCGGCGGCCCGATGCACCTGACCCTGGCGTTCAATCCGTCGCACCTCGAGATCGTCGACCCGGTCGTCGAAGGCTCGGTCCGCGCGCGGCAGAACCGCCGCAAGGATTCGACGTTCGACCAGGTGCTCGCTCTGCTGATCCACGGCGACGCCGCGATCGCCGGCCAGGGCGTCGTGCAGGAGACGCTGAATCTGTCGCAGACGCGCGGCTACCGAACCGGCGGCACGATCCATCTGGTCGTCAACAACCAGATCGGCTTCACTACGTCGGATCCGCGCGACACGCGCGGTACGCTCTACTGCACCGACGTCGCCAAGATGGTCGAAGCGCCGATATTCCATGTCAACGGCGACGACCCCGAGGCCTGCCTGCTGGCGATCGAGGTTGCGATCGAGTTCCGGCAGAAGTTCGACAAGGACGTCTTCATCGATCTCGTCTGCTTCCGCAAGCAAGGCCACAACGAGGCCGACGAACCGATGATCACGCAGCCGCTGATGTACAAGCGCATCCGCGAGCACCCGGGTACGCGGGCGCGCTATGCCGAAAGACTCGCCAACGAAGGGGTGATCACCGCGGCCGACGCCGACGCGATGATCGCGACCTACCGCCAGGCGATGGACAAGGGCTATCACACCAATACCACCATCCTGTCGAACTACAAGCCGCCGTTCGCCGTCGACTGGGCCCGGTTCGTCGGGCGGCACTGGGCCGACGAAGTCGATACAACGGTGCCGCGGCACAGACTGACCGAGCTGGCCAAGCGCGTGACCGACGTCCCGGCGAATTTCAAGTTGCACCCGCGGGTGGAAAAAGTGATCGCCGACCGGCGGGCGATGGGCGAGGGTACGTTGCCGCTCGACTGGGGGATGGCTGAAATGCTCGCCTACGCCACGCTGGTCGACCAGGGCTACGGCGTGCGGCTGTCCGGGCAGGATACCGGCCGCGGCACGTTCTCGCACCGCCACGCGGTGCTGCATGACCAGAATCGCGAAAAATGGGACGCCGGAATCTGGGTTCCGTTGCAACACGTGAAGGAAGGGCAGGCGGATTTCGAAGTGATCGACTCGGTGCTGTCCGAGGAGGCGGTGCTGGGATTCGAGTACGGCTACGCGACCTCCGAGCCGAATAAGCTCGTCGCGTGGGAAGCGCAGTTCGGCGACTTCGCCAACGGCGCGCAGGTCGTCATCGATCAGTTCATCGCCGCGGGCGAGGTCAAATGGGGCCGCGTCTGCGGGCTGACCCTGCTGCTCCCCCACGGCTATGAAGGCCAGGGCCCCGAGCACTCGTCGGCAAGACCCGAGCGCTATCTGCAATTGTGCGCCGAGCACAACATTCAGGTCTGCGTCCCGACGACCCCGGCGCAGATCTTTCACCTGCTGCGCCGCCAGATGGTGCGCAATTTCAGGAAGCCGCTGATCGTGATGAGCCCGAAGAGCCTGCTGCGGCACAAGGAGGCGGTATCGACGATGGACGAGCTCGCCGCGGGCAAGTTCCAGACGGTGATCGGCGACGCCGAGCCGCTGGTCGCCGGGAACGTCCGGCGCGTCGTCGTCTGCAGCGGCAAGGTCTACTACGACCTCGCCGCCTATCGCCGCGGGCAGAAGATCGCCGATATAGCGATCATCCGCCTCGAGCAGCAATATCCGTTTCCGCACACCGATTTCAAACGCGAGGTCGCACGTTATCCGAATGCGACCGAAGTGGTCTGGTGCCAGGAAGAGCCGCAGAACCAGAGCGCCTGGTACCGGCTGCGCGCGTACATGCGCGCCGACATCGGCGACAAGCAGGTGCTCGCCTATGCCGGGCGTCCGATCTCGGCCTCGCCCGCCGTCGGCTACCTGGCCAAGCACCTGGAACAGCAGAAGGCCGTCGTCGAGGAAGCGTTCGCGGCCACGCTGCGGTCGGGAGAAATGGTGACCGCGCATTGAGGTCTCGAGGCGGGGCGCAACCGAAGAAACAGGCGCTCGGTGAAACAGGCGGAGTGGCGCGCACCGGTCGGTACTACAGGGATGGACGATGCTGATTGAAGTCAAAGTGCCGGTGCTGCCGGAGTCGATCACCGAAGCGACGCTGGTCAACTGGCACAAGAAGGCCGGCGACGCGGTGACACGCGACGAGAACCTGGTCGATATCGAGACCGACAAGGTGGTGCTCGAGTTGCCGGCGCCGGATTCCGGCGTGCTGACCGAGATCAAGCGCGGCGACGGTTCGACCGTCACTGCCCAGGAAATCATCGCGGTGCTCGACACCAGCGCGCGGGCGGCGTCTCCGGCCGGCGCTGCAGCGGTGACGCCGGCACCGGCCGCTGCGACCGCCAACCCAGTGCCCGCCAATGCATCAGCCGCGACGAGATCTGTGGCCGCGCCGGGGGCGAGCGCATTGCCGGCGGCGCGCAAGATGATGGCCGAGCAAAACCTAAGCGCAGCCGAGGTCGCGGGCACCGGCCGCGGCGGACGCATCACCAAGGAGGATGTGGCCGGAGCGACCCGGCCGTCGCCGGCGCAAGCCGGCCAGCCGCAAGCCGCCGTCGCGCCGAGCGCGAAGGCTCCGGCGCCCGCGCCCGCGGTTCAGTCGCCGGCGAGTCTCGGTGCGCGGCCCGAGCAGCGCGTGCCGATGTCGCGGCTGCGCCAGCGCGTCGCCGAGCGGCTGATTCAATCGCAATCGACGGCCGCCATCCTGACGACGTTCAACGAAGTCAACATGGCGCCGGTGATCGAGCTGCGCAACCGCTACAAGGACCGCTTCGAAAAGGAATACGGCGTCAAGCTGGGCTTCATGGGTTTTTTCGTCAAGGCGGCGGTGCACGCGCTGAAAAAATTCCCGACGGTCAATGCATCGATCGACGGGACCGACATCATCTACCACGGCTACTTCGACATCGGCATCGCCGTCGGCAGCCCGCGCGGACTGGTGGTCCCGATCCTGCGCGACGCCGATCAGATGCCGATCGCCGAGATCGAAAAGCAGATCGCCGATTTCGGCAAGCGGGCGCAGGACGGCAAGCTGACTGTCCAGGAGCTGACCGGCGGCACCTACACGATTTCCAACGGCGGCGTGTTCGGCTCGATGCTGTCGACGCCGATCATCAACCCGCCGCAATCGGCGATTCTCGGCGTGCATGCGACCCGCGAGCGGCCGGTGGTCGAAAACGGACAGATCGTCATTCGCCCGGTCAACTATCTGGCGCAATCGTACGACCATCGGATCATCGATGGCCGCGAGGCGGTGCTGTCGCTGGTGGCGATCAAGGAAGCGCTGGAGGATCCGGCGCGGATGCTGCTCGACCTATGATCGGCTGATCGACGATGGCAGAGTCCTTCGACGTCGTCGTGATCGGCGCCGGACCCGGCGGCTATACCGCGGCCATCCGCGCGGCGCAACTGGGTTTCAGGGTTGCGTGCATCGACGACTGGAAGACCGCCGAAGGCAAGCCTGCGCCCGGCGGCACCTGCACCAACGTCGGCTGCATTCCGTCGAAGGCGCTGCTGCAGTCGTCCGAAAATTACGAGCATGCGGGCCATGCGTTCGCCGAGCACGGCATCGAGGTCAAGGGACTCGCGCTCAACCTGGGGCAGATGCTCGCGCGCAAGGACAAGGTGGTCGGGCAGAACAACGACGGCATCGTATATTTGTTCAAGAAGAACAAGATCGCGTTCTTCAACGGCACCGGGAGCTTCGCCGCCGCCGACGGCAGCGCCGGCTGGCGGATCGCCGTGTCGGGCGCCGCCGACCAGACGCTCACCGCGAAGCATGTGATCATCGCGACCGGATCGAAGCCGCGCGCGCTGCCGGGTGCGCCGTTCGACAATCGCTTTATCCTCGATAACGAAGGTGCGTTGGCGCTGTCCGCCGTGCCGAAGACGCTCGGCGTCATCGGCGCGGGCGTGATCGGCCTCGAGATGGGCAGCGTCTGGCGGCGCCTCGGCGCCGAGGTCACGGTGCTCGAGGCGCTGCCGGTTTTCCTCGGTGCCGCCGACGAGCAGGTCGCCAAGGAAGCCTGGAAGCTGTTTGCCAAGCAGGGCCTGTCGATCCGGCTGGGCTGTACGATCAGCAAGATTACGGTGAGCCAGAATGTCGCGGTCGACTATACCGACGCCGAAGGCAAGGCAGAGACCGCGACCTTCGACCGGCTGATCGTATCGATCGGGCGTGTGCCGCACACCGCCGGCCTCAACGGGCAGAGCGTCGGGTTGACGCTCGACGAGCGCGGCTTCGTCGCCGTCGACGACCAGTGCCGCACCAACCTTGCCAACGTCTGGGCGATAGGCGACGTCGTGCGCGGGCCGATGCTGGCGCACAAGGCGGAAGAGGAGGCCGTCGCGGTGGCCGAGCGCATCGCCGGCCAGCATGGCCACGTCGATTTCAACACCGTGCCCTGGGTCATCTATACGTCGCCGGAGATCGCCTGGGTGGGCCAGAACGAGCAGCAGCTCAAGGCCGCAGGGATCGCCTACCGGGCCGGCATGTTTCCGTTCATGGCCAACGGGCGCGCGCGGGCGCTGGGCGACACCCGCGGCTTCGTCAAGCTGCTGGCCGACGCGAAGACCGACCGCGTCCTCGGCATGCATGCGATCGGCCCGATGGTTTCCGAGCTGATCGCCGAAGGCGTCGTCGCGATGGAATTCGGCGCCGCGAGCGAGGATATCGCGCGTATCTGCCACGCGCATCCGTCGCTGTCCGAAGTGACCCGCGAGGCGGCGCTGGCGGTCGACAAGCGCGCGCTCAACTACTAAAAGAGCCGAACGACTTTCGTTCATGATCATGACCGCCCTCTCATGAACGAAGCCGTAGCCGAAACCTACGTTCCTACAGCCCCCAGCGGCTCGCTTCTCGCGCATCTTGGGCCCGAGCTCGACCGGCGCCGGATCGTCCTGGACCACGCCCAGCTCGGCGCTCTCGACCGGCTGCAGCGCCTGCACGACGAGCTGGTCGAATTCCGCCGGGCGAGACTGTCGCTGCTGCGGCGCTGGCTCCGTCCGCCGACGCCGCCGCGCGGCGTCTACCTGTGGGGAGGCGTCGGCCGCGGCAAGAGCTTCCTGATGGATGCCTTCTATGCGGCGGTGCCGCTGCGGCGCAAGACGCGCGTGCACTTCCATGCCTTCATGAAAGGCGTCCACGAAGAGTTGAGGACGCTGGCACGAGAGGAAGATCCGCTGGCGACGGTGGCAGCGCGGATCGCGCGCCGCCACCGCCTGATCTGCTTCGACGAATTTCATGTTTCCGACGTTGCCGACGCAATGATCCTCGGCCGCCTGCTGACGGCGCTGTTCCGGCTGGGCACGGTGTTCGTGCTGACGTCGAACTACCGCCCCGATGATCTTTATCCGAACGGCTTGCAGCGGCAGAATCTTCTGCCGACGATCGCGCTGCTCAAGCAGTGGCTGGATGTGATCGAGATCGACGGCGGGACCGATTACCGGTTGCGCGAGCTCGAGCAGGCGGCCACCTTCTATGTCGCGCCTCCGGGCGCGGCGGACGCGAGGCTCGCCGCGCTGTTCGAGCGGATGCGCCCGGGACCCGACGAGGATCCCCGGCTGGTCGTCGATTCGCGCGTGCTCAAGGCCAAGAAGCGCGCCGGCGGCCTCGTCTGGTTCGACTTTGCCACGCTGTGCGAAGGGCCGCGCTCGCAGATCGACTACCTGGAGCTCGCGCGTCGTTTCGCGGTGATCATCGTATCCGACGTGCCGCGGCTGTCCCCCGACATGAGCAATGCCGCCCGCCGTTTCACCTGGCTCGTCGACGTCCTCTACGATCATCGGGTAAAGTTGCTCTTGTCCGCCGAGGTCGCCGCGGTCGATCTCTATCGCGAAGGCGCGAACAGCCGTGAATTCGCGCGCACCGTCAGTCGGCTGGTCGAAATGCGCACCCGGGAATACATGGCACTGCCGCACCTTGCGGGGGACGCCGCCCCCGCGGCGGACGCGCCGGAGATTGCCGATCCGATGCGGCGCTGAAGCATCGGTACAGACGCTGTCAGGAGGAGATACCCGTGCAGAAATTCAAGGCCTACCGGACGTTCCAGGAGAACGGCGTCGTGTCCAGCCGTTTCGTCGAGATGGGACTCGACGAGCTCGATCCGGGCGACGTCGTCGTCAAGACCAAGTATTCGACGATCAACTACAAGGATGCACTGTCGTACAACGGCGCGGGCAAGATCATGCGCAAGTATCCGACGGTCGCGGGCATCGACATGGCGGGCACGGTCGACACGTCGGCCGACCCGCGATTCAAGCATGGCGACAAGGTGATCGTGCATGCCTACGACGTCGGCGTCGCGCATGACGGCGGCTACGCCGAATACGTGCGCGTGCCTGCCGACTGGGTCGTGCGCCGTTCGCCGAACATGACGGCGTTCGAGGCGATGACGCTCGGCACCGCGGGTTTCACGGCAGCGCAGGCGATCGAGGCGATGCAGCACAACGGCCTGACGCCGCGCAGCGGCCCGGTGATCGTCAACGGCGCGACCGGCGGCGTCGGCAGCGTCGCGATCGACGTGCTGTCGCGCCTGGGCTACCACGTCGTCGCGCTGACCGGCAAGGAAAAGGAGACCGACTACCTGCGATCGATCGGAGCATCCGAGGTGGTGCTGCGCTCGAGCATCGACTTCGCCAAAGTGCGCCCGCTCGACAAGTCGACCTGGGCCGGCGGGATCGACAACCTGGGCGGAGAAGTGCTGGCCTGGATGTTGTCGACGATGAAGCAGGCCGGCTCGGTGGCGAGCGTCGGGCTTGCCGCGGACTTCAAGCTCAACACGACGGTGATGCCGTTCATCCTGCGCGGGGTGAACCTGCTCGGGATCAACAGCTCCGAGTGCCCGATGCCGTTGCGGCAAAAGCTGTGGGACCGGCTGGCCAACGAATGGCGGCCGTCGCGCGTGCAGGCCAGGGTCGTCACCATCGACTTCGCCGATCTGCCGACGCACTTCGACGCCTTTCTCAAGGGCACGGTTCGCGGCCGCACGGTCGTGCGCGTCGGCGCCGATACCGCGGGACTCTGAACCTGAAGCAGGCGCTGCACGCTTATGCCGAGGCGCACCGGCGCTCGCTCGCCGATCGCGACCTGTTCTGGCGCGAGCGCGCCGCGCTGATCGAGTGGCAGACGCCGTTTACCGAGGTGCTCGACTACAGCCGGCCGCCGTTCGCACGCTGGTTCATCGGCGGCCGCACCAATCTGTGCCACAACGCGATCGACCGGCATCTGGCGACGCGCGCCGCGCAGCCGGCGCTGGTCTACATTTCGACCGAGACCGATGCGCGGCGCAGCTACACCTATCGCGAGCTCGCCGGAGAGGTCAATCGCTTCGCCGCGATACTGCAGGCCCAGGGCGTCGGTCGCGGCGATCGCGTGCTGATCTACATGCCGATGATCCCCGAAGCGGTGATCGCGATGCTGGCGACTGTGCGCATCGGCGCCATACATTCGGTCGTGTTCGGCGGATTCGCCGCCGCAAGCCTCGCCACCCGGATCGACGATGCGCAGCCCAAGGTCCTGATCACCGCCGATGCCGGCATGCGGGCGGGAAAGCCGGTGCGCTACAAGCCGCTGGTCGACGAAGCGCTGCGCCTCGCATCGCATCCTCCGTCCCGCCTGATCATCGTCGATCGCGGCATCGACACGGCGATGCAAACCACGCCCGGGCGCGATCTCGACTACGCAACGCTGGCCGCGCAGCACGTCGGCGCGACGGTGCCGTGCGCCTGGCTCGAGTCCTCGGAGCCGTCCTACATTCTGTACACGTCGGGTACGACCGGGAACCCGAAAGGCGTGCAGCGCGACACCGGCGGCTACGCGGTGGCGCTGACCGCATCGATGCGCGACATCTTCTGCGTGGCGCCGGGCGAGACGATGTTCACCACCAGCGACATCGGCTGGGTCGTCGGACATTCCTATATCGTCTACGCGCCGCTGCTCAACGGGTCGACGACGATCCTGTACGAGGGGTTGCCGATCCGGCCTGATCCCGGCGTCTGGTGGCAGATCGTGGCCGAGCACAAGGTCCGCACGATGTTCAGCTCACCGACGGCGATACGGGTGCTGAAAAAACAGGATCCGGCCTTCATGAAGGCGCACGACGTCTCGTCGCTGCGTTACCTCTTCCTGGCCGGCGAGCCGCTCGACGAGCCGACCGCGCGCTGGGCGGCCGATTCGCTGGGCGTGGCGATCGTCGACAACTATTGGCAGACCGAAAGCGGCTGGCCGATCCTGTCGGCGCAGCTCGGCATCGCCGAGACGCCGCGCAAGTTCGGCAGCCCGTCGTTTCCGGTGTACGGCTACGACGTGAGGCTGCTCGACGAGATCTCCGGCACCGAGGTCGGCACCGACCAGAAGGGCGTGCTCGCGATCGTCCCGCCGCTGCCGCCCGGATGCATGACGACGGTATGGGGCGATGACCGGCGCTTTGTGCAGACCTATTTCGAGACGCTCCCCGGCCGCAGCATCTATTCGACGTTCGATTGGGCGACCCGCGACGCCGACGGTTATTACTTCGTTCTGGGCCGCACCGACGACGTCATCAACGTCGCCGGTCACCGGCTGGGCACGCGGGAAATCGAGGAAGCCGTGCAGGCGCATCCGGGGATCGCCGAAGTCGCCGTGGTCGGCGTCGCCGATGCCGTCAAGGGGCAGCTTCCGGTGGCCTTCGCGGTGGTCAAGGATCCCGCGCTGGTCGCCACCGCCGAAGGGGCGGACCGCATGCGCGCCGAAGTGCTGCGCACCGTCGATCGAATGCTGGGCGCGATCGCTCGTCCGGGCGCCGTACATTTCGTCACGCTGCTGCCCAAGACGCGCTCGGGCAAGCTGTTGCGGCGCGCGATCCAGGCGCTGGCCGAAGGTCGCGACCCGGGCGATCTGACGACGATCGAAGACCCGGCGGCGCTCGAGCAGATCCGCGGTGCCCTGAATCTGTAGTATCGACGCCGCGCTCTCCCTCCCGCGCGAGCTTTCGTGCTTACGGGGTGGTCGCGGCAGCGCCACACTCCCGGCGTTGACACTTTCACTGTCGTCGGTATTCGGAAAAAAGCGGCGTTACGCGTAAAATCGATGGTTTTTCCCAAGCCTCCCTTGTCCAAGCTTTCCTCCCTCGGCGCGCTGCCCGCGGCGGCGCCGCACGTTGCGCTCGCCCGTGTGACGCGCGGCGACGCCACCGACAGCATCCACTACGGATCGGTCGCGGTCGTCGACGGCGGCGGCCGCATTCTGTACGCGGCGGGCGACCCGTCGTTCGTCACGATGACGCGGAGTTCGCTCAAGCCGCTGCAAGCCGTTCCGCTGGTCGCGGCCGGCGGCGTCGAGCGCTTCGGGTTCTCGAGCGAGCAGGTCGCGCTGCTGTGCGCCAGCCATTCCGGCGAGCCGCGCCACGTGACCGCTGTCGCCGATATGCTGCGCCGGGCCGGATGCCGCTCCGACCAGCTGCAATGCGGCGTCCACCCGCCGCTTTTCTATGCCGCGCGCGACGAGCTGCCCCCCGCCGGCGTCGCATTCACGCCGCTGCAGCACAATTGCTCGGGCAAGCATACGGGGATGCTGGCTTATTGCCGGCACTGTGGACTACCGACTGAGACCTACCTGGCGTTCGACCATCCGCTGCAGGCAGCCATACGCCAGGCGGTTGCGCACCTGACAGGGATCGCCGAGGCGAGCCTGGTTGCCGGAATCGACGGTTGCTCGGCGCCGAATTACGCGGTGCCGCTGTCCGCGCTCGCTTTTGCCTACGCCCGGCTCGCCGGGACCGAAGACGCCCGCTACGGCAAGGCGCCGCTCACGCTCGCCGACGCGATGAGCGCGCACCCGGAAATGGTATCGGGCGAAAGGCGCAACGATCTCATCCTGATGCGTGCCGGCCGCGGCGACTGGGTCACCAAGGTCGGTGCCGAAGGCGTGCAGGCGATCGGCGTGCGCAGCAAATCCTGGGGAATCGCAGTCAAGGTCGCCGACGGCAACGCGCGCGGGCTGCACCCGGCGACGGTCGCCATCCTCGAGCAGCTGGGACTGCTCGACGACGCGCAGCGAGGCGAGCTGTCGGCCTGGCGCGAGCCCGTGATTCGAAACTTCAGAGGCATCGTCACCGGCAAAGTCGAGCCCGTTGTTGCGCTGGAGCAACGCGGTTGACGGCGCAGCCGGCTGGTTCCACCGCGGGACTGAACTTCCCGCAGCGCGGACGGTCTAGGATGCAAGCTGCCTGCCTGAGTCGATCGCGTGGCGCGCCTGACGGCTCGGCTATACTGCCGGCGGGTATCACGCCCACCGGATCCGGTGTGGCGATAATAACGATTGACTCAGGGAATGGCCGCGGATGGCTGACCGCGAAGTAGATCAGCAGCTGGTCGAGCGTGCGCAGCGGGGTGACAAACGCGCATTCGAGCTGCTGGTGCTGAAGTACCAGCGCAAGCTCGGACGGCTGTTGTCGCGGCTGGTGCGCGACCCGGGCGAAGTCGAGGACGTGACGCAGGAGGCATTCATCAAGGCCTATCGCGCGCTGCCTTCGTTTCGCGGGGATAGCGCGTTTTATACGTGGCTTTACAGGATCGCGATCAACACGGCCAAGAACTACCTGGTCGCGATGGGCCGGCGGGCGCCGACGTCCACCGGGTTCGACAACGAAGAGGCGGAGAATTTCGAAGACGCCGAGCAGCTTCGCGATTCGGCGACGCCGGAAGACGAGTTGCATGGCAAGCAGATAGCGGCTACCGTCAACAAGGCGATGGAGACGCTGCCCGAAGACCTGCGCACCGCGATTACGCTGCGCGAGATCGAGGGCTTGAGTTACGAAGAGATTGCCAACGCGATGAATTGTCCGATTGGCACGGTGCGCTCCCGGATATTCCGGGCGCGTGAAGCGATCGCCGAGCAGTTGCGACCGCTTTTGGGGACTGACAAGGACCGGAGATGGTGATGGGCAACTTCAAGGCAGGATTCGGCGCCGAGAGCGGCGAACCGACGGTGCCGACACCGGAGGAAATCTCGCTGCTGATCGACGGAGAGCTCGACCCCGCGCGGGCCGACGCCGTCGTGACGAGCTTGTGCCGCGCCCAAGGCGTGGCTACCTGGGTTTGTTATCACATGATCGGTGACGCCGTGCGCGGCGTCGCGTCGCGCGGACTCGACTCGAAGCGATTCGTCGAGCTGTTCGCGGCCGAGCCGACCGTGCTGGCGCCGCCGCGGCGATCGACCGCCCCGCACGCCATCGCGCTCGCGCTGGCGGCGACGGTCGCGGCGGTGAGCGTCGTCGGCTGGGTTGCGCTGACGACGATGCCGGCGCCGGTCGCGGCGATCGCCAGCGCCAGACAGGCTGTCGGCGTGCGCGCAGCCGACGCCCGCCCCGTGGTCGACAACGAGTACGTGCTGGTGCATCAGGAATACTCGCCGACCAATGCGATCCAGGGCATAGGTCCCTATCTACGCGCGGTCGCGGCCAGCGAGCCGGATGCGCGTCGGTAGCCCGCGGGCCCGGCGGCACTTGTCCGCCCGGCTGCGCGGCGGCATCGGCGCCGCCGCCGTCACGCTGCTCTTCGTCCCGACGGCGCTCGCGCAGGACGCCGCCGACTGGCTGCAACGCGCGGCCACGGCCGCGCGCCAGCTGAACTACGTCGGCACGATCGTCTATCAGCACGCCGGGCGTGTCGAGACGTCGCGCCTCTACCATCTTTCGGACGCGTCCGGCGAGTCGGAGAAGCTGTCCAACCTCGACGGCCCGGCGCGCGAGATCATCCGCAACGGCGAGCAGGTGCGTTGCTATTATCCGGATGCCAAGGTGATTCGCGTCGAGCCGCGAAGCATGCACAACGCCTTCCCGTCGCTGCTTCCGCAACAGCTGGCGACGCTGGCCACCTATTATCAGTTCCGCAAGGCGGAGGTCGCGCGCATCGCCGGGCTCGAGACCCAGGCGTACGTCTTCGAGCCCAAGGATGGGGCGCGCTACGGCCACAAGCTCTGGGCCGACATCGGCACCGGGCTCCTGCTCAAGGCACGACTGCTCAACGAAAGGAACGAACCGGTCGAGCAATTCGCGTTCAGCGACATACAGATCGGCGCGCGGCTCGATCGGGAGGCGACCAAGCCGCCGTTCGCGACCGTCCCCTCCGATTGGCAGGTACGCGAGTCCCCGACCGCCGACATTGCGCCGAAGGAAACCGGGTGGGTGGTCCGCGACATGCCGCCGGGCTTCACCAAGGTCGTCGAAGGCTTTCGCACGCTGCGCGGCAAGACGGCGCAGGTCGCGCACATCGTCTATTCGGATGGCCTGGTTGCCATTTCGGTCTTTGTCGAGCCGACGCCGTCGACGCCCCAACCGGTGGGCTTGTCGCAACAGGGCGGAATCAATGTCTACAGCCGGCAGCTCGACGACTACCTGGTCACCGTCCTGGGCGAAGCGCCGGGCGCGACCGTGCGGCAGATCGCCTATTCGGTCGGCCGCCGCCAGTGATTTCGCACCTCGGCTAAAATCCACCTTGTTGGCCCAGCGCCGATAACAATCAGGGAAGCGACAGCAATGAGACTCCGCGTTTGGACCGTACTAGGCGCGCTCGCCGGCGCCGTTTCACTCGTGCCCGTCGCGCTGGCCCAATCGGGCCGCCTGCCGGACTTTACCGAGCTATACGAGCAGCAGGGTCCGGCAGTCGTCAGCATCGACGTCACGCAAACCGCGCGCCGTCAGGCGATGCCCGACATCTCCGAGGACGACCCGTTCTACGAATTCTTTCGCCGCTTCGGGCAGATTCCGCGCGGGCAGCCGCGGCCGCGCGACTTCGAGCAGCAGTCGACCGGCTCGGGCTTCATCCTGGCTGCCGACGGCTACGTGCTGACCAATGCGCACGTCGTCGACGACGCCAGCGAGGTCACCGTCAAGCTCACGGACAAGCGCGAGTTCCGCGCCAAGGTGATCGGCACCGACAAGCGCACCGACGTCGCCTTGCTCAAGATCGAGGCCACCGGACTGCCCAAGGTGACGATAGGCGATCCCGACAAGCTGCGAGTCGGCGAATGGGTGGCGGCGATCGGCAAGCCCTTCGGCCTGGAGAACACGATCACCGCCGGCATCGTCAGCGCCAAGGGACGCGAGCTGCCGAACGAAAATCTCGTCCCGTTCATCCAGACCGACGTGCCGATCAACCCGGGCAACTCCGGCGGCCCGCTGTTCAACCTCAAAGGCGAGGTCGTCGGCATCAACTCGCTGATCTTCAGCCGGACCGGCGGCTACATGGGACTCGCCTTCGCGATTCCGATCGACGTCGCGATGAACGTCGTCAAGCAGATCCAGGAAAAAGGTCGCGTGACCCGCGGCCGGATCGGCGTGCAGATCCAGGAAGTCAACCGCGAGACCGCCGACGCATTCGGCCTTGCCAAGGCCAGCGGCGCGCTGGTGAATTCGGTCGAAAAGGGCGGCCCGGCCGACAAGGCGGGCATCGAGGCCGGCGATATCATCACCAAGGTCGACGGCCGGAGCGTGAACACCTCTTCCGAGCTGCCGCGCATCATCACCCAGATCAGGCCGGGCACGAAAATCTCGTTGCAGCTGTGGCGCAAGGGAGCGAACAAGGACGTTACCGTCACCGTGGCCGAGCTCAAGGAAGACGAGGCGCCGCGACCGGCGCGCCGTCTCGCGCCGAGCAAGGAGAAAGCCAAGCCCAATCGCATGGGACTGGTGCTGTCGGATCTGACCGACGAGCAGAAGAAAGAGCTCGAGATCAAGAGCGGCGTCGTCGTCGAGGACATTCGCGGCACCGCGCGTGGCGACATTCAACCGGGCGACGTCATACTCGCGGTGATCAGCCGCGGCGCGACCATCGAAGCGAAGAGCGCCGACCAGGTCAATGCATTGATCGCCAAGCTCGAGAAGGGAACGTCGGTGACCTTCCAATTGCGCCGCGGGCAGCAGCAATTCTTCTCGACGGTCCGGCTCGGCAACGGCAGTACCGAATAGTGGCCGCCGGCACCGGCGCCGGATTCGATCGATCGCCGGCGCTGCCGTCCCGGCTGACGCTGCTCATCCGCGCCTATTGCCACTTGTGCGACGACATGCGAAAGGCGCTGGCCGAGCACGCTCCCGGGCTGCCCGTGCGCGAAATCGACGTCGACGCCGACCCGGCGCTCGAAGCGCGTTGGGGCATGCTGGTCCCGGTGCTGCTGGCCGATGGCCAGGAAGTGTGTCATTACCGGCTGGACACCGGCGCGCTCGACGCAATCGTCGCGCCGCCAGCCCGGGCCAACTCGCGCTAGAGGCATAAATCGGCTAAAATTCAAGGTCTTCCGACGCAAGCCACAGCCAAAGGCATAGCAAAGGAGGGGCACTTCGCAGTGCCCCTTTCTTTTGGACCCGATGCAGCATATCCGCAATTTTTCGATCATCGCGCATATCGACCACGGCAAGTCGACGCTGGCCGACCGGTTCATCCAGCGCTGCGGCGGACTCGCCGAACGGGAGATGGAGGCGCAAGTCCTCGATTCGATGGACCTCGAGCGCGAGCGCGGCATCACGATCAAGGCGCAGACCGCGGCACTGCGGTACGCGGCCCGCGACGGCGCGCTCTACCATCTGAACCTGATCGACACGCCGGGACACGTCGACTTCGCCTACGAGGTTTCGCGCTCGCTTGCCGCGTGCGAAGGCGCGCTGCTGGTGGTCGATGCGTCCCAGGGCGTCGAGGCCCAGACCGTCGCCAACTGCTATACGGCGACCGAGCAGGGCGTGACCGTCGTTCCGGTGCTCAACAAGATCGACCTGCCTTCGGCCGAGCCCGACCGGGTGATCGAGGAGATCGAGGACATCATCGGATTGCCCGCGCACGACGCGATTCTCGCCAGCGCCAAGACCGGCGAGGGCATCGACGACATTCTGGAAGCGGTGATAGCGCGCATCCCGCCGCCGACCGGCGATCCGGCCGCGCCGCTGCAGGCGCTGATCATCGATTCCTGGTTCGACAACTACGTCGGCGTCGTCATGCTGGTGCGCGTGATGGAGGGAACGCTCAAACCGCGCGACAAGATCCGGCTGATGGTCACCGGCGCGGTGTACAACTGCGAGCAGGTCGGCGTCTTCACCCCCAAGTCGGTCGCGCGCGACTCGCTGTCCGCGGGCGAGGTCGGCTTCATCATCGCCGGCATCAAGGAATTGAAGGCCGCCCGCGTCGGCGACACCGTCACGCTCGCCACGCGGCCCGCGGCGGCGCCGCTGCCCGGCTTCAAGGACGTCAAGCCCCAGGTCTTCGCCGGCCTCTACCCGGTGGAAGCCAACCAGTACGAAGGTCTGCGGGACGCGCTCGAAAAGCTCAAGCTGAACGACGCATCGCTGCACTACGAGCCCGAGGTGTCGCAGGCGCTGGGCTTCGGCTTCCGCTGCGGCTTTCTCGGCCTGCTGCACATGGACATCGTGCAGGAGCGCCTCGAGCGCGAATACGACATGGAGCTGATCACGACCGCGCCGACGGTCGTCTATCAGGTGCTGCTGCGCGACGGCACGCTGCTCGAGATCGAGAATCCTTCGAAGCTTCCCGACCTGTCGCACGTCGAGGAGATTCGCGAGCCTATCATCACGACGACGATCCTGACGCCGCAGGAGTATGTCGGCCCGGTGCTGACGCTTTGCACCGAAAAGCGCGGCACCCAGAAGAACATGCAGTACGTCGGCCGCCAGGTCATGCTGACCTACGAGCTGCCTCTGGCCGAAGTGGTGATGGATTTCTTCGACAAGCTGAAGTCGGTCTCGCGCGGCTACGCTTCGCTCGATTACGATTTCAAGGAATTCCGCGCCGCCGACGTCGTCAAGCTCGATATCCTGATCAACGGCGACCGGGTGGACGCCTTGTCGGTGATGGTCCACCGTGCGCACGCGCAGTTCCGGGGCCGTGAGGTCGTGTCGAAGATGCGCTCGCTGATCCCGCGCCAGATGTTCGACGTCGCGATCCAGGCGGCGATCGGCGCTCAGATCATCGCCCGCGAGAGCGTCAAGGCGTTGCGCAAGAACGTGCTGGCCAAATGCTACGGCGGCGACGTCACGCGCAAGCGCAAGCTGCTCGAAAAGCAGAAGGCGGGAAAGAAACGGATGAAGGCGGTCGGGAGCGTGGAGATTCCGCAGGAAGCGTTCCTGGCCATTCTCCAGGTCGGCGAGAAATGACCGGCAGGGCCATAAGAATCCACAAACGACTGACGATACGATGAACTTCGCGCTGATCCTTTTCCTGCTCACCGTGCTGACGGGGGTAATGACGCTGGCCGACCGGCTGGTTTTTGCGCGCCGCCGGCGGCCGGGCGAGCCCGAGCCGTGGTGGATCGAGTATCCGAAAAGCTTCTTCCCGGTCCTTTTGATCGTGTTCCTGCTGCGCTCGTTCATCGCCGAGCCGTTCAAGATCCCGAGCTCGTCGATGCGCCCGACGCTGGAAGTCGGCGACTTCATCCTGGTCAACAAGTTCGCCTACGGCATAAGGCTGCCCATCATCGAGAAGAAGATCATCGAAACCAGTCAGCCGCAGCGGGGCGACGTCATCGTCTTCCGCTACCCGATCAATCCGTCGCAGGACTTCATCAAGCGGCTGGTCGGCCTGCCGGGCGACGAGGTCGTCTACCGGGACAAGACGATCAGCGTCAACGGCGTGCCGTGGCCGCAGAAGGCCGACAGCACCTACAGCTATCTCGAGGGCCTGACGTACGCGACGACGCAGCGGTTCGAGGAGCGGATCGGCGACCGCGTGCACTCGATCGCGATCAACCCCGCCGCGCCGCCGGTCAATATCAACGGCGTGCGGTCTTTCCCCGGAAGGGAGAACTGCGTTTACAATGATCGCGGATTCAGCTGCAAGGTCCCGGCGGGCAGCTACCTGATGATGGGAGACAACCGCGACAACAGCGACGACAGCCGCTATTGGGGCTTCGTGCCGGATGACCATATCCGCGGCAAGGCGTTCTTCATCTGGTTCAACTGGGACGATATCAGCAGCTTCGCGTTCAAGCGGATAGGCACCAGCATCCGCTGATGGGAGAGAAGATGAACAACCGCACTGCGCAGCGCGGGTTGTCGATGCTGGGATTCCTGTTCGTGGCCGCCGTCGCCGTCGCGATCGTCATGATCGGGTTCCGCACGCTCCCGTCGTACATCGAGTATTTCACGGTGAAAAAGGTGATGCAAAAGACGCTGCAGGACGCACCCGAGCCGTTCTCGCTGAACAAATTCCGCAGCGACTTCGATCTGAAGGCGAGCGCCGACTACATCGACTCGGTGCGCGGCAGCGACATCGACGTCGTCAAGGAGGGCAACGCGATGGTGGCGACCGCGACGTGGAGCAACAAGCTGCACATGGTCGGCAATGTGAGCATCGTGCTCGACTTCGAGGCCACCGTCACCAAGTGATGCCCAGGGGCCGATGCCGCCCTCTGCCCCGACCGAATCGCTCGGCCACGTATTTCGCCGCCCCGAACTGCTGCGCCAGGCGCTGACGCACCGCAGCTTCGGCGCGGATCACAACGAGCGGCTGGAGTTCATCGGCGATTCGATTCTCAATTGCGCGATCGCACTGGCGCTGTACCGGCGCTTTCCGCAGCTCCCGGAGGGCGAGCTCTCGCGGATCCGTGCCAACCTGGTCAACAAGGACATGCTCTACCGGCTGGCGCGCACACTCGATCTGGGCGGTGCGATCAGGCTCGGCGAAGGTGAGCTCAGGAGCGGCGGCGCCTCGCGACCGTCGATACTGGCCGATGCGCTGGAGGCCGTGTTCGGCGCGATCTTTCTCGACGGCGGCTTCGATGCCGTCGACGCCGCGATCAGCCGGCTCTACGCCGGCGAGATCGCGGGCATCGATCCGACGGGCCTGGCCAAGGATCCGAAGACGCGCCTCCAGGAATGGTTGCAGGGGAGGAAGCTGGCGGTGCCCGAGTATGAAGTCGCCGCCGTCCGCGGCGAGTCGCACTTGCAGACTTTCGACGTCGTCTGCCGGATTCCGGCGCTGGATATTGTGGCGACCGGGTCCGGGCCGAGCCGGCGCGCCGCCGAGCAGGCCGCCGCCGCGGCCGCATACGAGCGGGCGACCGGTGGCTGACTCCGCCGGGTTCCGCTGCGGCTACGTGGCCGTCGTCGGACGGCCCAATGTCGGCAAGTCGACCTTGGTCAATGCGCTGGTCGGGGCGCGCGTGTCGATCACGTCGGGCAAGCCGCAGACGACGCGGCACCGCATCCTCGGCATCATGACAACCCCTTCCGCGCAGTTCCTCTTTGTCGATACGCCGGGTTTCCAGACCGCGCATCGCTCCCGGCTCAACGACCGGATGAACCGGACGGTGCGCGACAGCATTGGCGGCGTCGACGCGATCATCGTCGTACTGGAAGCGGTGAAATTGACCGAGGCCGATCGCGCGGTCCTCGCGCTGTTGCCGCCGCGCGTTCCTGCGATCGCCGCGATCAACAAGGTCGACCGCCTGACCGACAAGGCGCGGCTGCTGCCGTATCTTGCGCTGCTCGAAAAAGCGCATCCGTTTGCCGCGCTGGTGCCGATCAGCGCCGAAAAGGGCACGCAGCTGGATCGGCTGACTTCGGAGGTCGCGCGCCATCTGCCGATCGGCGCGCCGCTGTTCGCCGCGGACGATCTGACCGACAGGGACGAGCGCTTCATCGCCGCCGAGTACGTGCGGGAAAAAATCTTCCGCCTGCTCGGCGAGGAGATCCCGTATGCGACCACGGTGGCCATCGACAGCTTCGCGCACGACGGCGCGCTGCGGCGCATCCATGCGACCGTCTATGCGGACAAGGCCAGCCATCGCGCGATCCTGCTGGGCAAGGACGGAACGACGATGAAGTCGATCGCCAGTGCCGCGCGGCGGGACATGGAGCGCCTGTTCGGCGGCAAGGTATTCCTGGAAGTCTGGGTCAAGGTGAAATCCGGCTGGGCCGACGACGAGGCGCAGCTGACCCGGCTGGGTTACTGAAGCACGACCGTGCGGACCCTGGGCAACGTCCGATGAAACAGCCGCGCGACCGCCGCGACGAGCAGGGGGCGTTCGTCCTGCACGCCTATCCCTATCGCGAGACCAGCCTGATCGTCGAGGCGCTGACGGCCGACCACGGGCGGGTCGCGCTGGTAGCGCGCGGCGCCAGGCGGCCGCGCTCCGAATTGCGCGGAATCCTGCAGGCATTCCAGCCGCTGACGCTGTCCTGGGCCGGCGGCGGCGAGCTGCGGACCCTGCTCAGAGCCGAGTGGCGCGGCGGTCTGCCGCTGGTCGCGGGCACGGCTCTGTTGTGCGGTTTCTATCTGAACGAGCTCCTGCTGAAGCTGCTGCCGCGCGAGGACCCGCACCCGCAGCTTTTTCGCGCTTACGAGGCCGCATTGACGCGTCTTGCCGCCGGTCATGCGCAGGCGCCGATATTGCGCGAGTTCGAAGTGCGACTGCTGTCCGAGCTCGGTTACGCGCTGCCGCTGACGCACGAGGCCGATACCGGACGGCCGGTCGATCCGTCGGCACGGTACTATTACGCCTTCGACCTGGGTCCGCGCAGCACGGCGTCGGAACCCGGACGCCGTTATCCGCTGGTCCGCGGCGCGACCCTGCTGGCGCTGGCGCAGCACGACTACAGCACGGCGGATGCGGCGGCCGAAGCCAAGCGCCTGATGCGCGAGGTGCTCGACCACTATCTCGAGCAGCGTGCGATATTCAGCCGCCGGGTCGTGCGCGACCTGCAGGCACTCGATGACGAAAACGGCGGCAGCGAAGAACGGCGATCATGATCGAGCTCGGCGTCAATATCGACCACGTCGCGACTCTGCGGCAGGCGCGGCGAACCTACGAGCCGGACCCGGTGTGGGCGGCGGCCGAAGCGCACCTCGGGGGCGCCGACGGCATCACCGTGCATCTGCGCGAAGACCGCCGGCATATCCAGGACGAGGACGTGCGCCGGCTTCGCGCGCTGGTGCAGATCAAGCTCAATCTGGAAATGGCCCCGACCGATGAAATGGTGGCGCTCGCCTGCGCGCTCAGGCCCGAGATGGCGATGCTGGTGCCCGAGGGACGCGAGGAAATCACGACCGAGGGCGGGCTCGACGTCGCAGCGCAGGAGCCGCGGCTCAAGACCGCGGTCGGCCGGCTGGCCGACGCCGGCATCATGAGCAGCGTGTTCATCGATGCCGACGTTCGCCAGGTCGAGGCCGCGGCGCGGATCGGCGCGCGTGTCTGCGAGGTCCACACGGGGCCCTATGCGCATGCGTTTCACGCCAAGGGGCGCGACCCGCAGAGCGCGGCGGTCGTCGCGGAGCTCGCCAAGGTGCGCGAAGCCGGTGCGGCGATCCGCGCGCTGGGCATGCGTTTCAACGCCGGGCACGCGCTCAATTATTTCAACGTGCAGTCGATCGCCGCGATGCCCGGCGTGCGCGAGCTGCACATCGGGCACGCGATCGTCAGCCGCGCAGTCTTCGTCGGGCTGCGCGAGGCGGTGCGGCAGATGAAAGGCCTGCTGCGCGAGGCCGCCGCCGGATGAACCAGGCCTAACCGCCGTCCGGCGTCAGTACGGATGCGGCCACTTGCCGCCGAGCGTGCGGGTGAGCTCCTCGGCGGTGTGCGCGACCAGCGGACCCAGCTGCCGGATACGCTCGTCGGACAGGCGCGACGACGGCCCCGCCAGCGAGATCGCGCCGAGCGGCTCGGCATGCTCGTCGTAGACGGTCGCCGCGACGCAACGCGTCGAGCGCGCGTGCTCCTCGTCGTCGAACGAATAGCCGCGCTGCCGGATGACCCGCAGCGCCGCCCACATCGTCTCGGGCGCGACGATCGTGTTCTCGGTGATGCGCGGCAAGCCCCTCACCTTGAGGATCGCATCGATCTGCTCGTTCGGCAGCGAGGCGAAAAGCGTCTTGCCGACGCCGGACGCGTGCAGC
>DATNAR010000151.1:0-2042 GCA_035607385.1 Casimicrobiaceae bacterium
TAGGCGAAGAAGAGCTTGGCCGCGGAGAACACCACATCGTCCGGTGCGATGCCGAGCACCGGGCGCGCGTACAGCTCCGCGGTGTGGATCAGGTCGGAATGCAGATGCACGGCACCTTTAGGGCTGCCGGTCGATCCCGACGAGTACAGCCAGAAGCAGACGTCGTCGGCGGTCGTGGCCGCGATGGGCGCATCGGCCGACTCGGCTGCGATCCAGGCGCTGAAGTCCAGCGTGCCGTCGACGGCGGCCCCGGAGACGATGACGTGCTCGAGGGCGTCGAGCCGCGCGGCGAGCGGCGCGATCGCCGGCGCCAGCGGTGCGGAGACGACGACGGCCCGCGCGCGGCTGTCGGCGAGCAGATATTCGTAGTCGGCGCCAGTCAGCAGCGTATTGCAGGGGATCGGTACGATGCCGGCACGTATTGCGCCGAGAAATGCCGTCGGAAAGTCGATGCTGTCGTGCAGCAGCAGGACAACCCGATCCTCGGTGCGCAGGCCCAGGCGTTTCCAGGCGTTGGCGCAGCGATTGACGCGCTGCGCGAGCTCGCCGTACGAATAGCGTCCGGCATCGTCGATGAACGCGATGCGGCCGGCGCGGCCGGCGGCGAGATTGCGCTCGACCAGGTCGGCGGCGGCGTTGTACACGCGGGGAATGCTAAGACGCGGCGGCGACGCCGAATGATCTGCCTCGGCAAAGGCAGGTGTCCGGACGGTCATGATCGCGTTGACGGGAAGCGGGACTGGGGATTGTGGCGGCGCATGCCGGCCCCGTCAATCGCCGCCGTGCCGCGTCGCCTGCGCCGGCACCGCGGCGCCGGCTTCCGCCGCGTCGAGCGCGGCGCGCACCTGGCTCAGCCACTCCGGAAACCATTCCAGCGCCACGTCTTCGGGCAGCGTGCCGCCGCTGGCATTGTGCTGCATCACCTCGCCGATGCGACGCGCGCCTCGCGCCGCCAGGACTTCGTCGAAACGCCTGCCGCCGAAACAGTAGGTTCCCACGTGCGTGCTGTCACCGAGCGCGAACACGCCGTACTGCACGTGCGCCAGCGAGTCGCGGGATGCGCACAGATCGGCATACAAGGCCTTGGCATTGTCGGGCACGTCGCCCTGGCCGTAGGTCGACGTGCAGATGAGGAATATCCCCGGACGCTCGAATACGCGCCGGTCCAGCGCATCCATGAAAATGACGTCGATACCGAGTTGCGGGCCGGCAAAGGCCAGCTCGATTTCCTGCGCGACCAGCTGCGCGGTGCCGGTCATCGTGCCGACCAGGATGTTGACGTTCAGCATCGGGCGGGGCTTGTCATCGGGACGGACATGAATTATAGTACATACATTAATACCTGGATGCAATAAAATGCATTATCGCATCAACGTCGGCGGGCGCAAGACCCGGCCGGCGCACCCCCGATGAGCACCGTCGCGCCGGCGCGCACGGCGCCGACCGCGGCGTCCGGCCGCGACACCGATGCCGCCTATCTCGCCGCCATCGGCGAGCGCGTGCGCGAAATCCGCGCGCGCCGGGGGATGTCGCGGCGCACGCTGGCGCAGGATTCGGGCGTGTCCGAACGTTATCTGGCATCGCTGGAATCGGGTCGCGGCAACGTCTCGATCCTCTTGTTAAAGCAGATCGCGCAGGCGATCGACGTGCCGGTCGAGCAGCTGACGAGAAACGGCCCGCAGGCGCCGACCGAGGTCGCGCTGCTGATGCAATGGCTGTCGCGGCTCTCCGCGCCGGAGATCCGTCGCGCGACCCAGACGCTGCATCGCGCGTTGGGCGCCGGCGGACACGAACGAAAGCGCCGGATCGCGCTGATCGGCCTGCGCGGCGCGGGCAAGACGACGCTGGGCAAACGCCTCGCCGCCAGGCGCCGCGTGCCGTTCATCGAGCTCGACCGCGAGATCGAGCAGGCGGCCGGCGCATCGCTGGCGGAGCTCTTCCTGCTGTACGGCCTGCCGGCGTATCGCCGACACGAACGGCGCGCGCTCGAGGCTTTGTTGCTCCGCGACGAGGCGATGGTGATCGCGACCGGCGGCAGCATC
>DATNAR010000153.1:0-11983 GCA_035607385.1 Casimicrobiaceae bacterium
CATTCCCGGCGCCATATCGGCATGCGACCCGGTGCTCTGAATCTCGACCGTGATCTCCTTCTTGAGCTCGGCAGCGCCGACGCTCGCCATGCCTGCGAGCGCCATCGATGCGACGATCGATACCATCAGTTTTTTCATCGGGTTCCTCCTGTCGTTGCGCGGCTGCCGATGTGCGTCGAGACGTTCGGCGCGACGCGCATTCGCGTTCGCAGCATGCTAGGACCATACGCCGCGCCGCCCGCGGGATCAAGCCGAAACGGCGGTGATGGCGCCAACCGGGTTTGCGGGTGCGCAGGCGAATACCCGGCGCCGGCGACAAGCCTCTCTAGCCGAGTCTGACCAGTTGCTTGCCGAAGTTTTCACCCTTGAGCAGGCCGATAAGGCCTCGCGGCGCATTGTCGATTCCCTCGACGATCGACTCGCGGTACTTGAGCTTGCCGGCAGCGTAGAGCGCCTTCAGGCCTTGCAGCGCCTCGTCGTAGCGGTCCTTCCAGTCGAATACAATCATCCCCTGCATCCTGATGCGCTTGACCAGCACCGCGCGCAGCATCTTGTAGCCATAGGGCTCAGTGGCGTTGTACTCGGCGATCAGGCCGCAAATCACCACGCGGGAGTGCAGATTCATCGAACGCAGCACCGTGTCCAGCAGAGCTCCGCCGACGTTCTCGAAGTTGACGTCGACGCCGTTGGGACAGCTGTCGCGCAGGTCCTGCTCCAGCCTGCCGGCCTTGTAGTCGACGCACGCGTCGAAGCCGAGCTCGTCGACAACGTAACGGCACTTCGCGTGCCCTCCCGCGATGCCGACGGCGCGGCAGCCCCGGCTTTTCGCCAGCTGTCCCACGACGCTGCCGACCGCGCCCGATGCCGCCGATACGACGACCGTGTCGCCGCTTTTCGGCTGCCCGAGATCGAACAAGCCGAACCAGGCGGTCATCCCCGGCATGCCGAGCAGGCCGAGATAGTACGATGCCGGCGCCTGCGACGGATCGATGCGCGTCAGCGCGCTGCCCGCGGCGGTTCCGTACAACTGCCAGCCCAGCGAGGTCAGCACCTTGTTGCCGGGACGGAAGGCCGGGTCGCGCGATTCGACCACTTCGCCCACGGTTTGACCGACCATCACTTCGCCCAGTTGAACGGGCGGCACGTACGATTTGGCGTCATTCATCCGTCCCCGCATGTAGGGATCGAGCGACAGCCATTCGTTTCTGACCAGCACTTCGCCGTCGCCCGGCGGCGCGAGCGGGGTTTCGACGATCCGAAAATTGTCCTCGCTGACTTGTCCCTGCGGACGGCTGGCCAGCAGGACCTGCCTGTTGCTTGCAGTCATCGGGCAATCTCCTTCGGGGATGATTGCGTCAGCGCCGGCCGAAGGCGGACGAGGTGTTCGACCGGCGCGATCGATCTCGCGCCGGCGGACAATGTTAACCTGAATGCGGCGGCCAAGGCAGATGCGCGAGCGCATGCGGCAAGCGCGTCGGCCCCAGGATCGACGTACAAATACGGGGTGGCGGAACGATCATGAGCGTCAAGCAACGATTCGATCTGACCGGCAAGGCGGCGCTGGTCACCGGCGGTTCGCGCGGATTGGGATTGCAGATGGCCGAGGCGCTGGCGGAAATGGGAGCAAGGCTCGCGCTCGTCGCGCGCAAAGGCGACGAGCTCGAGGAAGCCGCCGCCGAGCTGCGCTCGCGATGGGACGCCGACGTCGTCGGCTTCGTCGCCGATCTGTCGAAGCCGGCCGCGATCGGCCCCGTCGTCGAGCGGGCGATCGCCGCGCTCGGTCCGATCGACGTGCTGATCAACAATGCCGGAACCACCTGGGGCGCGGCGACGATCGACCATCCGCTGGAGGCCTGGCAGAAGGTCGTCGATCTCAATCTGACGGCGATGTTCGTCGTCTGTCAGGAAGTCGGCCGCCGGTCGATGCTGCCGCGCCGGCAGGGCAAGATCATCAATATCGCATCGATCCTTGGACTCGTCGGCGGCGGCGATCCCGGCCGCCCGGCGACATTGGCCTACAACACCACCAAAGGAGGCGTGGTCAACTTTACGCGCTCGCTCGCCGCCGAATGGGCGCCGTACAACATCAACGTCAACGCGATTGCGCCGGGTTTTTTCCCGACCAAGATGACCAAGGGCGTGATGGAGATGATGGGCGAGGCCGTGGCGGCGAAGGCGCCGCTGAAGCGCGTCGGCGGCCCGGAAGATCTGAAGGGCCTGACCGTTCTTCTTGCTTCCGAGGCGGGCGCGTTCATCACCGGCCAGATCGTCGCCGTCGATGGCGGCGTCACCGCCGTGTAGCGCGTCGGGGCGGGCAAACGGGCGATGACGAGCGATTACCGCCAGTTCGCCGGCACGCGGCCGGTGGCCGACGCGCTTCGCTTCGATGTGGCCGCGCTCGAGCGATATCTTGGCGCCAACGTGCCGGGCTTCACCGGTCCCCTCGACGTCGTGCAGTTCAAAGGCGGGCAATCGAATCCGACCTACCAGCTCAACGCCGGCGGAAAGTCGTATGTGCTGCGCCGCAAGCCTCCGGGCAAGCTGCTGCCCTCGGCGCACGCGATCGATCGTGAATACCGGGTGATCCGTGCGCTTGCCGGGAGCGCGGTGCCGGTCGCGCGCACGCATTGCCTGTGCCTGGACGAGACGGTGATCGGCACGCCTTTCTACCTGATGGATTTTGTCGACGGCCGGATCTTCTGGGATCCGCTGCTGCCGGCAATGGCGCCCCAGGAGCGACGCGCGATCTACGCCGAAATGAATCGAGTCATCGCCGCATTGCATCGCGTCGACTTCGCCGCCATCGGACTTGCCGACTACGGCCGGCCCGGCAATTATCTCGCGCGGCAGATAGACCGCTGGAGCCGCCAATACCAGGCCTCGGCCACCGAGTCGATCGCGGCGATGGACAAGCTGATCGAATGGCTGCCGCGTCACATTCCGGCGGGGGAGCGAACGTCGCTGGTCCACGGCGATTTTCGTCTGGACAACATGATCTTCGCCCGCGACGAGCCCAGGGTGCTGGCCGTGCTCGACTGGGAATTGTCCACGCTGGGCGATCCGCTGGCCGACTTCGCCTATCACCTGATGACCTGGCGGCTCGCCCCGGACGAATTCCGCGGCCTGCGCGGCTGCGATCTGGCCGCGCTGGGGATACCGGACGAGGATGAATACGTCGCGATGTATCTGCGCGACAATCCGACGCTCGAGAGGCCCGGCGCGCAAGCCTGGGACTTCTACATGGCGTACAACATGTTTCGGATGGCGGCCATACTCCAGGGCGTTCTGAGCCGCGCGCTTGCCGGCAACGCCTCGAGCGAGCAAGCGCTGGAGGCCGGGCGGCGGGCGCGGCCGCTGGCCGAGCTTGCCTGGAAAGAGGTCGAACGAAGCCGCGCGCAGGGAGCGCGCGACGGCTGACTGCGGCACACGTGGCGAAAGGATGACGATGGATTTCGATTACTCGCCGGCTGTCGTGCAGTGGCAGGGTCGGCTCAACGCATTTTTCGACGAATTCGTCTATCCGAACGAGCAGCGCTATTACCAGGAGGTAGCCGCCGGCGATCGCTGGCAGCCCACGCACCTGGTCGAGGAGCTCAAGGCGGCCGCGAGATCGGCCGGCTTGTGGAACCTGTTTCTCCCGGCGTCGGCGCGCGGCGCGGGCCTGACGAACACCGAATACGCGCCGCTGTGCGAAATCATGGGGCGCGTGCTCTGGGCACCCGAGGTCTTCAATTGTTCGGCTCCGGATACCGGCAACATGGAGGCGCTCGAGCGCTACGGCACTCCGGCGCAGAAAGCGCAATGGCTCGAGCCGCTGCTGGCGGGAACGATCCGCTCGGCATTCTGCATGACCGAGCCTGACGTCGCATCGTCGGATGCGACCAATATCGAGAGCTCGATCGTGCGCGACGGCGACCACTACGTCGTCAATGGACGCAAGTGGTGGTCGTCGGGCGCAGGCGATCCGCGCTGCCGCATCTTTATCGTGATGGGCAAGAGCGATCCAAGCGCGGCACGCCACGCGCAGCAGTCGATGCTGCTGGTGCCGCGCGATACGCCGGGCGTGAAGATCGTTCGCCATCTGCCAGTGTTCGGCTACGACGACGCCCCGCACGGACACATGGAAGTCGATTTCGAGAACGTGCGCGTCCCGCAGTCCAATATCCTGCTCGGCGAGGGCAGGGGATTCGAGATCGCACAGGGCCGGCTGGGGCCGGGCCGCATTCATCACTGCATGCGTCTGATCGGTTTGGCCGAACGGGCGCTGGAAAAAATGTGCGTGCGGGTCAAGTCACGGACGACCTTCGGCAAGCCGGTGGCCGAACGCACGGTTACGCTGGAGAGGATTGCCGAGTCGCGCATCATGATCGACCAGGCGCGCCTGCTGACGCTCAAGGCTGCCTACATGATGGATACGGTCGGCAACAAGGCCGCGCGGGCCGAAATCGCGATGATCAAGGTCGCAGCGCCGGCGATGGCCTGCACGGTACTGGATTGGGCGATCCAGGCGCACGGAGCGGCCGGCGTCTGCGACGACTTCGGACTCGCGCAGGCGTATGCGCACGCCCGGACGCTGCGTCTGGCGGACGGGCCCGACGAAGTGCATCGCAACCAGATCGGCAAGCTCGAGCTGGCCAAGCACTGACTTGCTGCGACCGTGATCAGCGTCGGGCTGCGCGCCGTTTCGCCGCGACCGGCGGTTTCAGCAGCAAGGTACCGCGGCAGCGCTTCGCACCGCAGCGGCAGCGCAGGGCTTCGCGCGCGCGCCGGCTGATCGGCCCGACGAAGCTCAGGCGGTAGTCGTAGGTCAGCTCTTCGCCGGCGCGTATCGTGCGTCTGGCATGAATGAACACGCGGCCGTCGTCGTATTCGATCGCCTCGCAGTTCGGCTCGCAGCCGTGATTGATCCAGCGCGCCGCATTGCCGCGCAAGCCCGCGTCGATGACGCTGCCATCGGAAAGCTCGAACAGCAACGTATGGTAGGGGTCGGAAGGATCGCTCGGGGGGCGCCTGCAGGCCACGTCCCAGCTCGAGCGGGTGCCGCGGTACTCGACGATGCGGGCGCCCTTCCTGATCGTCCGGGTCGCGAACGCGCCGCGGCCGTGGGTGGGAGACGACCGGATCGTGTACGGCCGTCCTGCGCGTTTGGGCGGCATCGTCAGCGTCGCGCCGCCGGCCCGGCAGCGCCGAGCCGCCGCGGCGGCGCCCGCCCGGCGACGCGCGGCCCTACAGGCCGAGCCAGGCGATCGCCTTGAGCTCGTCGTCGCGATTCGGGGGGACGAATCCCTGGTAGCCGAGGGTGGTCAGCGCATGCTTGCCCCCGTCGCTCTGCGCCAGCGTCGTCAGCACGGTGCGCACTTTCTCGTCGTCGTCGGCCGACAGCCTGGACGAGGCGATGAACTGCTTGATCGGCGTCGGACGCGAGGTCAGCAGGATCTTGCCGCCTTTCGAGGTCCACGATTTCGCCACCGACTTGGCGGCGGTCGCGCCGGCCTGCGCAAAACCGTATTCGACGTAAAAGGGCACGGCGTCCTGATAACGGGTCGTGATGATCTTGACGTCGGTCGAGCCGAACTTCTGATCGCGCAGCATCGCGCGCAACATGGCCGCCGTGATCGAATCCGGGTCGGGGCTGACGACCGTTTGGCCCTTCAGATCGTCGAACTTGGTGTACGGCTGATCCTTGTTGATCAGCAGAAATACCGAGTAGTCGGTGAAGCCGGTCGTCCATGCGACCGAATGGTACTGCCCCGACTTGATCGCAGCCAGCGAGACATGCGCCGGATGGATGAACGCCAGGTCGTACTCCTGCTTGGCGAGACCTTCGCGCAGGTCGTTGTACGGGCTCACCACCACCATGCGCACCGGTCGCTTCAGCGCCTTCGCCAACAGGTCCGACAGCGGCTGGAACCGCGCCTGGATTTCCCGGTTGGTCTGGTAGTAGGTGACGCCTTCGGTGATCGAAAAGACGAAATCCGCGGCCGCCGCGCACGGCGCGATCAGCGCCAGCGCCGCCACAATCGACATCCTGCGCAAAATGTTCATCCTCGTCATGCCGGAGTCCCCTGATCGTTCCGGGCCGCGTGCGTCTGTTGTCGGCTTGTCAGTTCGGCCCAAAGCAAGCATAAGTCAAATGCCTGGTCGCTCGCCGTCATGACATCGTCATTGCCGGTCGCGGCGAAGCCGACACGGCGCGGCGCTTTTCGACGCAACGCGTCACCCGATCGACGCCATCACCCCGGAACTCTCAGCCGCTCCACGGGCGCAAGACGCGCGATCGTCATAAACATCAAGCCTGATGCAACTCCCGTTCCAGCGGCGGAGCAACTTGAACGCCATCCGCAATTACGCCACAATCGCCGCTGCATTCGACGCGCCGTTGGAATGCATTCCTGCCGTGCCGGACGCCGATCGCGGTGACCCTTGAACGCCAACCCGCCCTATCTTTCGATCGAAGCGCTGACCGTCTCGTATGGCGCGACGCGCGTGCTCGATTGCGTCAGCCTCGGCGTCGAGCGCGGCGAGATGATCGCGCTCCTCGGCAGCTCCGGCTGCGGAAAGACGACGTTGTTGCGTGCGATCGCCGGATTCGTGCGCCCGGAATCGGGCACGATCCGCGTAGGCGGCAAGGAAATCACGCACCTCCCCCCCGAAGCGCGCGGGACGGCGATGATGTTCCAGTCGTACGCCCTGTGGCCGCACATGAACGTCGCCGACAACATCGCCTACGGCCTGCGGATGCGCAGCTGGACCAAGCCCGCGATTGCCGGCCGCGTCGCGGAGATGCTCAAGCTGCTGCAGCTCGACGGCTTCGGGCCGAGGCCGGTGACGCAGCTGTCCGGCGGCCAGCGTCAGCGCGTCGCCCTCGGCCGCGCACTGGCGATCGATCCACAGCTCCTCCTGCTCGATGAGCCGATGTCGAACCTCGACTACAAAGTGCGGCTGGAGCTGCGCCACGAGCTCCGCGCGCTGCAGCAGCGCATCGGCATCACCGCCGTCTATGTCACGCACGATCGGGAGGAAGCGCTGACCCTGTCCGACCGGATCGCGGTCATCGATGCCGGCCGCATCGTCCAGGTCGGCGCCCCCGAGGAGATCTTTCACCGGCCTACGTCGGCCTTCGTCGCCGGTTTCATGGGAGCGGACAACGCGATCGACGTCGCGCAGCGCGACGACGGCGTCTTGACCGCGGCCGCGGAAGGGAAAGCAGGCCGGCCCGTGCGCGCGCATTTTCGCAGCGACTCCGCCCGCCTGGAGGCCGCCGGCTCGGCAACTGACGATGGCGGCCTGCTGCTGTCCGGAACGATCGCCCAAGCCGTGTACGTCGGCCAGGGCTATCGCTATCGCGTGCGCACCGCCGGCGGCGACGTGTGGGTTCATGCGCCGGACCGGCTGCCCGAAGGCGCGCCCGCCTGCGTCGTCGTTCCCCGCGACGCGCTGCTGCTCTTTCCCCTGGACGAGACAGACAAGGCGGTCGCGGGGGCGATGCGGCCGGCCGCGTGACCGGGCGGACCGATGTCGGGAGCGGAGGATTTCGGGTATTGTCATCAACTGTGACTGCACCGCCGTGGCGGTGCGGGCGGATGCGCCGTTCACGATCGCGACATCCGCCACGGGAATCGCCGCGGGAACAAGATCCTAGGAGGATTCAATGAAATCTCGTCTTATCGCTCTCGCTTCCGCGCTCGCGTTCGCCGGTGCGGCCGTGGCGCAAACGACGCTGAACGTCGTCACCGCCGGCGACCAGAACATGGTCGACTACGTCAACAATTATCTGGCGCCGAAGTTCGAGGCGGCGAACCCCGGCGTCAAGGTGCGCGCGGTGGGGACCGGCCCCGGCGATTCGGGTTCGCAGAAAATTTACGAGAAGCTGTCGGCGCAGCAGAAGGCGGGCAACGCCGAATGGGATGTCGACGTCGCGGTGATCCACCAGCTCGCCTCGGCGACGATGGTCAACGAGAAGCTGCTGATGCCGTATCGCAACGACATCAGCGCCGGCAAGCTGGTCTCGCGCGACACGGCCAAGAACGCGCTGGGCGCGAACGTCGACGGCTATGTAATGCCGATGTTCCACAGCCAGATCGTGTTCGCCTATAACCCCGAGCTCGTGAAGTCGCCGCCGCGATCGTTCGCCGAATTGACCGAATGGGTGAAGAAGAACCCGAAACAATTCGGCTACAACGGCGTCAAGGGCGGCATGTCCGGAGTGGGCTTCGTCACCGGCTGGGTGTCGGCGTATAGCGGCATCGGCGACAAGCTGGAAAAAGGCCCGTTCGATGCCTCGTCGGGGCCGGCGATCGACAAGGCGCTGGCCGGCCTGAAGGACTTCAACCAGTACGTCGTGATGACGCCGGGTAACGCCGGCACGCTGGACATGCTGAACCGCGGCGAGATCGCGATGGGTCCGGTCTGGGTCGACATGTTCTATACCTGGCAGGCCGACGGGCGCATGAGTCCCAAGATGAAGCTCGCGCTGCCGTCCCCGGGACTTCCCGGACAGCCGATGTATTACGTGATCCCGGCGAAGGCGGCGCATGCGCAACTGGCCAAGAAGTTCATCGAGCTCGCGGAAAGCCCCGAGGTCCAGGCCGACGGCATCATCAAGCAGTTCAACTGGTATCCCGGCATCGATCCGCAGTACGTGCAGCCCAAGCTGGATCAGGCGGCGTGGAACAAGCTGTTCACCGACGTTTCGCCGCAGGATCTGGCCAGGTACGGCCGTCCGTTCCCGCTGTCGCCCTATTTCAAGGAAATTGTCGAAGGCTACGAACGGGTGGTCCTGAAGTAAGGGCTTTAGGGCCGCGGCAAGGGGGATACGCTTGGCCGCGGCGAGACGGCTCGCTGACCGCTGGACGGGGGTCGCCCTTGCGGCGCCGGCGCTCGCTGTCGTCGGCGCGTTCTTCATCGCGCCGCTGGCGATGTCGGCGATCGTCGCCTTTCGCGGCAAGCTCGGCGGCTTGACGCTCGAGCACTTCAGCAAGGCCTTCGACCTCTACACGACCGACCTCTTGTTCACGTTGGCGATCGTGCTGCTGTCGACGGTACTGATCGGCCTGCTGTCGATTGCGATCGCAGGCTATCTGACCCTCGGCGAGAATCCGCGCGCCGTCGCGATGCTCCGCTGGCTTTACCGCTGGCCGCTGTTCATTCCGTTCGTCGTCGCCGGCCAGGTCATGCGGACGTTCCTGGCCAAGAACGGCATGCTAAACCACGTGCTGATCGGCAGCGGGCTGATCGAGCCTTTATCGGCGCAAAGCATGCTCGACTGGCGCGGCATCGTGGTCGCCTTCGTCTGGAAGCAGGCGCCGTTCGTGACGCTGCTTCTGGCCGGCGCGATGGCGTCGCTGGAGTCGCAGCACATCGAGGCGGCGCGCAACCTCGGCGCACGGCGGCTGCGCGTGCTGCTCGACATCGTTCTGCCGCAGGTGCGAGGCACGTTGCTGGTCGGCCTGGTCCTTTCGTTCGTGACGATGCTCTCGGTGCTGTCCGTGCCGCTGATGATCAATCCGAATTCGCCGACGATGGTGACCGTCGACGTCGCCTATCGGATCAACACCTTCGCCGATTATCCGGTCGCCAACGCCTTGTGCCTGCTGTCGCTAGTGCTGGCCGCGGGTGGTGCCTGGTTCTATCTGCGGCACGCATCGAAGAAGATCGAGGTAGTCGCATGAGCGGCGGAGCAGGGGCCCCGCGACAGCGGGGATGCGACCCGCGAGGGCGACAGGCGGCCGACACGAGATGTCGATCATGAGACATTGGCGTAAGGAGGCCGTCGCATGAGCGGCGGAGCAGCGGCCCCGCGCATGAGCGCGATGACGCTCCCGGCGCCGCTGGCGTCGCTGCTGCGCGCCGTGCTTCTCGCGCTGTTCGCGTTTGCGATATTCGGGCCGCTGCTCAACCTGTTTTTATGGGCGTTTGCCGAACGCTGGTATTTCCCGAGCAAGCTGCCGCTCGAATACGGGCTCACGTTCTGGTACCGGGTGTTCCAGCCGCGCGGCAATGCGCTGGCCTCGCTCGGCACCAGCGTGTGGATCGCCGTGCTGACGGTCTTCTTAAGCCTCGCGGTCGCCGTGCCCGCCGGATATGCACTGGCGCGACTGAGGCTGCCGTGGCGAAGCGCGATCCTGCTCGCGTTCCTGCTTCCGCAGGCAGTGCCCAACCTGCCGGTCTACGTCAACATCGCGCAGGTCTTCTACCAGATCGGCCTCAACGGCACGATTCTCGGCGTCGTGCTCGTGCATGCCTCGCACGGATTGGTCCTTGCCGTCTGGATCGCATCGGCAGCGTTTGCCTCGGTCGACGTTTCGCTCGAAGAAGCGGCGCGCAATCTCGGCGCTTCGGCCTGGACCTGCTTTCGCACGGTCACGCTTCCGATCGCAGCGCCCGGCCTGATCGCCAGTGCGATTTTCGTGTTTCTCGAATCGCTCGACGAATTTACCGGCACCTATTTCGTCGGGGTTCCGGACGTGACGACCTTGCCGCTGCTGATGTTCAACGCCAGCATGGGCGGCAATTACCAGATCGCGTCGATCACCGCGCTGCTGCTCCTGATCCCGTCGATCGGATTCATGCTGGTCGTCGAGCGCTTTTTGAAGGCCGACGTGCTGGCGATGGTGGGGCGCTGACGCGAGCGCGCCGCTTTTGCGCAACGCTCAACGCTTGCGTTTCTTCAAGCCCCACCAAGCAACGACCAAGCCGACGGCGAGCAGAAGCAGGGTTGCCGGCTCGGGAACCTGGCCGATCAGCGTAAAGGCCGCGTTGAACGTCGGCGCCGCGCCTCCCTGTGGCGGTGGTCCGACGATGTCGGTGCCGATGCGCAGCCAGTCCGGATCGAGGGCGGCGTTGCGGATCCAACTTTGCAGGTCGGGAGAAAAAGGCGTCCCGGGCGCCGCGATCGGCTTTGGCGCCGACAGCCAAAGGAAGTCGCCGCTATCCAGCGTCACCTGGGGAACGAAAAAGTAATGGTCGGCGGGCAGAGTAAACGGCGTGATAAAGCTCACGCTGAACAGGACTTCCTGCCCGGTGACCGGGCCCTCGCCACCGGTCGTCTGATTCGGCACCGGGTTGATGCCATTCACGACGCTGTTGGCCGCGGTGAAACTGGGGCTGAGCAACCCGGTCGAAAATCCTAGTTGTCCGGGGAAGTCGCGGCTGTCGAAAGCGACGTCGGATGGCGAATTCGCGCGCGTCGGCACCTGGCCGCTGGGCGGGACGGTCGAATCCTTGGGAAAGACCCGGTAGATCTCGATGATGACGTCGGTGGCGGTCGAACCGAGCGGTACGAGTCCGGTGAACGTTGCGCCGGTGATCGTCGTCGCACCGGAAAGAACAAAATCGTCCGCCGATTCGATCTCTGTCTTGCCGGCGCTGTCGGGACGCGACGCCGTCGCCATCAGTCCGTCGGGATTGCCGGTGCTGAAAAAGAAGGCAGCGCCGGCCGCTGATGACGCCCAAAGAAAGAGTGCGGCGATTCCTGGAGCCAGCCACAAGACACGCGACATTGACGACTTCGAACGGGTGGACATCGGACCTCCGCTTGCGATAGCGATAGATTCTGCGAACACGTTGTACGCAACAACCGTACCGAGGATCGTATTTGCAATGGCTACAATGGCTTAGCGCGCACGGTCGAGAATTAGCTCGAGCAGTCGTAAAAATTGTCGACATCTGGTCGGTGGTCAAGGCACCAACCGGGGGCGCCGGATTACGGCAACGTGTAGGCGGTCTTGACCACGGTGAAGAATTCGCGCGCATAGCGTCCCTGCTCGCGGGGTCCGTAGCTCGAGCCTTTGCGTCCGCCGAACGGCACGTGGTAATCGACGCCTGCCGTCGGCAGATTGACCATCACCATGCCGGCCTCGCTGGCGCGCTTGAAATGCGACGCGTGCTTGAGCGACGTGGTCACGATGCCGGCGGAAAGGCCGAAGTCGGTGTCGTTGGCTACCGAAAGGGCCTCGTCGTAATCCTTGACGCGGATCACGCT